>JAYVCH010000250.1:0-7019 GCA_043750055.1 Fibrobacteria bacterium
ACTCGACTCGCTGAGCTCTCCAGCAGGGTTAAGCTAAAAGGGTGACTCAAATCTTTTGGCTAACCACAAAACCTGGACCAGGGTTTATATTAATTGGAAATGAAGTACCAAATGGAAAAATTGAGTGCGATGCCACAGGGGAGATTCTACCTGGCATTTGCTTTTTTCATTTGGTCGATTTTGCCTCACTTCCACTTGTTGGTTCATAGTCACAAGGGCGGTACAGGCAATCATGTTCATCCTTCCTTCTCCGCCGCAGACTTGCCCATGGCAAACCGTATCCTTGGGGTTCTGGGACCTGCGGCACTGGATGAGAGTCGTGGAGACGAGTTCACAATTGATGAGAGCAATTCGGCTGCGGCTACTTTGGTCGACCCATTCGAAAAATCCATTACCGTCGCTTCGGATGCTCAAAAAAAGCACAGCAGGCGCCATGGCGCGCCTATTTCGGGCCTTATTGGACTTTCCTGGGCCAGCGGCCCCCCTGCCTTTTCACCTGCCTAAAATCCCAACTAGTCAACGGCGCGCTAAATAGCGCTTTTAAAATTAATTCAATTAAACAATTCGGCTTGGCGTTGATCAAACACGTCAAGGCTTGGAAAGGTAGTTATGATTTTTTCACCGAGATCAATTTGGAAGACATGTCTTTTCAGTGCAGGATATTTAGTCTCGGCCTGGGGCGAGCAAAGCGACATTTCCAGCGCATTGAAAGACACGCTGGAGCGAAGTCAAAAGTCCATCCATTCGCGCAAGGCCATTTCGACCTCCAATAGTCAAGTCATTCGCGATCGGGATCTATCGTTACGCGTAATGACGGATCCGGCCGATATCATTAAGGTCACGCCTGGTTTGTTCACGGGCCAGCATGCGGGTGGTGGCAAGGCCAACCAATTCTTCATTCGTGGCTTCGACGCTGATCACGGCACCGACTTGGCCCTTTGGTTTCAAGGCATGCCCGTTAACATGGTGAGCCATGGACATGGCCAGGGTTTCGCGGATCTGCATTTTGTGATTCCTGAGCTGGTGGACAGGGTAGAAGTGGACAAGGGTCCATATAATATTGAATATGGAGATTTCAACACCGCGGGGCCGTGCGGATGCAGACTCGAAACTATCCCGCGGAAAATTTGGTGCAGGCTTCCGGAGGTATGTTCAATACTTCGCGAGTTCTGACGGTCATGACTTTGGATGCGCCTTTAAAACCGACTATGGCCGCTGAGGTCTATCGCTCGGACGCACCCTTCGACCATCCCGAAAATCTGGAACGCTATAACCTTTATTTGAAAACGCCCGTTATCGAGAACCCAACCACCATCCTTAGTTTGACCTGGATGGGATACGGCAGTGGGTGGAACGGATCCGGACAGATTCCATTACGCGAAGTCGAAGCGGGTCGCTTGTCACGTTGGGGATCCATCGATCCCACCGAGGGTGGACAATCGCAACGCTATAGTGCATCTACCGAATACTTGTCGGTGCCGAACGAAAATGAAGAGTGGAAGGCATCCGCGTACCTTATCAATTATCGTCTGTCCCTTTTTTCCAACTTCACCTTCTTCGCCCGGGACTCTATCCATGGGGACGAGATCAATCAACGTGATGACCTTTTCATCTCCGGACTTAATGCGACCTATCGGCGTAAGCAGACTTTTATGGGAATCGGGGCCGAGGCCTTGTTTGGTATTTCCGCGCGCAACGACAATATCCACAACAACCTTGACAATGCGAAAGCACGCCGAGTCCTCTCCCAGCGAGTCGATGCCGATGTTCGCGAGGGAAGCCTAGGCGCCTACTTCCAGGAATCGGTGACGCCCTTTTCATGGCTTTACCTCCAAGCGGGCTTACGAGGGGATCATTTTGGATTCGACGTAGTGGATCGTTTGTATGAAACCGGCGACTCCTCCCTTACCGGAGTGAAGGACGCGTCCACGTTCAGTCCTAAAGCCAATATAGTCATCACTCCGATTTCAGGAACAGATCTCTTTTTAAACTATGGTGAGGGTTTTCACTCAAATGACGCGCGCGGCGTTACCGATCAAATAAATCCCGCTCGACCGCTCACCAGGGCGCGTAGTTATGAGATTGGCGCTCGCACTCAGCTATGGAAACGCTGGGACTTGGCGACGTCATTATGGCTTCTAAACATGGACGGAGAATTCGTCTGGTCTGAGGATGGGGGAGAGACCGAGGAAAATATTCCCACTCGTCGCCAGGGCGTCGATTTTGAAACGCGTTATGAAATCCTTCCATGGCTTTAGGCGGATTTGGATTTAACCGCCTGCGAAGCCGTCTTCACCAGTAATGCTGGTAATGGCGACGCTGTTGCCTTGGCTCCGCGGCTGACCATGGCTGGGGGAATTTCCATGCGTCACCCTTCAGGCTTATATGGTAGTTTTCGTGGAAGACACTTGGATGACCGGCCAGCAGATGAAGGAAATCAATTTGAAGCGAAAGGATTTTCCATTTTCGATCTCGCCGTTGGGTATCGGCATCGGCGATGGGAAGTTTTCACCTATGTCCTCAACGTGTTCAATACCGACTGGTACGATGCTCAGTTTGAGAATGAATCGCGACTAAAAGGTGAGCCGAGTGTTGTCACCTACATACATGTTGTCCCGGGAATGCCTTTTAATGCGCAAGGCGGTGTGAAGTTTTATTTCTTGCATGTCCGTAAAAAAGAATTTGAAAATGACGGTCACGTTCGATGAAAATGATCATCGTAACATATTAAACCTTATGGTCTTGGTGTAAAAGGTCGTGGCATGTAGTTTTAATTTTTGCCAAACTTGGATGGTTCGGCTTTGGGGATTGACTTCCGTTCCAATCACATCCACTTTACTTTTTAGGTCATTATTTTTGAGGCTAGGAGAGTAAACGCGTGCCGCCATTCCCTTGGTTATTTTACCGATTTGGGATTCGTAAACTTCCGCTACGGCATACACTTCTGAATAATCGGCCAGTTCCAATAATGACGTTCCAATCTCAACTCCATCGCCTTTGATTACATTGATCCTGACTACTTTTCCACTGCGAGGGGCAGGGACAGAAATGCGTATGGCCGTTTCCGATAATTGTCTGGCTTCTAGAATAAAAAGAGTTTCCCCTTTCTTTTTGAATTGTCCGAGCGATGCGTTTACTTCTACGACTCTTCCGGAAATTCTACTCGAGACATTTTCCCGCGCACCAGCGATGGCTTGCACGGTGCCGGATGCGTTGATGGTTTTCTCAATGGCTTGAACTGAAGCTTCGGCAGTCTGGATTTCCAAATTCTTTTTGGCTTCCTCGGACAAGAGTATTGGACCCTTTTGAACGGACTCCTGGGGTGCGGCAGCCCCATGGTCATGACCTTCATGGGCCGTTAGGGGAACGGAGACTAGCAGGCTGCCTGTAATTCCAATTAGAAAAATCCTAACCTTTACCATATCTTTCCTCCCACAGTTTTTCCAAGTCGAATCCATTCCTCATAATACGCACCGAGAATGTCGAGAGTTTCGAATTCCTGGTTCAAGTTCTCCTCCTGTACCCGCGAAAGATCGAAAATTCCAAGCAACCCTTGGAGGAATCCTTTTTCAGAAAGGTCTAATTGTTTTCGACTCAATATGCGGATTTCTTATTGGTGCGATCGATATCAATGTGCCAACATTTGTAGCCGGGTATTTCTCGCTTCTACTTCGGATTTAAGTTTCTTTTCAGTCGCTTGCCTTCGGTAACCTGAGAGCCGAAGGTTCGCTTGAGATTTTGCTATTCCCGAGCGGTTTCGATTATAAAAGGGAATTGGCAAGGAGATCCCCGCGCCCAGGAGATTGGCTCCATCCGTTTCCCGGTCATATCCCAAGGATAGGGTAACGGGTGGGTTACTTAAGGATTTTTGAAAATAGGCATCCTGGATTTGCGATTCAGTTTCCATGGCCAATATTTTCAATTCGGGATTTTCGAGTAGAGCCCAGACAATTAAACTGTCCAAAGGAATCGCAGGGGGTAGGGAGTCTAGGGCAATCGGAGCGATGGATTCTAGGCTTAAATTTGTTCCCGTCAAATATTCCAAGGTTTTAAAAATGGTTTCCATTTCGGTTTGAATTTCCATTTCGTTCAAATGACCCTTCGCCAAGTTGAGCTTCGCTTGCGCCTCTTCAACTTGCGAGAGCCGACCCTCTTTGACTTTAGCGGTTGCGAGACGGGACAGAATTTCCCACCGTTTTTCGACTTCAATTTGTAAAAGTTTTTTTCGCGACAGAATTTGCCAGGAATAGAAAGAAGATCGGATATCCTGGGCGATGTCCTTTTCGCGCGATTTTTCCAATTGACGGTTCGTGGCAATGTTGGCCTTGGTAACCTGAGAATGACTGTGGCGCACACCTAATTGAAAGTCCTTAGAAACCTTTGCGCTCGCTTTTGGTTTCCCCGGGTCGGTCAAATTATATCCCACTTCAATTCCAAGTTCGGGGTTTCTGGGAGTGCTCGCAAGTAAGGTATCGCTGGCAACCACATCGGTCTCCCCTTTGAAAGTGGCAAGATTTGGATTCTTGCGGAGTCCTAAATAAAGGAGAGAATCCAAGGTTATGCCTTGAGCATGGGAGTGGTGGGATTGTGAGAAGAGTAGGAATACCAGGATTCTCCAGAATTTTCGCATGTGCATTGAACTCCCGTGGCTGAGCAATAAATTGAAATAGGGAATTTATAATGGGTAAATCGGAAACAAAGGTCGTGGGTAAAAACCTCAGACTTTGGCCGATTAAAGGGATACGGATGACCGGCTCCCAGGAGAGATTTAAACGAGGATTCGAAGGTTCAGAAGATAAAGAGGTGGGCTGGATTTGTTTTGAGGCCGAGGGCGGTCAAGGGAGTTTGGCCTGGTTAAATTGGGTTCAGTCTGGTAAGCCAGTGGGGCATTTATGATTTCTAATGAGACTGCTTCACTACTGACCATCGATTTTTTCGTAATCGACAATTCGGAAATGCAACTTCCAGCTTAGGTGAATTCCGAATACGCGAAAGAGTAGTTCTGATCTTCCGGCGTGAGAGTCTGGTGTGCTTGGTTTTCTTTTTTAGGTCCATGTCCATGGCATTGTGCATGCTTGCCTAGCGTTGGTTCAGAATATGTAACGGAAGGTAGGGTGGAATGGGCGGGGGAAGGTACGCTGGCGCGTGCAGTTGAACTCAATCCGATTGAATCAAAGAGCCCGACCACATTTTTTGCTAAGGCCTCGTTGATACGACAGCAGCTAAAAAATTCTCCCGCGAGAAGTAGAAATGCGGAAAGAATGGAAATGCCTGACATTTTGTCCTTCCGATACTGGGAATATATGTACGTAAAGTCACGAAATCAAATTGATGCGAACCTTATTCTTCCTATCGACCTTGAATTGCGGAGAAATCAGCGATTTCACCCACCAAGTCGCGAACCTTTCCTAAGAGCAAATGCCTTTGTGTTTTGATGGCGATGTCTGGATCATTCACCATCACCGCATCAAAGAGCGCGGCTACGTCATTGCGAAGCGCTCCTACCGAATCTAAAACGTCACCGTAGTTTCGTGCGGCCAGGGCCTTGTGAACTTGGATTTCAGCCGCGGTGACACTTTTCAGTAGCGTTTGTTCCGCTTCCACCGTGAGTATTGTCGGATCGAAAGTTCCTTTGGCTGCGGTTGATCCGTCCTTGCCTAAAATATTAGTGACGCGCTTGAACGTTTCCGCAGCCTCTGAGAAGGAAGGGAGGCTACGGAAAGCCTGCACAGCCTTTAGGCGGTCCACCAGGTCGGTGAAATCAACCCAACCGGCCTTGGACTGCACCACGGCATCGATGGTGTCACGAGCGAACCCACCTGGTAATCCAGGGCGTGGCGCTTCTTGGAATAAATTCTTGGCGCGTCCAAGGAAGAATTCTATCAACTTGTCATCGAGACCGGCCATTTCCTCAGCCTTCAAGAAAGGTTTATAAATGTTGGAGAGGGCAAAGCGCAAGACCGCGGCGATGTCAAAATGAAATCCACGATTCACAATAATGGCAATGGAGGACCAGCAGGCGCGCCTAAGCGCATAGGGATCGGAGGAGCCGGTTGGGACTTTGCCTTTGGAAAACATGGAGATGAGGGAGTCCAGTCGATCAGCTAAACCAGCCAAGGCGGCTTCGTCGGTCGAGGGGAAGTTATCTTCCACGTTACGGGGGCGATATTGGTCGCGGATTCCATCGGCAACGGTTGGGTCGAGCCCTTCGGCGATGGCATAATATCGGCCCATCAATCCTTGCAGTTCCGGAAATTCACCGACCATATTTGTGGTCAAGTCACATTTGGCCAGCCTGACGATTTGTCGAACCTTGTCGAGTCGGCCATAGCCTAAGCCAGCATCCACGGGCTCGATAGCGCCATTGGTATTTTGATTTTGAAAAACAAATTGCGCGATATGCAATGCGAGTTTTTCTACGCGTTCGATTTTTTTGGCGAGTGAGCCTTCAGAACCGAGGTCGGCCATAAAGGTGACTTTTTCCAAATCCTTTCCCCGCGATTCCAAGGTGCGTTGTCGATCTTCTTTCAGAAAAAACTCGGCGTCGGCAAACCGGGCGCGTAGCACTCTTTCATTGCCTTCGCGCACAAGGGCAAAGTCGGTGCAGACCATGTTGGAAATCGTGATAAAGGCATTGGCCAAGGTTCCATCGGCTTTTTCCAGCGCGAAATACTTTTGATGCTCGCGCATTTCCGAAACCAACACTTCCTCGGGCACTTCCAAGAGGCGTTCAGGAAAACGGCCTAGCACGGGGACGGCGTATTCCAAAAGATACGTGACGGTTTCAAGTAACTCTTCGTCGCGACGCCATAGGAGATTGGCTTTTGCGGCCGTTTCTTCGGTGAGCTTGCGAACTAAGGTTTTGCGTTCCTCTTGATCCACCAATACCTTGGCAGCGCGCAAGGCACTGATATAGGCTTCACGCGGTGCAGTAACATCCACGTTATCATTGTGAAGGAAGCGATGTCCACGGCTTTGCGAGCCCGCAGCCATACCCGCGAAAGACATCGGGATTACGG
>JAYVCH010000251.1:0-3170 GCA_043750055.1 Fibrobacteria bacterium
ATCGAACAGTTTTTCCAATGTCGAAGCCTGAAAGACTTGGCCCTGTATTTTCCCGAAGCCGATCAAAGTAAGCTGGGCACAAGCGCAATGGAACAGGCCCCAATTTCAAAGGACCCGACGTCAAGCCCAATGGAAACGGGAGTTCCCGCTCCATCCACTCCTAAAAGTGGTTTGAAGGAATTGGAAACCCTGTTCCACTTCATGGACAGTCTGGGTTATTCCGAATTCATCGAATTGGATTTGTCCGTGGTGCGAGGGTTGGCTTATTACACCGGCATCGTTTTTGAAGTTTACGATAAAGCCAAAACCTTACGGGCCCTGGCCGGTGGCGGTCGTTACGACAATTTATTATCGAGTTTAGGCGGACTTTCACTTACGGGAGTTGGTTTTGGAATGGGTGATGTGGTGCTCAGTGAGTTATTGAAGGAAAAAGGATTATTGCCAACCGGTCGCGATCCTTTGGATTATTTCTTGTTGGATGTTGCACCCGGTGAGGATAAACTTCCAAATCCAGCTTTACTTCGACTGGCACAAGCGTTACGTGCAAAAGGCAAACGCGTGGGCTATTCACTCGCAGGGGAAAAGTTCAAGAAGCAAATGGGTCAGGCTAATGATCAGACCGCAAAACGCGTGCTTTTTTTTGGATCCGATAAGGCTCCTGTGGGCCAATATGAAATAAAAGATATGGTAAGCGGCGAACAAAAGTCCGTTGAACTAAGCGAGTTATGAACTTGAATTTGAGAACGTGTCCAATTGAACCTGAGGCATTTATCCATGACTGAACCTAGTTACGAAGGCCTACAACACCATATCCCCACATTAAAGACTCCAGAAATCGAATCATGGGAATTTCAATATCCTAGCAGTGAAACATTGCTAGAAGTGTCCATCCCGGAGTTTACCTGTATTTGTCCCAAAACTGGATTACCCGATTTCGCAACGTTGCAAATCAGCTATGTTCCCGAAAAGTTGTGTTTAGAGCTAAAAAGCTTAAAGGAATACATTCTCTTTTTCAGGGAATTGGGAGTTTTTCACGAGCATGTGGTGAACCGGGTTTTGGGCGATTGCGTCCAGGCCTGTGCTCCCAAGAGCATGGAAGTTCGCGGGATATTCAATGCTCGTGGCGGGATTCAAACGACCGCCGTCGCGCGTTTTAGTGCTTTAAAAACCAATGGCTCGAAGTGAGTCTGAAAAAAGTTTAAATTTTTTAAAACGAATAAAACGACTAAAAGGAAATTCTAATGGCAAAGATTCACAATTTTAGTGCCGGTCCCTCCATCCTTCCCCGTCAAGCCATGGAAGCTGGTTCTCGCGCTTGCTTGGATTTCAACAGCAAGGGATTGTCCCTGCTTGAAATGTCCCATCGCGGAAAAGAATTCATCGCAGTAATGGACGAAGCGGTAAAACTTGTCAAGGAACTCCTTGAGGTTCCTACAGGCTATTCGGTAGTTTTTTTGCAAGGCGGTGCGAGTCTCCAATTTGCCATGGTTCCTTATAATCTATTGGATGAAAATGAGACTGCGGCCTATTTGGATACGGGAACCTGGGCCAATAAAGCCCTGAAAGAAGCCAAATTGTTTGGGAATGTAAAGGTTGTCGCTTCCTCCAAAGAATCCAACTACAATTTTATTCCCAAAGCCTATGATATTCCTAAGGATGCCCGTTACTTTCACGTTACGTCCAATAACACCATTTTCGGAACGCAAATGCAATCCTTTCCTGATTCTCCCATCCCCTTAATTGCCGATATGTCCAGCGATATTTTAAGCCGACCTGTTGACGTGTCCAAGTTTGGTTTGATTTACGCAGGCTCGCAGAAAAATATGGGTATTGCCGGCACGACAGTTGTGATCGTGAAAGATGAATTGTTGGGCAAGGTGAAACGAAAGATCCCCTCTATGCTCGATTATAAAATCCACATTGAAAATGAATCCATGTACAATACCCCTCCGGTTTTCCCCGTCTACATGGCAATGGAAACCATGCGCTGGGTTAAACAACAGGGTGGGGTGGTGGCGATGCAAAAGCGCAATGAAGAAAAAGCTCGTCGTCTATACTTGGAAATCGATGAAAATCCAATGTTTAAAGGTACTTGCGCCAAGGAAGATCGTTCGCGGATGAATGTCTGCTTTGTGCTAGAAAAGCCGGAATTGGAAGATGCATTCGGCAAAGCTGCCGAATCGGCCAACCTCTCCGGTCTCAAAGGCCATCGATCCGTGGGTGGATTCCGTGCTTCGATTTACAATGCCATGGATTTAGATGGCATCGATGCTTTGGTGGCCGTGATGAAGGATTTCGCTAAGAGAAATGGTTGAAGCCAACCTTAACCCCGAACCCAAAATCACCCTGTTAGGAAAATAAGGCACGAAGAGGCTGCGAATTGAGTTTTATGGGTTCACGAGAAAATTATCGATCAGTCTCGTTTTTCCATAATAAACCGCAACTGCCATGACACTGGGGACTTGAATGGAATCGACCGGTTGTAGCAAGTGTTGAGAAACGATTTGGATATAATCAATACGAGTGGGTGAACTAGCTAAGATTTCCTGTTCCACAATCGCGATCAAATTACTGGAACTTTTTTCACCTTTCACAAAGGCTGCGTGGGCTTTGGCGAGCCCTTGAAACAGAGATCTCGCCGCATTTTTTTCATCTGGGGATAGATAGCGATTCCGTGAACTCAAGGCAAGCCCGCTGTCCTCGCGAACTGTAGGGACAATTCTAAAATCAAGATTCAAGGATAAGTCTCGCGTCATTTTTTTCAAAATCAAGGCTTGCTGGATATCTTTTTGTCCAAAAAAAGTCATGTGGGGTTGGATAATATTGAAAAGTTTCACTACCACGGTGCATACCCCGCGAAAATGGCCGGGACGAGTCGCGCCGCATAAATGCTGATCTAGACCTTGAACCTCACAATAGGTGGAGTGATCGGTTGCGTAAAAGTGTGCGGCATCGGGAATAAAAAGAGCGGATACGCCCGCTTCAGTACAGAGTCGCACATCCTCTTCAAATGGTCTTGGATAACGGGAGAAATCTTCGCTAGGTCCAAACTGCAGTGGATTAACAAAAATAGAGACCACAGAATGAGTCGTCGATTCACGACTTGTTTCCACTAATTTAAGGTGACCCTGATGCAATGCTCCCATAGTCGGGACAAAACCAACTGTCTC
>JAYVCH010000252.1:0-6662 GCA_043750055.1 Fibrobacteria bacterium
AAATCGAGTTGAATCCATTCGAGACCAAACAATAAAATCCCAGCACTAACCGCGAAGGCATAGTCCTTCGAAGGTAAACTCGCCATGTTTGGAATTTCATTTTCAACTTTGGCTTTGAACCCTTTCAACGAGGGAAGAATCGAAACCATTCGGTTCAAGACCTTAAGCCACAATCCCATTTGATTAAAAACTAAACTCAAGCCTATACCCAGTCCCGCACCAGGCCAACCCCATAGGATAAACAAACCCAACGTGCTCCAAACCAGCACCGCTAAAAAGTCGGTCCAATTGTCTAGTACAACTCGACCCGCCCCCGAAAGGTTATGAACTTTTTGTTGAGGAAGAAAAAGGCAGCGAGAAAGTTCGCCCACTCTTCCGGGAGTGATCAAGCCTAAGGGCATTCCTCCCAAATAACTTTTGGCAGCCTGGCCAAAAGTGATAGATAAATCAAGGGAGTGGATAAGTCGAAACCATTTCCAAGCGCGACCAAAAAACAAGGGAAACGAAATTCCAATCGCTGCCGCCAACCAAGGCCAATTCCATTGCCATTGATTGGCAAGCAGGGCACGACCATGAAAAACATAGTAGGCCAAGACGGCCAATGTTCCCAGGGTCAGTGCCGACCGAATTAAAAGCTTCAGCTAACCCACCAAAGCCTTAAGGACTGCATCCCCCATGCCAACGGTGCCAACGACCGACTCGCCCTTAGAAGCGATATCGCCCGTTCGCACACCCTGATTGATGGCTGAGGTAACAGCATCCTCAATTGCTTGTGCCGCTGCATTTTCCTGGAAAGAATAGCGAAGCATCAATGCCGCCGATAAAATTTGAGCAATTGGATTGGCGATGCCTTTCCCGGCAATATCGGGAGCGGAGCCACCGGCAGGCTCATATAAGCCAAAGCCCGCTTCGTTCAAACTCGCAGAGGGCAACAATCCCATGGAACCCGTAAGCATGGCCGTTTCATCGGACAGAATATCTCCGAACATATTTCCACATAACATCACATCGAATTGATGGGGATTTTTAACCAACTGCATGGCGGCATTATCCACATAGAGATGCGACAATTTTACCTCCGGATATTGCTTTGATATATCCGTAACAACTTCGCGCCAAAACACCATGCTGGTCAACACATTCGCTTTATCGATCGAGACTAAGATTTTTTTTCGAAGCTGCGCCGCTTTAAAACCTTTGTGAGCGATGCGTTCGATTTCGGCGCGCGTATATTCTTTCGTATCCCAAGCGCGTTCGGTAGGTCCTGATCCTTCTCGTCCTTTGCTTCCCGAACCTTTGGAAAAATAAATTCCGCCCGTTAATTCTCGAACGACAAGAATATCAAATCCATCTCCGACTATATCGGGACGCAAGGGACAAGCTGCTGTCAACGCTTTGTAAACCTTTCCCGGCCGAAAATTGCAAAATAGTTGGAAATGTTTACGGATAGGTAAAAGAGCCGCGCGTTCCGGTTGTTTTTCTGGAGGCAAGGACTCCCATTTGGGTCCGCCCACCGATCCGAATAAAATGGCTTGGCTATTCTCACATGTTTTTACGGTAGAAGCGGGTAGAGCTTCTCCATGATTGTCGATGGCACATCCTCCAACATCGGCAAAACCATATTCGAGACCAAATCCAAATTTTCGTCCAGTCGCGTCAAGCACTCTGATGGCTTGCTCCATGACTTCGGGACCGATTCCATCTCCTGCCAATACCGCGATTTTGTAGGTCTTCATTGCAACTCTTTCATAACCATATGTGACCCCGGTCACAAGGTATGTGTCCGGGGTCACAAATATAGCCCTGGTAGATACGGCTGCCAATGCACTTTGCTAGTTTTCACTCTCGTCTTATCTCAACCTGCGGCAGGGTAAAATGAAATGGCTATCACACATCGCACCCGGCTTCGCGCCCGATGGGTCCCCGATTCTTTCCGTACTGGGCAAAAGAACGTACCGATTTGAGAACGGGAAAGGCGCCGTTGTTGATGAAGAACAGATTCCCTTTATAGAGGCGGATGAATTCTGGGGGGAAGGAAATCCACAAAAAGACGCGTTAAAGCTTGAATCCGATTTAATCGCCTACAAGCCAATGACCGATATTATCTTCATAGGTCGCGCCCATGTCCCTGCAGGAAAAAAAGCACCCTTCATCGACATTGGTTTGCAGGTTGGGAATGCTAAAAAAATCGCTCGGGTTTTTGGAAACAGGAAAGCCTATGTTACGGGAACAGGCCTCGCCTTCTCTGAGGCCGAGCCCTTTTCCGACATGCTTCTCGACTACAGTGGTGCCTATGGAGGGCAAGACGCAAAATCCGATGAAGGCATCACCTACCTTTACCTTAAAAATCCGGTAGGCCGGGGCTATGTTTTGAAAAATCATCCCAAGGCAATTCAAGACTTGTTGCTACCCAATCTTGAGGATCCGCAGAAACTGCTCACCCCAGAAAATCTAGTGCAAGGTCGTTACGACAGATGGAAATTGGGTCCTGAACCCGTTGCGTTCGGCTATATCAATAAAAATTCTCACCCTCGTTTTACCTTAGCAGGGTTGCAGCCTGAGGATTGGATGCGGGCCGAAGCCGATCGTCAGCGTGCGGCTCATGAAGCCCCGGAAATTGGCACTCCAGGATCAGCAAAACCCCAAACCGTGCCTCCCAAGTTGAATCCACTCTTTTTCAATGGCGCTGCGGATGGCCTTCGTGTCCCCTATCTTCAGGGGAATGAATCCATAAAACTCGCGCGCCTGGACCCGGAATTTCCCCAGTTCGGTTTTGAATTGCCCGGCGAGCGCCCCACAGCTTGGCTCGATGTCGGAGAAGGTCGGGAGGATTTAGCCATGGTGTTGCAGACGCTTGTTATTCACAAGGAATCCAATCAACTGACCCTAGTTTGGCGAGGCTGCGCCTACTATGGCGGTGTAGAATCGATGAAAGAATTCACGGCCCTGGAATTTGGAATCAAGGGGGATTAAATGGGAAAACCCGCAGCTCGGCTTGGAGATTTAACAGCTCATGGCGGCACTATCATTCTTGGTTCCCCCACGGTCTTAATTGGTAAAATGCCCGCTGCGACCTTGGGTGATATGCATGTGTGTCCTATGGTAACAGGCGTAGTACCCCATGTGGGTGGACCCATTTCCTTAGGCAGCACGGGCGTTCTTCTTGGCAAAAAGCCTGCCGCGCGCGTTTCCGATATGGCAGTTTGTGTGGGCCCTCCCTCCATGAATGCCATGGGATGTTTTACAGTTTTAATCGGCGAGGGTGGAAGCGGTTCCCAAGCGGGCAGCGCAGAAGCGGCCGCGGCTGCAGCCGCGGCCTCCAAAACAGGTCCCAAGGCAATCAAGCCCTTCCCGCTTTCCAAACCTCCGGAAAAGCCACCGGAAATTCATAGTGTCGAATTCGATTTCGTGGATTCGGCGGGTAACCCCCTTGCCGGCATTCCCTACCGCCTCACGGATCCGGATAATGCCGAGATCAATGCAGTCAGCACCGTGGATGGTCATGCGTATCATGGCGGTTACGTAAAGGCAGGCAGCTTTACAGTGGAAGTCTGCACCTTGAACCAAGCGAAATGGGCTAAAGATGAAATGGCGGCTTCGGAAAAAGCCAAGTACAGCGTTGTCGCGGATGGATTTAAAGACGGCTCCTCCGCCTTCGTCACCGTTTATGGCACCGGTGAGGGAGGGTTGCGCATCCCGGTCCTAACCGAGGCGAAAGTGGTTCAGGGTGGCAAGGTAGAAGGAGAATGGGATGCAAAAAAATCTCTACTCACTGAGGATGGCCATAAACCAGAATTAGAAACTTGTGAATTTTTTCAACTGATGGTATGCGTCGATCAATGGGTGTCGGTGAGTCCCAATTTGAAAGTTCATGACACCTTGGAAATCGAATTGACCGGCGATGGCGGCAAACCGAGTAAGAACCGATCGTATAGCGTAACCTTGCGCGATGGAACTATTCTGACTGGACAATTGAACAGTCAGGGAAAAGCCAAGCATGAAAAAATAACCCGGGGTGGCTTCCACGTTACCTTTGGAGAAAAGCCGGCGGGGAGCTAAAATGGCAGCTGGAGATGGTGCGACCGGGGCGGTGGCCCAATTTAATGAAGCCTCCGTTCATCTAGTCTTCCAGCAAAGGCCGGGGACGGAAAGAGCAAGACGAATCACCGATGGCGGTGAAGCGACTTTAACCCTGCATTCAGGAGTGGTCTCTCAAGTCATTCCTGTAAACGGAATTTATCATTTCGACTTACCCCTCGGTGAAGACGCAGTTCTAGAACTTTTTGGTACTCAATACCGGATTGTACGGGCTATCGGTGCCAACGATCCCGATCCATCTGGAAGCACCACCATCGTTGTGTGGGATAATCCTTTGAGAGCATTAGACACAATGGAAGGTCAGCTCCAGCGCTTGCAAATCTTGGGTTATTATACTGGTGCGCTATCTCCTGATATGAATGATTTCGCAGAAAAAGCCATCTTGGAGTTTCAAGAGGACCATGGCTTGGTCATCGATGGAGTAGTGGGCCCCAATACGCAAACCAAGTTGGGTGAGATATACTCAAGATCAGGGCACGTCTCCGGATCAGTGCAGCCGTTAATTCGAAAATATTTAGCCTGCTTCGGTCGCGCGAACTCGGAATCGACCCGAATGGACTCGCCGCAACTCGATTTTCGGGGAAGCGGAAATCCCAAGTTAATTCTATCCATGCCACCCCTCGCCGCCCCAGCTCAGGCGGGTGATCCAATCCCTACGCCACTTCCCGAGTTTTATCGGTTAGCCTTTTTGCCCATTCACTTGGATGAAACCAGTGCCCCATGGCATGCAGTCATGCGAAGTGGAGGTACGGTGATAAACCTTCGACAACCCATCCTGGATAATTTTGGTCAGTTAATAGAATTCAACCCAGCCGCAGTTGGGTCGGATGTCATGGATATCCACCAAGGCGCGGCCGATGGCCCTGTCATCGCGAGCTTGGATATTCAGATCGTTCTTATGAAAGAAGTGCTGCTATGGGGGCATTTATTGAACGTTTCTGAAACGGGAACGGGAGCCCTGTTAGCTGATCCACCAATGTGGACCATCCCGGAAGCCCAATCGTTAATCGATTTTATCAATGCTATCTGGAATCCGGCCGGAATACGATTTGTATTCCGAGGATTCACTGAACATAATATCGTCCAACCCCACGCTGGTTTGATTACCGAAGACTCGATCCATAATCATCGTCCGTCCCGTACCATTGCTCGAGCCCATAATCGGCGCGGCTTTTTGAATGTGTATTTCACCCAATGTTTGAATTATATCTGGAACAATGCCGATGATGAACGGGAAGAATTCGAACCTGTGGCATTTGCAGGGAACCGATGGCAATTCAATCCCTCTTTTGTTTACACGGGAAAATTGTTGGCCCTCCCAGAGTTAGCTCGAGCATTGGCTCATGAATTTGGACATATGCTCAGATTGACTTCCGCCCAATATAGCCACTCCGATGATCGAGGGGTCAGCATACCTTGGCGTCACGATATCTGGTCTAGAATGCGGCTGATGTCTAAATACCTTCTCTATGACCGAGCCAACCCCCCAACGCTTTCTCGTCCTTGGCAAGACACAACTTATGGGGAAAACGCAGATGGGTTGATGCGGGCTGGCGACTTGATCACAATCAAAAACTTCAGCCATGACGATTCCGATAATGAAGCCACTATTGCGCGAAGAAGTGCGGAAAACCCTTATGCCTAAAGGGGTATTCAATAAAATGTGGATCAGGATAATTCTCATCATAACGCTCAATCTGGTCTCTTCGCAAGCGGAGCCCAAAAAAGGAGTTCATATAATGGATGTCAAAATGATTCAAGAACGAATCAACAAAGCGGATCAAACCATTCTCAACGATTTGGCTGCTATTCCCGATTCCGATTATTCATCCTTAAAAACCATAGTCCAATCTACGAATCAAACCAGTCGTGAAATACTATTGCGATTCTGCATGCACTATGCTTCGCCTTGGAGTAAAGAAATTTTATTCCAACTGATTCGCGACAAAAATTCCAGCATTCGTGCCATGGCCGCCGAGGAAGTTCGCGGCCGTTCTCGAAAGGGGGATGCGAAACGCTTGTTTTTGGATTTGGAATTCCAATATTCCCAAAAAGACAACGAAAGTTCGGTGGCCAATGAACTTGTTCTGGCGATTGGAAATACCAAAGAAATCGAGGCAGTAGAACCTTTAATGATACTTCGAAAAAAAGAAAAAGATCCAGAGACTTTGGAAGCCTATGACAGGGCTCTAGCTAAACTCGGTTTTCAAAAAGAAACCCGAAAAATAGATTTCGCCTTGAAGCATGGCGCCCCCAAGGATAAATCCAAGGCATTGAAAGCCTTGCAATATATTAACGACGTAGTATGGATTCCTAAAATTGTACCCTTGCTTTTAAATGAGATGGCCACCCACCACACAAGTATGGGTCCAGAAAACTTCACGCTGCGAGTCTGCGACGAAGCCTTGGAAACCCTGGCCATGATCGATCCGGAAAAAAAAATACCCTTTGAAGTGACTCCGCCTGAAGGCACGCCTTTCAGTAAAGAACAAATGAACACAGTTCGTAAGGCATACGGCCTTTCCAAATAATCCACCCTTTGGAGTCCCCTCATGGCAAAATTT
>JAYVCH010000253.1:0-11155 GCA_043750055.1 Fibrobacteria bacterium
ACGAAGAAAGGCCAACCGCCCCAAAGGACCACTGGTGTGGCCATGGCGAGCTCAATCCAGGATTGGATACCCTTGAGCACGCCATCGAAGGCGCGTCCCGGAATCAAGTGACCCATGGCAATTATCACCAGAGGAAGACTCAGACCAAGGCTAATCCAAAAACGGTGCGCCATTTTTTTAAGTTCATGATTTTCTTCTTGCTTAAGTGAAACGGTCCTTGGTTCCAAGGCCATACCGCAGATAGGACAACTACCTGGCCGGTCTTTAATGATTTCGGGATGCATGGGACAAGTGTAGGTGATCGGGGTTATCATTTTTTCTCCTGGTAACGAGTTGAAAATAGGTTCCTGCAAAGGCCCTAATGCCATATTCATGACGTTATTTGTTGTAGACGGAAGACCCTTTCAGTCATTACAGGGTGATTCACGGGCTTCCCTATCGCTACTGTAAGTTATTGGCTCTTGTCCCGTCTTATTGAATGGAACACACGCAGGGATCTCTTGACGGAAGCCCCTGAAAAAAAGGAAAGATTATGCAAACTCAAATTCTCAACGTACCCGATGTTTCTTGCGGCCATTGTGAGAGAACGATCAGAAAAGCTCTGCAGCCTATACCGGGCCTCGCTCAAGTCGAAGTGGAAATCCCGCAAAGGCAGGTCAAGGTTAAGTTCGACGAATCCCTTGTAGATATTCAGACCATTAGGAAGGTCCTGGAAAGGGAAGGGTATCCCGTCGAATCGAAAACGGCCAAACCATTGAAGAAGGTGGGAGGAGGTTGCTGCTGCGGCTAAGGTGCTTCTACGTGGGACTTTGGTCATGCCCGCAGGTGCAATCCAGACAGCCATGCTGGGCGCATGCGCCACAGGATTGTTCTAGGCTTTTGCGGAGGGCCTGGCGGGCACGGTGAAGTCGCACCATGAGGTTGTTGTAAGAAATGCCAAGAGACTCCGCGACATCTGAAGGCAATTCGCCATTCAAATCAATGCGCGCGAGGAGATTGCTGTATTCAAATTTAAGAATGGGGAGAAGACGGTTGAAGCAAGCGCAGACTTCGCCCATCAGCTCCTCGTCCGGAGACGATTGGCTCGTTTCCCCATCATTAATGAGGTTAGTGAGAAAGGCGTCATTTTTCCGACCTTCCGCGGCTCTGGAACGGTAGAAATCCGTCAGGGAATTTCTGAGGATTTGGTAGAACCATGCCTTAATATTTTCTTTTCCAACTTGAGATTCCGAACTGCGTATCGCCTTGAGCACGCTTTGTTGGAGCAGGTCTTCGGCGGCAGCAACTGAAGGAAGCCGACGACGAAGGAAGCTTTTGAAGGCCGTCTGATTTTCGAGGAGGATTTTGATGGCATCCTTATCCGAAGGAGCCAAGGCTTGCTCACCAAGGTCATCTGCTTTTTGTCCATGCTCCATTTTTATAAACTAGCATCTATTACGAGGGTGCGGCACGGTCGGCCTCCTGGGTGCCGTGGGATTGCCGCCTGGCCAGGCGGATAGCACATAGAGAGCGGTGTTTTTTGGCGCTCTAAATACTGCCTAAGAGGTACATCTTGCCCGAGGGTTGCTTCATGCCTCCCTTAGGTTCAAGCGTAATGGCGAAGGCATTGATATGGCTTTTATCCGCTTCCACCAACCGATCGATTTTATAGAGTTGGCCGTCATGTTCTTTGCCGCGTACTTGGAAAACGCCAGCATCGACCGGCACTTTATCGCGAATCACCCAAAGCTGATAATCCTTATCTGCTGGTTGTTGAGGCAACTGGGAAACATGCAGAATAGCTTTTTTACCGACCGGATCCCAAATGATTTTGCCGTAACCGGCGGGATTCACATCTTGGCCGTTCATGACCACCACCTGCATATGATTGGACCGGATCACATCCAACATGGCTTCTTTCTGCGACAAGGAATCTTGCAAGGCCAGGATTTGCGTGCGATTCTCGGCCAATTCACCGCGAAGGCTTTGGGTGCGATGGCGCAGTGAATCGACATAGCTCAGTAACCCCACGGTTACGAGAACCAGGCAAACGGCCGCTATTTCTGCGATGCGAAAAGGCATGATCCAAGCGATGCGCACCTTGGGGGACGGGGCTTGGACAGGTTCAATATGCGCCATCAGTTTAACGAGAACGGAGGGAGAGAGCGGCGCTTCGGGCACGGCCAGTGACAAGTTCCATGCGGCGTGCTCTGCTTCCAAATAAGCCGCCCGCATTTCGGGATCGGCGGAAACCAGGGCTTGTTTGAAGCGGACCAAATCCTCGCCATCGAGTATACACAAGGCATGGGCCCCGGCGAGGTCAAGGAATTCCTGTCTATCCATGGCCATCAGATTAAATCCTTCAAGAGGATTTGCATGGCTTTCATGCCATCGCGAACCCTTGATTTGACGGTGCCAAGTGGAATGCCCAAGGTTCCGGCGATTTCAGTTTGAGATTGACCCTCGAAATATGCCGTCTCTAATACCTGGCGCTGATCGAATGACAGTCGATTCATGGCCGTCTTTACATGCACGGCTCTTTCCGAAAGGACTACTTGATCCAATTGGCTGGTCTGGTCATGGTTGCTCAAAGCGTCGACATCGGCAGCCTGGTCCATAGCCTTGCCATTTTTGAATCCCTTGGAGCGAACGCGGTCAATTGCGCGGTTGCGTGCCATGGTCAACATCCAAGTATAGACCGAGCCTTTCGCGATATCATATTGCGGCGCCTTTTCCCATACCTGGAAAAATACTTCTTCCAGGATTTCTTCAGCGTCTTCCTTCATTTTCAGAATCGAGAATATGGTATTGTAAAGAACCTTGGAAAAACGCCCGTACAAATCCTTCAAAGCCTTCGGATCGCGATTCGCTATCCTTTCCATGAGTACTGGGATTTCGGCAGGCAGGGTCAAGGGCAAGCTCGATTCCCGAGTCCACTGATCGCAATGCGTGTTGGAGAAAGGATTATCCAATTCCTGGTACATTTTGATTTGAGCCTGGTGTGCAACATATTCCTGAATAAACATATCTGTAAGGAGATACGCAAGATTTGCAAATACGGATGCATGGGTTTCATAATCAATTTGCTTTTGTCCAACCCGGCTGGAAAAAGTTACAAGTTCAATGAATTCTGCCCTAAAATACTAAACCCCCGCTCCGAATGGAACGGGGGTAAGAGATGAACCGGGGATTAATTCGGTCCGGAAGCTATTTCACGATAAAAGACACCCACTGCTCCAACCCATAATCCGAGTGATCGCTTTTTTTCATAGTCACGCGAAGAGTATGGCTGCCGGGAGTCAAGGTGGAAAGGGAGACCATGGTATCAGCCAGGGCATTGTAGGTTCCCTTGTCAATGAAGTAATGGTAATGACCTTCATTCGGTTTACTAGCCCCAGGAGCGACCACGGTGAAATTCTTTCCCACCATTTTCAAGACTACTGGAGAAGCGAGTGTATCCCCTTCCTTGGGCGTGGTAATCATGAAGGAGGGCGCAGTTGCAGAGACGGTGAATTTCAAAACGCGTTCTACATTGAATTCACCATGCTTGTTGTTTTGCATAGCCACGCGGACCATATGCTCTCCCACCGTAAGATTGTTCAATGTGAATACAGTATCGGCGAGGGCATTATAGGCTCCACCATCGACGAAATAATGGAAATGGCCTTCACCGGTCACCAAAGTCGGTCCGGGCGCGCTCACCTTAAAATTCATGGGTGAGAGTCGGATGGTCACGGAGGAGCCCACCATGGCGCCTTCAACCGGGGAAGCGAAGACGAAGGAAGGGTTGGATTTCAGAACCTTGAAATGCACCGTGCGTTCGAGAGCGATATCTTTGTGCTTATTGTCCTGTAGGGTAACACGAACGTTATGATCCCCGTCCTTCAAATCCGCGAGATAGATAGTGCTGTCCTCGAGGGCAGTGTAGGGTCCACCGTCCAAGAAATAATGGAAATGACCTTCATCTGGATGCAAATCGCCCGGGGCTGCCAATTTGAAATTGGTTGCGGAGAGTTTGATGCTGACGACCGGCCCCACCGTAGTCAAGTCCAAGGGATAGGCGATGGTGAAATCTGGCATGCCAGCGACAACCTTGAACTTGAGAGTTTTCTCAACATTCAAGTCGCTGTGATCGCTATTTTGTAGGGTCACACGCAAGCTATGCTCACCCACCGAAAGCTTGTCCAAGGTCAATACCGTATCGGCGAGAGCCACATAGGTACCTCCATCCAGGAAGTAATGAAAATGGCCCTCTCCGGATTTAACTGCGCCCGGGGCCACCACCTTGAAGTTTATCGGCGACAATTTGATGGTGACGGAAGTCCCATTCATTGAGCCTTCCTCCGGGGAAACGAAAGCGACCGATGCCGTGGTGGTAGGGGCTACGGTGAAGCTGACCGAATCTTGGATATTGTAAGGGCTATGGTCGTTTTTCTGCAGGGAGACGATGACATAGTGGTTTCCTGCTGATAAAGGCCCGGCGACAGTCGCCGTGTCGCCGCCCGTGATCACGGTGGTATACGCTGTTCCGGAGCTGGCGGGCTTGTCCAAGTAGACGTGCATATGGCCCGAACCATCCTTTTTAGGATCTCCAATCTTGCCATAGATGAAATCGCTCGGCATCACTTTCACCTGAAAGCCGGCAGCAGAAACGGCAGATCCCTTAGCAGGGCTCATGATCTTGACGGAAGGCGTCGCCTTCGCCGGACCCGTGCCCTTGTCTGAATTACAGGCCGTAAATGCCAGGCCGAGGCTTATCAGTCCGGGTATTCCCCAGTGCTTCGCTTTTTCGTAGAACCGTTTGGATTGTATCATGTCGAATTTCTCCCTAGAAAAATTGGGTTTAGAACCGGTTGGTTATGAATGGACTTTCTACTCATCTGTCTCATATACGGAACTTCCATGCGTTCGGATCGGAAAGAGATGATTTTTCTCAAGTTCGCCCCAAACCTTAAGCGCGATAAACCTTGCCGTCCTCGATCCGAATTTTGAAGGCGGGGAGCTTTCCCATGGGATTCGCGGGCCCGGAAATATAACCGCCGTCAGTGGGCTTGAAAAAAGAATCATGTACGAAGCAGCGGATTTCCCCGTTCTTGACGGGTTGAATCCTTTCGCCATCATTGAGTTCACACATGGTATGCGGGCAAACCGATTCATAGCCTTTGACTTCGCCCTGCCATTTCACCAGCAAAACCGGCCCCGTCTTAGTGTAGTAGAGATTGGAGGTCGCCTCTTGGATATCGTCCACCTTTGCCAGGAACCCATCTTTGCCTTCATTACCCGGCAAGTTAGCGGCTGTGTAACGATATGTTTTCGCGCAACCGGCCAAACCCGCCGCGCCCATCCAGCATGCCGTTTTCAAGAATTCACGTCTTTGCATAATGCCCTTTCTCAGTGGCCAATCTTAAAGGTGCGAGTCAAGTTGAAACCCAGCCGCCATTCATTCATGCGCGTCGCGCCTGGCGCATGCGCGCCGGAAATGAAATTCGCGGCGAGCAAGTCCGAGTAATTTGTCACTGTTGTGGCGAAGGCATGGTTGTAAATGCGATAGGTGAAACCATATGCTTGCAGTGGAATCCCGTTAGGGTAAAGTCCCGAATATGTATTCAAGTACCCTAAACCGCCAATACTCATAGGGAAAATCCCCTCCGCCCAAAACGAAACCCGCTCATACCGCCAAATCGTTCCGAAGGCCGCTGCCACGCTATGATCCGGTGCTGTGCCCCGATCCGCCACATTGGCTTTGGTTTGGGCAAGACCGTTGAAGAGCAACTCCAATTGGTCGCCGAAAAAACTGCGTGTTACGATAAGGGAGCCGCCGAGCGAGATTTTCTTATCCACCTCTACCTGGCGTTCCGTGCGTATCGCGGAATTCAAGGTCAGGGCTACTGATACGGGACGGTGATCGATTCGCTGATTCCACCCCTGCAATTTGGCTTCCAGCGCATAGGTCTTGTACTGCCGCTCACGTGCGAGTGTGACTTCCCAAAGGTTTGCGATGCCTGCCGCCAAGTCCACGTAAATATTGGCTGGACCGTCCATGCCCAGCAGCCCGTAGAACGGGTTATTCTCACCCTCTGGCGCAATCGGATCTTCGAACCGATGGTTGAATCGCATGTACAAATGTTTGTTCGGCGTGATCTCGGCCGTTTGTAAAACGGATAAATTGCGATCGGGACTGCCCGGATAATATGACCAAGCGAAAGTCGCCGAAATTAGGAGCAAGCCTAGAGTATGCCGGATCATGGATCATTCTCCGTTCGAGGTATTCGGGGAGCCGCGCATCAGCCAGGTAAGTAGGGTATCGCGTTCGGCTCGGGTGGGTTGGCGTAGGAAACTTGCTTTAGGCATAGAATCCAAAGGAAACGGGCGTTGGGAAATGGCCAAGGCGGGATTCAGTCGTATTTTCAGGGTGTTCTGCGCCTTAACCCATCCCGCGTGAGAATCCAACTTTATATCCGCGTTTCCCCAGGCATCCACCTTGTCTTTATTCTTTCCATCGCGAGTATGGCAATCGGCGCAATAGCGGTTGACGATGCGTTGCGCTGGTCCATAGGCCACGTCGAGCAGGGATCCATCCGAAACGATGCTGTCAGGTTTCACGGGAGTTACCGTACCTTGTCCGCTACCGTCTGGGGTGTTTGGGGAATTGCGTTCTATCCAACTGAGCAGAATTTTCCGCTCGGACGGCGTCGGTTGTCGTGAGAATTTCGGCGGGGGCATGGGATTCCCACCAGGATGATTTTCGGCTAAACGGCCATAGATGAGTGCTTGGTATTTCAACCATTGGTCAAAAGTATCCAGGGGTAGGATGCTCCAAGTACGCGCCTGGTCGGAATTTTTCCCCGTCTCGGTATGACAATCGGCGCAAAAACGGCCGACCAGAGATTTTCCCTGCGAGAATTCCGCGCCCTGCAATGCGACCCCGCCAGAAGCCCATGAGGAAATGAAACCCAAAACGGCATCCAGCAGGGAATCGGGAACCGGTTTTTCACCAGCGGGAGGCATGGCCCGTCCGCTGGCCGCGGCGAAAAGTCGGTCCGGTCCGAACGCGACCATCTCAGCCCAGGTATTCAGATTCACCTTTCCCTTCGCTCGCAACATGGCGTCAGTATTGGGCGCAAGATTTGAATGGCAGCCGCTACATCGCGCGTAGAATGCCCGGAAAGGCTCGGGGACATCGGCGAATTTTTCCAGTCCCGTCGAGTCGGAATATATGCTCGTCAGCGGGTCTTGCACCAAGCCGTTTACGAAAATGGTATCGGATGGCGGCGTTGGCAAGCGGCTGCATGCCGTCATAAAAATGGCGACAATCATCGAGAAAACAATCGCGTTCACGGCATTTTTCTCTTGCGGCTAATCGGCAATAGCAAATCCGCTCCGAAAGTCGAAACGGTGAGTGGTGTGGATTCAACTTCCCCGGTCAGGTTTTGCGCGTAATAAAACCGCGCTTGCACCACGGACACATTGACGAGAAAGGCGGCTCCAGCATCCATAGAGAAGCGATTCCGAAGACTCGCAGTAGCGGGAAGGTTACCCTTGATGCTCGACAGGATCAAATCGGTGGTATAAATCGGGGAAAAGAATAGGGCAGGTTCAATCCAGGCGAATCCAGGATACAGGGGATGATGGATCAGGGCTTGGCATTTCGTATCGGAAAAGGTCCAGCGAATATTCCCAATCTGCACGGCCCGTGTCGAGTACAACAGGGCGATGTTCAGGGGAAGCGGGAAATGCGGTAAAGGGAGGGGGTTGAATTCATAGCTGAAACCAAAACGCGCGCCCAAGCGGCTTTCGGCTTCGGACACGCCGCCAGGGACGCCGGCAAGGAAACCAAAATTGAAATCGAAGGCTTGCGTATAACGGCCATTTTGGCTCAAGTATTGACCCAGAGTTTCGGCCCACGATACATAGGGCAAAGACATTGTTAATCCGAAAAGAGTGAAAAAAACCGAATACAGTCTCATTATCCTCTATCTACGTAGTGAATGGAATTTTGGATGGGATTAGATGATTAGTTTTAAAGCAGACCATTCAATATACAGCTTATGTTTCGGGTCTAGACGGGCTTTCATCAGCTTAGCGAGCTCGGTTATATAGGTATCATCCGCCATGGTTGGAATATTGATCCACAGATCCGCTCCCGTGCGATTGGCCAAGTCGGCTTGCCATTCCCAAGCCACTAAGTCGGTCTGGGTCCCTGTGAGAGGTTCGCGAGTCGCCCAGCTAACCGCGTCCACAGTATTGGTCGGATTCCAGTCCATGGTACGGAGAACCTTGTAGAAGCCCAGTTCCGTCAACATGGTCCGGTTCCAAGGGTTTTGGCCTTCGGCAAATATCGGCTTGGCAGCGAACGTATCGCCCCTGATGCCCCAGCCGATATTCCAAAAGTTGGTACCAAGCTTCATCGCTTCCAGGTGACTCCAGGTCAAGAAGAACAATATGATTAGGCTGTATCTGTTGTTTTTTTGCATATTCAAGGTATAGTCGATTTGAAGCCGCCCTGCATACTATTTCTGGTTCATACCTCGGAACCCTCTAGCAAGGATTTCCGCAGCGCCAAATATCGGGAAGAATAAAAAGGCCCCCCTAAAGACTCGCGATGATCAAATCCAAAGGTTCGCGAGCTCACGGCCAATATGGGCGGGGCCTGCACGCGTTTTGCCACGGCAATGCCAGAATATAAATTCCACCAACGCTCCAGGTCCCGAATGAAAGTTCCATGGTCAGGAAATAGTTTTCCCAAGTCCACATTTTCCAATCCTAGCTCGGCAGCCAAGGTTCCATTGGCATACCATTCCAAAATTTCTTCGGGAGTAGCGCGATTCCACCGCTGCACCCAGGAATAAAAAAGTCGATCATGATATGGATAAACCATCGGATCGCCCTTGCCTTCGTCCACAGCTTGACTAGCGTTCAACTCCGCACTGGGAACAATTGTGAAAACCCCTTCGGGAATAAGTTCGCGCCCATAAACTGTTTCGTTCAAATAACGTCCCAGCGCATAGACTTCACTTTTCCACAAATCCCCGAGCGCGACCAAGAATCCACCGAGGTCGCCATACAGGGTACTGTAGCCCACAGTGAGCTCGGCTTTATTGGCGTTGCAAGTGAAGACGCCGCCGAATGAAGCGGCCAGTGCCGCGAGAATCCGACTAGAACGGTCGCGGGCTTGCACGTTTTCCATCATGAACCCGGCCATAGAAATATAAGCCTTGGCTTTACCGTCTGGAGTTTTAAGCACCAACCCATCCAACTGGGATTGAGTCAAAGCCATGCTGTCTTCAATGCCGACTTCGGTGTAAAGACATTGCAGGTTTTTCGCTAACCCTTTGGCAAGAATCCGAGTCGTTTGACTGTTGAAAGCACTGGGCATATTCACCAAGAGTAAATCTTCCGGGGGCAAGATTTCGCCGAACAAAGCTGCAGCCACAGCGCTGTCGATGCCCCCGGAAAGCCCTATCACTACCTTGGTTTGACCCGTTGACTCTAGAAAGGTTTTAATTCCATAGCGTAAGGCCAGATGGATATCTCGAATTCTTGTATCCCCTTTCAAGGGGAATTCCGTGGACGCCACACTCCATCGTTCTTCAGAACTTTTTTTCACTAAAGGGACTCGCAGAATTTCGGACAGATATGGGGCCATTTCCGCGGCTAAGGTTCCATCGGCACCATACACGGTACTTCGACCCTCAAAAGTGTAAATCGTCTTGCCGTTATTTTGGAGACTAACGCAATTCACATATAAGAGAGGCGTGCGCCATGTAGCAACCTTGGCACCAAATAACCGGTTTCGTTTTTCGTTTTTTCCTTGTGTAAACGGTGAACAACTTAAGTTGAGGAAAAAATCACAACCCTTGCGGCCCAATGTTTCCAATGGTTTATGCGCATAATCTTCATCCCAGGCATCTTCACAGAGTAAAATGCCGGCGCGAACGGTGTGACCTAGGAGGGTAATTTCAATTGGCTCGATTAAGGATTGCCAGGGCACACCCATTTCCAAAGCCAGCTTACGGGTATCATAGAAGTGACGAGGTTCTTCGAATTCGCGGTAGTTGGGCAGCAGGGATTTAATGCCATAGGCTCGGTTCAGGCCTGCATGGCGAAGGGCCCGGCCATTTTGGGCGACAATAAATCCATTGTATTTTCGAACCCGGCCATCTTCGCCTTTCGAATTCGCTTCGGTGATGACGGTACCGAATACGACAGTTATGGACGAAGAATCCGCCGAGTCGGAATCGGCAGTAGCGGCAATGATACGGTCGGTCCAGGCTTCACACTCTTTCAGAAACGCCAGACGCTCCCACATATCACCCAGCAGATATCCAGGCAAACACATTTCTGGAAAGACGAGTAAGTCAATTTCCATGCCGCGGGCTTGCTCTATCATTTCGAGCATCCGCTCCCCATTAACCGTGGGGTTTCCAGGCGTAACATTCATTTGGGCCATCCCAAGAACAGGACTTCTCCCTTCAGACGAACTCAAGCTTGACCTGACTTTTTGCCCAACTCTTTAGCTAGGGTCAGTCGGTGGTTCCTGCGAATCATGGCTTGGTCATAGCGGCGTTTTTCCACGGCTGTTACCGGAATCACAGGAGAAATGGTTTTGGGTTTTCCGTTCGTATCCAAAGCGACGAAGGTGAGATAGGCGGAGCAAACATGCTGGGGAATTTCCTCACCTGGCGGCAAATTGTTAGCGACGACACCCACCTCCATTGAATGCTCAAAAACTCGATTCACGGAAGCGAAAATGGTAAGAACCGAACCATTGATGATTGGTTTTTTAAAAATCAAATTGTCGATGGAAACCGTCACCACCATCCCGCGAGTATGCTTGATAGCACTGATGGCGCCAACTTTGTCAATCAAGGATACGAGCTTGCCTCCAAAGAGGTAGCCAAGCGCATTGAGATCCCCTGGGAGAATGATTTCGGAAGATTCGGTATGAGTTCGGGCCACGGTGAGTTCCATTGATTAAATTTACATCCGTGACACTTACTTTGACGATATTGGCCCTATCCTTGACTACCGCAACGGCAAAAGCAACGTTATTTCCGAACGGGGCCCAATTCGGTTGGGCACTTCGCGACGCCGCAACTGACAGTCTTTTAGGATCAAGAAATTCCGATCGGAATTTTACGCCTGCCTCCACCCAGAAATTATTCACAACTTGGAT
>JAYVCH010000254.1:0-3169 GCA_043750055.1 Fibrobacteria bacterium
ATGCTCTTTAAGGAAATGGGGCTCTACACCATTGGAGTCGATGCTTCCGCCAGCGCAGTGGTTTCGGCCCAGGGTCGCTGCGACGAAGCTTATGTAGCAAACTTGGACGGTCAGCCTTTGCCAATACCGGACGGCAGCGTTGATTTGATCTGGGCCGGAGAAATAGTGGAACATATTTTTTCCACCGAACATTTCGCCCGCGAAATGTTCCGCGTCTGCACTCCGGGAGGGCGAGTCATCATCTCGACACCCAATCTAGCGTCTTGGATCAATCGCCTCATATTTCCCTTTGGACTGCAACCGTTCTTCACCGAAACCGGCGTCGAGCCCACCAATTCGGGCAACTTTCTCCGTCAGGTTTCCATGCCCGCCGGGCATATTCGTAACTTCACACTATCTTCGTTGTGCCATTTGCTGACCAGTTGCGGCTGGACCTTGGAGAAAGCGCATGGCGCCTCCATCTTAGAGAAGCGCTCAATAAAATGGCTGGACCTTGCGGTAAGCCACACCTTTCCTGGCTTGGCAACCGACCTTATCTTGGTTTGCCGCAAGCCTGGTTGACTCTAAGTGGAGATTAAATCCAAAGATCGCCGCGCTTTTCCGCAACCAGCCCCGTGAGAGGACGGTCGAGGATTTCTACCACGGCCACGTAGGGGTAGAATGAGACTGACTTCACCCATGCCTGAACGGCGTTAAAGCGATCGGCATTCAGGGTATTGGCAAAACCCAACAGATAGGATGAGAACGGGTTTTTCAACCCATGAATATCCTCGCAGAGATATACTCCCCCAGGCTTGATACATCGAAAAATTTCCTCGAAAGTCGGCCGCTGTTGTCGCGGTCGGTGTCCACCGTCATCAATGACAATATCTACCTGGCCAACCTCGTCCCTGAATCTGCGCCAGAAATCCCGGTCGGACTGATTCGCGATTTTGATAGTGACACCCTCTTTTTCGAATTTCTGACATTGGGGATTGATATCCACGCCAAAGATCTCACAATCCGATCCAAAATATTTGCGCCACAATTCCAGGCTTCCACCGCTGTATACTCCAATTTCCAAGATTCTCGGACGTTTTCCTCTGAATTTGGAAAAATGGGTGTGATAAGCATCGAAGTAATGCCGCCATTTCCATAGGCCCGCACCATCCTGCTGCGAATCAAATAGAACTTCCAGAGGGTTCGGAGTGGGCAGACCGTCCACTACCGGGCTTCGGTCGCCGATAATCCCATTTGCCTTCCGACCGGCCAGGAAAAAAAGCAACGGGGCATAGACCATGTCTACCAACCCTCGCAGCACATTTGTTAGGAGCCTTACTTTTTTCCTGAGCTTATCGAGCACATGACCATCCCGGTTTTGGAGCTTAAGCAACGGAGAAGGAGTATAGGTAAATCGAAAGCGTTTTTCCAACCCTCACCGACCACAAATGCTAATCGAACCCTTTGCTGAAACGCAAATTGGATCTAGGGTTTCGGGACCTTAGTTTTTGAATTAGAATGTTTCTTCCCACTTAAATCCACCAACATGGAGGAAGATGAGCCTCCTCTACCTTTTCGAAACAGTCCATGTTTCTTTTTAGAAGTAGCCGATTTGATTTTTTTCTCCGATCGTCCAATCCCTGTAGATTGGCTTAAATCCAAAATCATGGGCCGAGAAAGCGACCAGTCTCCTGGTAACATGGGTGTCATTGCCACTGTTTTTTTAAGGGCCCTTTGACCATTAGACTTCAAACGGGCTCGCCAATAAATTTGTCCTTGGAAATTGCTGAATTTGGCTAAGTCAAGCCCTTCTAAGTTTACCAGAGTTGTTTGAGCAACAACATCCAAAGCAATATTTGAAAAAGAAGGATCGGTTGATAGTTGAACCTCCAAACTATCACCGGTAAAAAAACCAGCTAAGAAATCCGGGTCCGTGCAGGCACCATGATTCGTAATTTTGAATTCAAAATTTATTTTGTCCTTTACAATCTGCCCCGCTTCTGGATAAAGAAGACTAACAACACCAGTGCAAAGGTTATTGCGAACCTCCGGAACAAACGTGTCCTTATAGTGCTGATGAATTTCATTTTCAGTCATTACCCCTTCTACGACTCTTACATAATCAAGAACACCATCCAGATGACGGGGATCCTCTTCTCCTTGATTCCGCGACCCTACATAAGCATTGACGACGCTATCAAGTAGCGGTGCATGACCTTTTCCAAGTGTTCAATTCAACACATTGGTTGGTGACTACTTGTTTCCAATCTCGGGGATCGTCTTGGCGGGCCATTGTTAATTCCGCTAAGCAAGTAGACATGCGGCCTCGATCGATTTGTGAATAGTTGTTGTTAGAGGCAGATATCCATTCTTCTTCTGTTTTATAAGCGTTGCGAGGGAGTGGGGGATATAAATAGCTCGCTCCCATTCGGAAAGCAAAACCTTGTGACGGACCATTATCCCAGGTGGCCGTGTTTAAAATGTCCGCGATAAACCGGCTACTCTCTGGACCATAGCTTCGAATTTTTAACCGCGCTTCCACCGAAAAGGGTCCTCGGGGGCTATGGAAATTCGGAATCCGAATAAATCCTCCCGAGCTCCCAAAATCAGCTGAGCCTACATAGTCAGAAGAGGGTGTCACTGCTCCCGATTTTTCACCCTGTGGAAGCGGCGAATTTTGCTTTTCCAAATTTGCGGAGTCATTGAAATCAAGGTGGAGCAATTCCGCTGGATAGGACGGTGAAGAAAGCCCTAAACAAGCAATGATGCTCACTGTCAGTAACTTAATTTTAAATATGCAACTCATTCTGTACGCCTTGTTCATTCATGCAATCTAACCTGAAATACCGCCAAGCCAAAGTCGTTCCCTCTCCGCAATTTCATTCCACGTAAACTGCGAAGCCCATTCCCGAGCATGGCTCCCCAATTCCTCCCGCAACGCGACATCTTCGCATAATTTTCGCATGGCCTCCACCAAGGCAGCCCCATCTTCCACCGGAACCATCATCCCCGAAAAACCTTCTTTGATACTGTCAAGGAAACCATCGGCGCGACTCACCAAGACCGGTTTGCCTGAAGCATTGGCCTCCAAGGCTGCAATTCCCCAACCTTCAAAACGCGAGGGGCTACAAAAAAACAAACAGGACCTTAAGAGTTCCCTTTTTTTTTCCTCCGAGACATTGGGAATAAG
>JAYVCH010000255.1:0-9390 GCA_043750055.1 Fibrobacteria bacterium
ACAACAGACCCTTGATTGTTCGACACTATATAATTCGACGTAACCTGTTCGCTACCCCAGGTTCTCCAAACGTTGCCAATGCCGCTCTCCATTTCTTCAGAAAAATCTTCAATGTGTTTTTTCAGAATCGATTTTTTTGCAAATCCAGCGAATCCGGCGCATCCTCGAACATATTTCCTGGAGTCACTCTGCGGCAATTTATGAAAATGTTGTTCGGAAATAGTTTGCACATGCTTTCCCTTGGCGTCCGCAACAGCCATTGACGCTTCCCTCAGGCTAATGAATTTGAGACCTTGAGGAGTTCCTAGCGTGAAAGAATGCTTCGAATCAAACGCTGCTTGTACCTCAGGAATGGCACCAGTTGTAATGATATCCGCATCCAATTGAATTACAAAATACTCCTCGGACAGTTGTGCGACCAACATGATTCTTTCCCAACACCCACCTTTGGGGCAAGCACCGGTAAAGATTTTGGAAATCGGAATAATATCAGGTTTACAAAGGTGATGGTTTAGAATCGCTTTGTCCTTATCATCGAGGGAGCCGTCGTCGAGGATAAAGATTTTGCCATGACCTAACTGTTTGTAAAAGGATTTGATCGAAACCAGATACATGATGAGGTCCGGATGACAAATCATGGTAACAATGGCGATTTCACTTGGTTTGGTTTTTAACGGGGTGGAGGAAAGAATGGCCCGGCAGCTTAAGTCAAACCACTTTTTTTTAGCCCGTGTTTTTAAGTTGTAAATCATTTCCACTCATGCTTTAAAGGAGTTTTCTCACTTTTGCTGGCCCTAAGGATTTCATCTCGGTTATGCATTTATGCCATCTTTTGAATTTAAAACTAGCAAATTCAATCAGGCGGAATCCAGGTTGATAGTCCGGATATGACAAAAACATAAATAGCACATAAATTTTTATGATTACAAATCTTTATCTTTCCAAATACTACTTGACCAGATATAAAATCAAGGATACTAAATGAAAGAACGATTACCCCAAAGCATGCAAGCAGCCGAATACCAATGTATCCGAGAAATGGTTGCATCATTGCGCCCAAAAAGGACATTGGAAGTGGGAATGGCCAATGGTGAAAGTTCCCAAATAATGTGCGAAAATGCCAAGGCATTAGGGAATGTACGCCATGTATCAATTGACCCCTTCCAAAACGATCCGAAGGACCTAGCGGGTTTTGGACTAAAAAGGATCCGGGAGGCGGGACTTTCCGAGCAGCTAGAATTCTACGAGGACTTCGATTACTTGGTACTACCAAAACTAGTTTCGGAAAAGAGGACTTTTGATTTTATTCTTATCGATGGATATCACAGTTTCGACTATACGCTGATAGATCTTTTTTACGCGGACTTGCTTTTGGATATTGGCGGTGTGGTCATGCTTCATGATACAGCTTGGCCATCGGTCAACAAGGCCTGCCGTTTTTTGGAAACACATAAACCCTATGAAAGGGTTTCTCCGCCTCTTTACATTGAGACCGAGGGTTTAATCCCCAAGTTAAGTCACAGATTAAAAGTGGCTGCTGGTGGGGTAGAGCGATTAAAACAAGAAGAAGAACGAAGAACGAAATGGCTGAGTCTTTCTGCATACAAAAAGCTCGAAAATAAAATTGTTCCCAATACCTTCTTCAAGGATTTTTAAGTCTCTCTTCTAACCTTTGATTGCCCCTAGTCTCTGAGGCTATGGGAAAGTTTTCCGCTTCCCACTTCTCAGTAGTCTCTGTACCTTTTCTCGATACACTGCTGGTATTTCATTAAATCGCCATAGCAGGATTATGACTATTGGATAGTAAAAACCTGAACCAATAAAAAGGCGGATCACGGCTTTATGAGGAAGGGCCAATGAAAGTGGCCATAATAGAACTAAAGGTGAGCTCGAGATTAATAATACCTTCGCAAGTTTGGCCCAAGGCAGCCAATTCCGAAACGAATTACCCAAGAATCGATTAATGAGATACAAGTTCACGGACGAATTGATAAGTGTACCACACAGAACTCCGATTGCAGGCCCAAGCACCCCCATAAAATGAATTAATGAAAGGCCTATGCCGAGATTAGTCAATACATATGCGATGGATGCCACGTTCACCCAAATAGTTTTATTGAATGCCTGCAAAATCGAATCGAAGGAATAGAGCTGAATGGGGACAAGCAAAAGATAAACGAGGAAAACAGAGGAACTGGAGGCGTACTTCTCCGAATAGAGGAAAGTAATCAGGTCGCGGTAAACAAGCAATAAACCGAAAAACATAGGAAAGATCAACAATGAAATTTTGTGAATTTCGTTGGAAAGCAAATGGGTTAATTCCACGGGCTTCTTCTCATGAAATAGCCGGCTAATTTGCGGCATCAACAAAGATGCAATTGAAACTAAAATCATCTGGGAAAATGGCAATTCGAGCGCGCCCCGTGAATAAACAGCATATTCCTCAGGATTAAAAAAACCCGAAACTAAAAAGGAGTCGAGTTTTCTTCCCGCCATAATAATGAGAATATTGAGCATTAGCGGGCTACTGTAGGTAAGGATGTTGCTAATCAAACGAGGATTCCATTCGAAACGATCTTCGTTTTTCGTCAGTGCCAGCACTAAGAGGAAAAAGAAGATTTGGGCGACCTCAAGTCCAAATGAACAAATGAAAAGATGTAGGACAGGTGCTTTTAAATAGGCAAGTGTGGCGAAAGCGGTGACATTGATTATCGATGAGATGACGTAAATCAATGACATAAAATTCACTTTATTGACAATCATCATGATTGTACCAAGCACAATATTGAAAGTTCGGGCAATAAGATTCAAAGCCAAAATTAACGCTAACATGCGAAGATTGGGATTGGAAAAAAGACCACAAATTTTATCCCTGAGCAGCCAAAATAGCAGCCCGAAAGTCGAAGCGGTGCTCGAGATAAGAATAAGGACGTGCAGAATCAGGTTTTTCTTATTCTTTTCAATCCCCCCATAGAATAGCACTGCTTTTGGCAAACCCCAGGCCGCAATTTCAGAAATAGTTGCAATGAGCAAAACACCTTGTAAGTAGGTCCCCAATTCTGACTTACTGTAGAATCGCGAAAGGATCATTCCCGAAATGGTAATGCATCCAAATTTGACAAAGTTCCCAATGATTAAAAACGCTTTCGGATTCATCGAAGACGAATCCCATTAAGACCATGGATAGCGTGCCGTTTTTTTGTACTCAATCCCATCACGCCTCGTTTCGGTCCGAATTAAAGGCCGATCCGGTACTATCCGGAATGGGTTTGTGCTTCGTATCACCTTTCTTGGACATTAATTTGCCACCCTTGCCAATACCCGCTTTTTTTGCAAACGCGCCGGCGGTGGCAATCAAGGTCCATTGATACTCCGAATAGAGTTTATTACTGAAGGAGGCAGCGACGTTGAAACCAAGAAAAGCCGATATGAAAGCAAGGGCTAAATGCGCTAGCTTTCGATTTTTGTGGAACTGTGTCTGATAGACTAGCACCAATCTCCATGTAATAAAGGCTATCAAGACTATGTAAAGAATTAAGCCGACTACTCCTAACTCGGCTGCGGCCTTAATCCAAATGCTATGTGGCTCAAGCCACTCTTCGGAATAGGATGGGATGAATTTCAGAAAAGCCAATGGCCCTACTCCTGATATCGGATAGTCCGTTGCCATGGCTATTCCGGCTTGCATATTCCCTAGGCGCGCTTGTGCGGAGCTTTCCGTTTGTTCGCCACCAACCTCGATTGTGGACATCCTTTCAAAAACGAAATCCGGTAAAGAAAAATAAATAATTGGGAGTAAAGCCAATAAAATTACCATGTTCCGGATTCGTTTCCGCGAGAGCAAAGTGATTAGAAAAATCATAATGACAAGCCCAAGCATACCCCCTCTGGAAAGTGAGATTGGCACGGCGACGAAAGAAAGAAAGGTAATGAGAAAAAGAAATATCCGGATAATTTTTCGGAAGGGCCCATCATAATAAACGAACATATAGACAAGGAGTGGGAGCGCAATTAGAACTCCAACAATAAAATCATTTCTGTCAGACATCTGGGCTCCTGGAATACCCATGTCGATAACGCCGCCACCTTTTATTATCCCATGTAACCCTGCCTGGGCGCTCCAAACTCCGACTGATAGTGCCATTGACCAACAAAAATGGTCGATATCTTTTAGATTTCTGAATACCATCGAAATGAACACAAGGGGGATCAGATATTTGAAAATGGTAATTAACCCATCCAACGCTATTTCAGCAGAAGGGGCAAATAAGGTGGAAACTGAAGCCCAACCCAAAAAGGCAAGAATGAAAAATGTACCCACATTAGGCCGTAGCTTGTAATTTCCAATAATAAGGTGGATGCCGAAACTCAATGCCAAACAACCAATAACAAAATCCGCCGGAGAGAATCCAAGGTCCGAATGCGTAAAATCGGCAGGCCTAAAAATATTATTCCATGTGTAGAAACATGCTGCCCATACAGGATTAAAAAGACTTAAACCGGATCCAATAAAAAAAAGCAGATAAACGAGAATAATTCGCATGCAAAATTAGGTGATTAAGGCACTCATGATGTGCTTTAACTCGCTTCCGCCATTGATGTCTTGAAATGGATGCAGGTGGCCCGATTCCGTTTTTCGGTAATATGTTGCACGGTTAACACCGTCTCCTACTGTGCGACCTAAAAGCAAGACTCCGCCTTTGCGAAGCGACGTTTTAATCAATTGCAGAGCGTGGAGAATTTTGTCCTCCGTGAAATAGGATTGATTTAGAACATTCATACAACGGACGAATGTAAAGTGATCTGGCGTTTTCGTAGTTAAAATATCATAGGTAATTTCTTTTACCTTCTCACTCTTAATAAGTTCCAAGAGTTTAGGGTCATAAAGCGAAATTACGGAAAGATTTTTTGAGGGTCTATCGAGTTTTCTCAGGCATTGGTAAAGTATTTTGGACAAGGGAAAGTTCCAACTCACTTTTCCGTCAGCAAGAATATTACAGCAATACGCTTGGATTAATTCTTTATCTACACCGTAAATCTTACAGAAAAAGCGGCCACTGGAATAATATCTCGAATATTTATCTGAAACGAAAAGCTGGAATTCCACCCCAAGTTTTTTAACTGAGTGGTAGAGTTCGACGGAAGTAATACCACTTGAAACAGCAACGTCATGGAGGATGGGCCTTTCTCCAGAAAGAATGGGTCTTTCTCCTGAAAGAATGGCCAGTGTGGAGGCTTCTAAATCCTGGAAGCGGCCAGGAGCCGTTTCTTTTGTGATTCTTCCGCTGACACGATGACGTGTGTAAATCGCAGCGGCAATTATAGGGTCATTTATTGAACCTAGTGCATCCAGTCGGAAACAGATGAATTTTCCAAGAATGGAATTCTTCGACAACTTTAAATACAGGCTTGCGTCCTTAAGAGCGAATTTCAACATTTATTACCCGAATCTGAATACAAGAATGTGCTGAGGTAAGTTCAGAATCAATAGCATGGATTAAGCCCAAGGGAAGATAGAAATGAGCCCTACGAATTGTTAGAATAGGATGGGATTCAAGGCTAGATTTTATATTTATTGTTCCCATAAATCAGTGGTTCCAAAGAGTAGGGGCCTTGGTGTTGTCGAAGGGTTAAGAAAATCGTCTCATGATAAAGATTGTACACATATTGCAATCCTTCGGGGTAGGGGGAATGGAGAGTCGAGTTGCCCGATTGGCGAGGGGACTGACGGATCGTGGATTCGAGATACATATCTTAACTTTGCGGCCCTCGACGGAAAGACAGCCCGCTCTACCTTCTTCTGTCAAAATGTCCCTTTTCGAAATTAAGTCTGGTATTTGGCCTGGAAAGATTTGGAGCTTGTCCCGATTTATTAAAGCCAATGGATTCGATATCGTCCATACTCATAATTGGTCGACCATGCTCTATGGTGTTTTAGCAGGAAAACTAGCCAACGCTCCAATCATTATCCATGGAGAACATGGACTCAATCATAAGGATTTAACAGGATTATCCTGGAAGCGTATCGTTGCTCAGCGAAGATTGGCAGCTTTGTGCGATCAAATAATACCTATCCATCAACAAATGTCTGAGGGATTAATAGCAAGTTGGCATCTAAATCCGAATAAAGTCACACCTATTCCAAATGGAGTTGACTTGTCAAAGTTTAGGCTCCGGCCCCAAACCGGCAATAAGGAGTTCGTAGTTGGGACTGTGGGTAGGTTGGACAAGGTCAAAAACTTACCCTGTTTGATAAAGGCCGTGGCTTTGCTGAGAGCACTTTCTCAAGAAAAATTAGGGGTACGGTTAGTATTAGTCGGTGAGGGTCCTGAGCGGGCGAACCTTGAAAAGCTGGTAGATGAATTAGAAATGGGTGATATAACGAATTTTGTAGGTGACGTGACTGATCCCGAGTCATGGTACGAAAAATTTTCCGTGTACGTTAACTGCTCTCATTTTGAAGGGATGAGTAATACTCTTCTTGAAGCCATGGCATCGGAATTGCCACTTGTAGTTTCCAATATTCCGGGTAACACCTCTTGGGTTAGTGAAAATGAAAACGCACTTTATTTCGTTTCCGACCAAGAAAAAGATCTTTCCCATCGCCTTCAATTTTTAAAGGAAAATAGAGAGCTCTCACAGAGTATAGGGAAACGGAATGGGGAAAGAGCGAAATTGGAATTCGACAATCGTTTTTTTCTAGACAAGTATGAACGGCTTTACCACCACTTAATCGATGGTTAAACCCACATCCACCTTATGCTGGGTCAAAACCACCTTGGGTAAACTTTCTCTGAATTATCAGTGAAGCCCCTTAATTGAGAAGGACCTTTTTTCCCTATCGAAGCTCCTTTAGATTTCTGGTATAAATGATACCGATTTTTTACCAACCGGCCCAATTTCCCCCAGATTAACTAAAATCTAGATAGCTTCATGGTTGATTGTTCGGAATTCGGCAGTCTATAATGGTAAATCGCTGGTGGAATTAGGACTGGAAAGGTTACAACTATTATGAAATTCGGTTCTCAATGAGGAAGAATAAATTAAGGAAAATTTGGTGAAAAATATTCAAGTTCCTAAGATTTCTCTAACTTCGAAAACCGGCGTATGCAGTAGATTATTTCGGATTGATTCGAAGGCCGGCCTACTAGTAGTCTGGCAACGGGGTTGAAAAACAAGAAGGTGCAAGTGATTACTGCCCGAACATCTAATATTCAATTGGGGACATTGTTTAGTCAGTGGTTTAAGCTGATCGTCCTTCAAATTGGAATAGCCCAAGTAATGGGGCTCCATGCACAGACAAGTCTTGACATGATTGTCAAGGAATCCCAGGGTATCGAACGTTCAGGTGAAATGATCCGAAATGGTATACCTATTGGTCGCGGAATGGGCTTAAAAAATATCGCAAATCTCAAAGTAACAGATAAGGCTTCCGGCAAACAAATCGCAGCGCAATTCGAAGTGTTATCCAGATGGGGGGGCTCCTTGCAGAGCGACTCCTCCATCCAATGGCTTCTGGTCACTTTTCCTGCAGATCTTAAAATGTATGAAAGTAAGACTTTTACCTTGTCCACTGGCTTAAACATCGCTCCAACTAATCCCCTAACGGTGGCAAGTACAGTATCCAGCATCACGATATCTACTGGAGTTGCCAAATTCACTTTGGATAAAACCGCTTTTTCAATTCTTCAAAGCGGGGTAATCGTCGGACCTGATGGTAAAGAAACCAATTTGATCGGATCCGTAACAACCGGCTCTAGCATAATAGATGTGCAGGGTGCGGGCGTTATGACGGCAGGGGCACCGGAGGAAGTCGTGATTGAGCATCAAGGCGCGCTTTTTGTTACGGTGAAAATGCGTGGTCATTACAGCTCCTCCGTTCCAGGTGGGAAATCGTTGACATATATTGCCCGCTACAACTTTTACGCCGGATCGCCAAGTATGGAAATGGATTTCCATTTTTACTGGGCTGGCAGCTCCACTGGTGGGGGTGGTGAAAGCCTGAATCAAATTGGAATTATTCTTGAAGAACAAACGAAAAAATCAATCCTCGTTAACTCAATCAAACTTCGTATTCCACTAAATATTTCTGGGCCCTTAACCGGATCTGTGAGATCAGAAGTCACTAAAGGCTTTTCGGGTCCTTTGCCAAACGATGGATCGGTATCCTTGACCCAGTATCGTTTGGAATCTCAATTTGAAAAGCCAAAATATCTCTCAAGGGTGGGGGGGCATTTGGACTCTGGAGCATTTGCTGAAACTCCCTTTATCATGACCAGTGGCGCTTCCGGCGGGGTGGCCGCCACGATCCAAAAAATGAAATTTTATGGACCGCAATCCATGCTGATAAATTCAAATTTTATGGAAATATCCATCATTTCTCAACCGCAATACTTAAGTCCATATACTGGCGGATATGCGAAGTTAAGCGTGATACTCAAATCACCCTTGGCTGATTCTTCTACCTTCCAACCGCGTGCAGTTGTCGCCAGTGATCACAGACTCTTCGCATGGCCGTCAATCGCAGATGTTTCCAAATCCATGGTCTTAGGGGAAATGTGGGATGGAACGCCCAGCAGTACCGCATCCACTTATTTGAAGACCATGGAAACAATTTCGCAAAACACACTTAACACATTTATCGACTCGGCAATGTATGGTTTCATGACATATGGGTTACCTGCCCGTTACATGTCATATGGAACAGAAGGTGGGGGAAATAAAACTTGGGATGGATTCTATTGGAATGGTTCATTTACGGATTATCATAACACCATGTCGAATTCTGTATACCTTTTCGCACAAACTGGAAATTCGGAATGGCTTTACAATTTGGCCTTTCCCGCCGCGAGACGTACTTTGAAAACCCAGATTGTTCAGTCAGACGTAAATGACAGCGGATATTTTAGCGGTTGGGCACCTGCGGGTTACGGTGGCTACAGAAAGGATCCGAATAGTTGCCACTCTTATTTCGAGAACCTGTATCTGTATTATTATCTCACCGGTGATAGGGAGACAATTGAAAATCTCCAAAAGGCGGGCAATACACTGAGAAAGGCGTACACTCGAGATAAAGTTGGAAAATTAGTTTCACCTGAATTGCCTAATCCCTCTCCATGGGTTTATCCGGAGGGTAGAGTTAGTTCACAACATTCTGGTATTTTTTGGTTCTTAGGTCATGCTACTTCTGACAACAGCTTTTTAGACGATTATCGTAACCAAATGGAGAGGCTCGCCTCCCTTTGCATGGTCCTTGTGAAAAAAGAATCCATCGAATACGCGTTCATTAACCAAAATCCAATTTCTGCAACTCAGGATTCAATGGTGACGGAACAGAATTGGATGCTGGGCCTTTTTGCCATGAATGATTTTTGGAAATTGTACTCCGAA
>JAYVCH010000256.1:0-3777 GCA_043750055.1 Fibrobacteria bacterium
TGCAAAGCTGTGACCAATAAGTGCAAAACCAACTAGTGCCAATACCTTTTTCATTTTACTCCTTGAAAGAAAGCGTGGAATTTAAAACTTAGATTTCAACCGAGCTTTGTCAATATTTGAAATGGTAATTTGCACAACCCTGAAAAAGACTATTTTCAATTGTTGATTCATTTACTAAAAGCGGCATGGCAAAAAACCTGAATTTTTATGATGAAATGATAGGGGTCAAAACTCAAGGCCTTAAATATGCGGGATCAAAGTTGAAACTTATCCCGGTGATTTTGGAAAGCATTAAGGACTTGGAAATTAAATCCGTATTGGATGGGTTTAGCGGCACAACGCGAGTGAGTCAAGCATTCGCCCACAATGGCTATGACGTTACCTCCAATGATATTGCCTACTGGTCCGAAATATTCGGCAAGTGTTTTCTCCTAAACAAAAAAAGCAAAGAATATTATCAAGAAATTCTCGATGAATTGAACTCTCTTAAAGGCATTTCTGGCTGGTTTACTGCTCATTATGGTGGCGATGAAAAGATGAAAGTCAAAATGCCTTTTCAACGGAAAAATACCGAGAAGCTGGATGCGATAAGGGATAAAATCGATGACTTAAAATTAAACGAAATCGAAAAGGCCGTGGTTCTGGCAAGTCTACTGTTGGCTCTCGACGCCGTGGACAGCACCCTTGGTCATTTTGCCTCCTACCTTTCAAAGTGGTCAAGCCGATCCTACCATGATTTATTTCTCAAGATGCCCAACATCAAGGAGGTGAACGGACATCATGAGGTCACAAGGGGGGATATTTTCGATGCTGTGAAGAATCGCTCCTTCGACTTGGCATATTTTGACCCGCCTTATGGATCTAATAATGAAAAAATGCCTCCAAGTCGGGTAAGATACCAGTCCTACTATCATATTTGGACAACGGTGGTGAGAAACGACAAGCCTAGCCTGTTTGGAAAAGTAAATCGTAGAGTGGACTCGCGTGATTTAGTCTCTGGTTCTATTTTCGAGGAGTTTCGAAAAAATGAAAGCGGAAATTTTATCGCCCTGGAGGCGATTCATTCTCTGATTGAACAAACCAAGGCGAGCTACATCTTGTTATCCTACAGTTCAACAGGCAGGGCTACCAAAAAAGAGCTCGAAACCATCATTGAAGCTACAGGAAAAATTCTGAAAATCGTAGAAATTGATTATAAGAAAAATATTATGGCGAGCATGCGATGGACAAATGAATGGTTGAATTCCGAAGATGCGAATAAGGAATATCTCTTCCTTATGAAAAAATCTTTCTAAATTCGACCTGGGAACCAACCCTTTCCGGAAATTTTGAGAACTAATATTAATAGTTTCGGCGATAGGGGAGAAAAACCTTGATTAGAGGAACCCCTTTTTAATATTATAATAACGATATGACCAATAAAATCTCAAGTGTAGTGGCTCTGGAGCTGAGTCATTCTTATCTGAAGTTGGTGGAGTTTCTACCAGCCGAAAATCAGATCTCCATGGTGGCGATCAAACCCTTGGATGCGTCCCAATGGGATAACGATAACTATTTGGTTGAACAGATTCGTTCGAGTATAAACAAGCATGTATCAGAGACTAATGCGGATATGGTCACCGCCATGTCCAGCGAAAATGCCATCATCCGCGTGGTTGAAGTTCCCAATTCCGAGGATAATATCATCGATTCCATTCAATGGGAAATGGAGCAATACTTGATTCAGCCCTTAGCGGAATATCTTCTCGATTTTCAGGCTTTAGGGTCGAGTCAGGACGAAACCGCAAAATCGTATTTAGTGGCAGCCTATCGTCGATCCGAAATAGAGCGCTTTACCCAAATTATGGAACGCAGTGGATGTTCTCTCGCTGTCTTGGATTTGGATGTTTTTGCTGTTCAAAACGTTTTCGAAGCCAATTATCCCGAAAAATTGCCACTTAAAACTTTTTTGATCAAAGCCGATTCGCATGTCATCAAATGTCTGCGCACACAAAATGGCCATTTTCTGGGATTTGAAAGCATACCTGTAGACGCGACCTTTATGACTTCCGCGTCGGATGCTAAAAATGATTTGGTGCTTGATCTGGTCAATAAGGTACGGGTTCACTTGGATAAAGCCCAGGATAGCTGGGGTGGGGTGGATCAAATCGTCCTTTGCGGTGATTTGGCCTTGGACCAGGAATTCCGTGAAATCTTGGAAGCGAACATGTCATTGGAAGTCCTTCATCTCAACGCCTTTAAAGAAATCAATTTTGCTTTGAGTCCTGAAAAAAGCGAAGTTTTTATGCCTTCAGCGCCTCAATGTGCGGGTGCGGTTGGCTTGGCCCTGCGTCGACGTGGGGATTGTTGAATGATTAGGATTAATCTTCTCAAGCCGTTACAAACCCAATCGGCGCCGAATGTTTTCGAAGAGTCCACAGGTAAACGCAAGAAAATGTTTTTAGTCGGTGGGGGCTTGGTTCTCGCTGTCTTAGCTGCCGTTGCCGTCCTCCAATATCCATCCTTACTGGGTGGCCTGCTTGTGAAAAAGAAACAAGTAGTTGAGAAGGTGGATATTAAGCCTCCAGAGCCTGTAACAATGGATACGCTGAAGCCAAAACATGTTACAGCGAATGCGGTGGAGGAGACGGTTGCAGATGTAGGACCATCGAGCGAAAAACCACCTACAACTACAACATATGACGGGATGGTTCCCTCAGAAAAAATTGAATTCCAATATTTTGCTAGTGCCAGGATTTTAAAAGACATTAAATCCGTAACCCCACCCGATGTCGGCTTCGCGAATTTCATCTTCACTCCACCAGGAGATTTTTACCTACATGGACTCGCCGGCGACAAGGAAAGTTACGAGCATTTCAAACGGAAGCTAAGCGCGTTGGAAAGCGTCACGCTTAAACCTGGATTAGATGCCAAAGCCGGGTCCCACGGTTCTGGCAAAGAATTTTCATTCTATGGAACCATTGTGTATCCATTGAATGCCATTCCTGTTCCGCCAGACCATACTTTTCCAAAGGCCAACCTAAAGCAGGAGCTGGAAAAGTTGAAGACCGTGGCGGCCGGCATGGGTCTAAAACTTAAGGAACCACGTTTAGTTGGGACCGTTGCTTTTGGGAATTTGAAAAGACTGGTTTATGAATCGACTTTGGAGTGCAACTTCCAACAAATGCAAGATTTGATCGAAGAATTGCATCATGTCAAATCCAATTTGGGTATTGCCCGATTCGCATTGCATGCCAGCGGCGATGAAAAGGTCGTGGCCGAATTGGATATCCTCGCCTACGTGAACTGAAGACGCATGGGCGTCATCATAATGGGTGGAGAATTCCGAGGTCGGAAGCTAGCCACCGACGATAGTTCTAATATCATTCGTCCCACATCTGGAAAAGTTCGCGAGGCCCTCTTCAGTTCCCTAGGCGAAGCTATAGTTGGTTCGGTTTTTATTGATTTGTATGCAGGCTCAGGGTCTGTGGGCCTTGAGGCATTAAGTCGGGGAGCCAGGGATGTTCGCCTAGTTGAGAATCACCCCAAGTCTTGGGTCTTATTGAAATCAAATATTAAGACCTTAGTCGGCGACGTTAGCCAAAGCGAAAGAGTTGCCCCAATCCGGTCCGATGCTTTGGCCTTTTGTCGCAGGATGCACACCGAGGGCGTTCGGGCCGATTTCGTCTTCGCCGATCCACCTTTTAAAGATGATTTTTCTAGGCTCAAAGACGCGGCCTTAAACATTCTGGCTCCTGGAGGGACTAGTATCATCCAATTCCCATCCCGTAATCCTCC
>JAYVCH010000257.1:0-3054 GCA_043750055.1 Fibrobacteria bacterium
GGTGACTCGTAGATGATCCCATGGTGACCATGCTAAGAGGGTTGCCACGGGAGTTCCGGTATAGCCTAGATCATTCAAGCTCTCTAGATTGACGCTCAAGACCAAAATAGGATGAGAAGCCATTACATTCGGATATTTTTTTAAAATTTTTATTAAGGCCGGAAGGTCCCCGCCGAGTGTGAGCGGCTCGGCAATGTTGACGCATTTTTTTCCCGTTTCTTTTTCTATAACTGATGGAATAAGGTTGTATTTGGCCCGAGAGTCTCCACCGATTAAAATTTCAGCGGAGCCATTCCCATTCAAGACGCATAGGTTACGCTCAACCGGGCTCATTAGAAGCGAGGGTTCTTGTCCCCAATAAATGGGTATAAGCCAAAGTAGAAGGACAGGGAGGCAGAAGCCAAAGGCGGTGACGAATAGGATTAAATAACGACTGGGTGACATGCTTTACGTATTCGCATTATCCCTTACCCTAGGTTTGAAATCAAAGAGTAAAGGCTGGGAACCCCTTTTCGTAAATAGCGAGAACTTCGCTTTTTTCTCTAATTGCAAAATTTCGAACAACAGTTCCAAGCGAATACCGGTCAAGCACATTATATTGTGAGAAGGACGAATTTATTGATTTTGCATCCCGACACCAAAACTGGAGTTAACATGTTGAAGAAGGCCCTAGCCTCGGTTTCAATTTTAAGCACTATTTTCCTGACCTTGGGTTTGGCCGGGACGGTCAAAGCCCCCGCCACAACTGGAAAATCCGTCGCCACCGAATCTCCCGCTACCGCTCCAACTCCGGGGGGCACAGTCGCCGTCGCAGACACTCAATCGGTAGAAAAAACCATTGTCTATATTAAAACGGGAAGTCGGTATCATCTCAAAGGATGTCAATACCTGAAGAACAAGGGTAAGGCCATAACAGTTGGCGATGCCATGAAACAAGGATTCGCCCCTTGCAATGTTTGTCACGCTCCCAAAATTAAGCGACCGGCATAAATTTTAAGACTTTCTTCTTTCGACCATTTGGCGAAAGAAGGCTTCTTCGGCCGGTGTGATATCAGATGGTAGCTTTAGGGCTACCGTAACATACATGTCACCAAAGTCTCCGGCCTTGTCATAGACCGGCATACCCTGGCCTTTCAACCGGAAAGCTTTTCCGTTTTCAGACATGGGGGGAATCTTGAGTTTTACCGAGCCCTTCAACGTCTTTATTTCAGCTAATTTTCCAAGGATCGCGTCCTGCACTTCTACAAGTAAAGTCGTGTGCAAATCATCACCTCGTCTTTCTAAATCTGGATGAGGAGTAACATGAATATGAAGATAAAAGTCTCCCGAAGGCCCACCATTGCTACCTTGCCCGCCTTTTCCCTCCAGTTTAATAATCTTGCCTTCACCGATGCCGGGCTTGAATTGCAGACGAAGTTTTTTCCCGTTTAACTCAATAATTTTTTTCGCGCCTTCACCGGCCTCTTCAAGGGTGATTTCCACGTCGGCCTGGTAGTCGTTTCCCGCTTTTGGACCACGCATTCCAGAGAATGCCCCCTTGGGACCATTAGATCGGCGGCCCTGGCCTCCACCGAAAAAGGTCTCAAAAAAATCGGCACTGTCACCCGATCCACTACCAAACATTTCAGCCAAGTCCGCTTCAGAAAATGTTTGTGTCCGTGCTCCACCCGACCCACCACTGCTGGCGCCACCGCCGCCTGATGAAAACCCTCCGAAGCCACCGCCTTGCGGTCCGCGTGGCTGATCCCATGAAGCACCGAGTTCGTCATAGCGCTTGCGTTTTTCGGGATCCGAAAGAACTTCATTGGCCTCGTTGATTTCTTTGAATTTTTCTTCCGCTACCTTCTTACCTGGATTCTTATCTGGATGATATTTTCCCGCCAACTTACGATAGGCCTTTTTCACAGCTTGGGAATCGGCTCCCTTTTCTAAACCGAGGATTTTGTAATAATCCTTAAAATCCATCTTCACCTCGCAGCAATGTGTTCGCGCTATTGTTAGGGCTTAATTTTAAAATAAAGAACTTAAGATGGGGATGGAATTAAAAAAAGCCGCAAGGTCGGGGCTAAGGTCTAAATAATCGTTTCGTCGGCAGAAAATCGCATCCTTGTACTATCGGTCTGCAATAAATCGGTGATCTTTATTTTCCTCGGATAAATCAGGGGGTACGGTTTTGGCCCCAAAGGCAACGAGGACTCGCATGGTATTCAGTTGGCCCATGGAGGAGGCGGCAAGATATGGGGTCCAACCCTCGGCGTCACGTCCATTGACATCGGCGCCGGCTTGCAAAAGGCGATAAACCTCGTTGGTTTCCCCTTTTTCCGCAGCACGAATAAGCGCTTGGTTCCGGGTAAAATTGGGTTGAGATGAGGAGCAGCCCATAAAGGACAACCCTAAGGTAAATATTCCAATTTTCAGGATTTTGCCGAGCATTTTGGCCTTGGATTTTGAAGTGTTCGTGCGGGTCGGATTAGGCACATCTTTATTGTCCCAGAATCCCTTTTCCAATGCAAGGATTGACTGATCTAAGAAAGTGAGATTATTGGTTTCGGTCGAGAATTTTAAGGAGTTATCACCTACGGAGGGACTTTTTCAAATTTTGAAAGCGTATTCCCAAATTCCTATCCATCGGGCTTACAAATATGATAGAATAATTCCGTGATGGAAAAAGCACTCGCAAAGGCTAAGCAATGAAGTCGGTCAAGGCCATTGATAAAGGCGCGCTTGTCAATCTCTATAATATCGGAGGAAAAGATTTTCTTCTGAAAATGATTGACAATTTTATGGCCCAAGGCCCGACACGGCTGATTTCAGGTCGTAAAAATCTTGAGGCGGGGGATTTGAAAGCAGTGCATTTGATTGCCCATTCCATGAAAGCCAGTTCGGCTAACATTGGAGCCATCAAAGTCCAAGAAGTGGCGGAGAGGCTGGAGGAAATGGCTAGCATTGGGCTTCGAGATCATATCGGAGAAGGTTTTGAAATGCTGGAAACCGTGCTCAATGAAGCCATCGGCTCTCTTAAAGCCGAACGGGAACTTTGGGGTCAAGAAACTC
>JAYVCH010000258.1:0-2662 GCA_043750055.1 Fibrobacteria bacterium
CAGGTAACCTTCAGTCGAATATTCTTAACCCCAGTATTCATCTGGGTTTTCTTCTATGACAATAATCTGAATTACCAAGACAATCATCTGGTCTTTAAAATTCTCGCCGCTCTCCTCGCCATTTTCTTTGTCGCCAGCGATGGATTAGACGGATATCTCGCCCGCAAACGAGGTGAGGTCACTCAACTTGGAAAGTACTTGGATCCCTATTCAGACAAAATTTCCAATATGGGAATATTTCTTTGCTTCCTGGCTTCCGGTTATGCAGCGGTGTGGATGGTGGCCGTTATTTTCTTTAGGGAGTCCACCATCGAGACCTTACGCACTCTTGCCGCCGCTTCTGGTGTAACCATAGATGCGCGAAGAAGTGGTAAGTGGAAAACGGGATTACAGGGCGCGGCCATTATTATTATTCTCGTGCTTGAAATCGTAGATACCCTTCTCCATCGTTACGATCCCCATGTCCAATACTGGCCCGATATCTGGGCCTATCTCCCCTATTCCCTCATGACCTTGGTGACCCTGGCTACCCTGCTTTCTGGGGTGGATTATTTTGTGGCCAACAAAAAGGTGCTCAAGAACTACTTCTAATCCGCCAAGTTTTGGTTGCCACCTTTCGGAAACCGGCCTAGAAGATAAGCCCTCCGTGGCCGTTTGCTTACAAGGTTTTTTTGGCAACAATCGAAATCACCGGATGCTGAAATTTTGAGTCACCGATGGGCCAATCGATATCCAGGTTTTGAATACCCTTACTCACTGACTTACTTTTACCCAAACGAATTCCCGCCCCCACCGAATAATGCAGGCCATCAAATTGCATGTCACGAAAAGAAGGAAAAGTATTCCCAGCCGTTGCATGTAAAACGAAGGCTGGGACCGCGGTCAAAAATTCGAAAATGGGGAAAAGGCGTTGTTCGGCAGAAATCCAATAACGGGACTGGCCCGAAAAATAAAAGGTCGGAAATCCATGTAATCCTTGAGCCTCGCCCAAGGTTAACTGGCGGCTCAGCGGCGTCGCGAACAAAGCGCTCATTGATCCAGACAATACCGTAGTCGTGACGGAATTCTGTTTCCATTGCGCTTCCAACCAAGCCTCCGCAATGGCATCGCGCCACTCACCAGAATCAGAAAGGAAGCCTTTTCCCGAAAGTTGCGAATGCATAAACAATCGCTGTTCCCAATCCAACTGGAACTTCGCAGATTGTTCCAACAGAAAATCCGAATTTCTAGCGCTAAGCACGGTTTGGTTCATGGCTACTTTTGTGTCCAACTGCCAACCATGGGGAACCGATTCGTTCCATTTTAAATTGTGATGGTTCTTTGTTGTATGATAGGTAAACTGGTATAGGCTGAATGCCAGGCCCAACGCGGCATCGGTAGAAAGTTCAGGCCCCTCCATGGAGGACGGCAGGGGCGCAATGTCACGAAGTAGGGCCGAGTCCACTTCACCCAGTTGACCCGATCCATAATGATCGCGATAATCAAAGGAAGGTCCAATGTCGAATTTGAAATCGTATCCAAAAGATCGAATCGCTTTGAATTGGATTTCTTGGGTAGAAACATGGTCGAACTGACGTAGCACCTGTGCCTTTCCCATTTTTCTCACTCTTAACAGAGAGGAAAGTTCTTGAAGACGATTGGCATCAAAATAGAGACGTTCCGACGATTCAAGCGCAAGCAGAGAAAGGGAAAAGCCATAGCTATCCAGGCTTGTTCGCAAGGGCATTTCAATTTTCAGAATCAAGGAATCCCCATCCGAACGCGCCGCGGCCGTGGTAGTCAATTTTAAGTGCAGTGGAGTCATATTGGTATTCTGAAAGAATGCCTCGCGCGAATTCCGTTCCAAATCATGACGATAGGCCCCTCCGAGTTTTATTCCTTCCCCAAACAAATTGCTTTCCGATATTCCCGCCGACCAGATAAATTCATTGTCGAGAATGCGACTGAATTTACCGGAAAGGATGTCATTGGGTTTAAGACCTTGCACTTGGAATGAGGCACCGGGAATCGTCGTCCATTGATCAAATGTGGTGATACGAATATCACATAAAGTATCGGAAAGGGTCTTGACTTCCATAATGACATCCGAGAGAAAATCCTCCAGCCGAAGCGACTTTTCCATTTCCGTGAGGATTCGTTTATCCACGGTTTGGCCCGCTTCAATCGGCGATCGCCTTCGTAAGGTGGATTCGTGCGTTTTTATGTGCAGGGAATTACCCCATGCGAATAGTTTTCGCTCAAGACTCGAATGGGCGACCGATCCATCGAATGCATCGTGTCGGATGAAGGAAATACTTCGGACATGCGCCTGGAAGTCTAGTGGCAAATCCTGAATGGGAACAAACCCGCCATAGGGTTTATAAAATCCATATTCTTCCGAGGTGGAAAAGGTCATACTGGCCAAAACAAAAATGGCCAGAAAGAGGCTGCGCAAAACAACAATCATGATTTGAAATCCGATTACAGACTTTTTTTAGCCCGGATGCTGAAGACGGGATAGCGGCTACTGAGATTTTTTTCACCCACTGGCCAACTTAAATTAAAGTGATTTACAACTTTTTGAACAGACTTGCTTGCTCCAAGCCTTAGGCCAAATCCCACGGAATAATGTAATTGTCCGGGGTCAAAATCAGAATAGCCGGAAAAAGTATTTCCAGCATTG
>JAYVCH010000259.1:0-3708 GCA_043750055.1 Fibrobacteria bacterium
GCCGATAAAAGCGAAAGAATATCATCCTCAGGCCATTCCAAAATGGCCATCGCTTCTTCACGCGACAATTCTTCACCAGAAAGACTTTTTTCGGTCAAATCAGGAGCGGTCAAAGTAGGGGTCGTATCCATGTGGGCATGCCTCCGGAAAAGCCCTAAATATAGGAAAATCTAGGAATTTTCCGATTAGGGAGGAGGTAAAGTGATTCCTACTTTGGCGGCATCGGCCATGAGGCTTTGAGCTCTAGCTTCGTATTTTTGGCGATTTTTCTCATCTAACAGGCTTATTCTACGCTGAAGTTCAGACAATAGTCGGCCCAATTCCTTGTGTTTTTCTCGCACCAAAAAAAGTCCTCCCGCTCGTGCAAGACTCGCCAGAAATCGAAGTGTACGGGAAATTTCCTGAAACAGGCGATAAAAATCAGCTCTCAATTTCGGGGGTAAAACCATGTCGCATGGTGTTCTCGGTAATGCAATAGGGGTCTACAAAATGCGACAAATATCCAGGCCCACCTGCCTTTGTACCCAAACCACTATGGCCGAACCCGCCAAAAGGCTGCCTTGCCACTAATGCGCCTGTGGACCCACGGTTGATGTATAAATTACCGACTCTAAAACGAGCCCGAGCCGATTCAATATTTCCCGGGCTGCGGGTAAACACAGATCCGGTCAATGCGAAGGGAGTGGCGGCAACGATGTTGAGCGCATCCTCAAAATCTTTGGCTTTCATCACCGTTAAAATTGGGCCAAAAAGTTCGTCCTGCATGAGTCGATGTTTAGCATCCTGAACCTCAAAGAGAACGGGTGCGACAAAGGTTCCACCCGCTGGTGCGTTTCCTTTAAAGAGAAGCGTTGCGCCATCGCCTGGCTTGAGTACAATGGCTTCCAGTCGGGCTTGGGAATCGCGATCAATTACTGGTCCCACATCACATGAAGGCGATTCTGCGGTAGTCACGGCTAAATCCTGACAAGCTGCGACCATTCTTTCCAGAAAATTTGAGTAGATATCACCTACGACAATCAGACGGGAACATGCTGAACATTTCTGACCGGCGAAACCAAAAGCGCTCCGTAACACTCCCGTTACGGCCTCGTCTAAATCGGCATCGTCGTCAATAATGATAGCGTTCTTTCCCCCCATTTCGCAAACAACATGCTTAAACCAAGGCTGGCCTTCGCGTAAGAGCGCAGCCTCGCGCAAGATGGTTGCTCCTACTTGTAGGCTTCCGGTAAATGCAATTAAAGCGATTAGAGGATGGGACACTAAACGTGCGCCCACCTCCTCGCCAAGTCCCGGAAGGAACTGAACAACCTCAGGCGGAAAGCCGGCTTTTCTCATAGCGATATAAAGTTCATAGGCCATGACACTGCTTTGTTCAGCGGGTTTTAAGATCACAGGATTTCCCGCGACCAAGGCTGCCACAGCCATTCCAGTAAGAATGGCCAGGGGAAAGTTCCAGGGCGCGATAATGACGGCGGGGCCACGACCTTGATAAAAGAGGGTGTTCAATTCACCAGGAACTTGACCTTGAGTGCGGGGCTCCAGTTCAATAAAAGCCTGACGGGCATAGTAGCGACAAAAATCGACCGCCTCGGCCACATCGAGGTCTGCCTCTTGCCAGGGTTTGGCAACCTCCAGACATTGTAAGGCGGCTAGCCGAATCCGATCGTTTTCCAAGATATCCGCAAGGGCTTCCAACAAAACCGTACGACTTTTGAGCGGTTGATCCCGCCAATGCGGATAAGATTTTTCAATGATTGTAGCGGCCGCATCGGCTTGATCAGGCGTGGCTAAAGCCATGCGGGATACAGAAAGAGTACAGTTGTTGGGGGAAAAACCATCTTGGAATTTGGCGGTCTTTTCCACTTTGCCATTTAGAACAATTGGGACGGTGACGGGAAAATGGATTCTCCAAGTTTCGATGGCCTGAGCAAACGCTTCACGAATTTCTGGTTTGGTAAAATCACTTCGAGAACAATTTCGAAAAGGCGAGGTCAACTCACCTTTGGTGGGAGAACTACGGGTTGGTGTAGGAGGAGTGGATGTGGGAGGGGAAGCAAGCAAGGCGGCAATATTTTCGCCTTCATGATGACTTTGCCGTAAAAATCCGGAGTTGGACGTGTTCTCCAAAAGGCGTCTCACCAAGTAGGCCATGCCCGGCAGCAAAGCGCCAACTGGCGCGTACAGGCGCAAGCGATGGTTGCGGGCCCGCAAAATTTTTCGCTCCGGTTCAGCCATCCCAAACAACATTTGGATTTCATAGGCATTGCGCGGAACCTTCAATTCATCGGCGGCAACCAGGGCATAGACCAGGGAGCGAAGATTATGACTGCCAAAAGCAGGCGACAAATGTTCATGGGCTTTGAGCAATTCATAGGAAAGGCGTTCATACTGCGCATCCGTTTCCGCCTTACGAGTCAACACCGGACAGGGTAGCCCCCACTGGTCAGCCATGGAGACTTCATAGTCCCAATAAGCCCCCTTCACTAAGCGAACGGTAATCGGTGCGCCTCGCGATTTTGCCAGAGAAAGTAGTCTTGCCACATCCTTCGGCGCCTCTTTTAAATATGCCTGTACCACGATTCCAAGATGCGGCCAGGTTCGCAATTCAGGGTGCGCCAATAACTCTTCGAAAAGATCATAAGTGATTCCATGCATGTTCCAAGATTCCAGATCCACATTCAAAAAAACATTTTGTTTTTTTGCCAAAAGAAAAAGAGGAAGCACTCGGTCTTTTAAACGCGTCACACTATTTTTTGTATTCACCGGATCCAATCGACCTTCAAGGGCGGAAAGCTTGAGCGAAACATTGGCGATGGGAATAGGACCCGTCGATCCTACGGACAGAATTGGATCGGAGGGCCAATGGATAACCTCAGCGGAAAGCGAATTGATCAAGTCTCGATATCGATTCGAATAAACCACAGCCTCGGCTTCGTTCAAGGTGGCTTCACCCAATAAATCGGCGGTAAAACCAATTCCTTGACCATGCAGTTTTCGAAGCAGCGGGATAGCCTCGGCGGCGTCATGACCCAGAATAAAATTCTCAGCCATTTTCATGACATTACGACGAATCACTTCCACGGCCACCATACCCGTCAATCCTCCAGAGGCCGCTTTTAAAGCAATGCCCAGCACGGCCGGTAATTCGCGGCCCTCGCGAATCAAATAGTCGCGCATATGTTGCCAAATTTGTTTACGCGATTTGAGTACTGGTAGCACATCCACTAGTCGGAAAAGGTCGGTTCGGAAGGAGGGATCTTTCATCGCCCATTCCAAAATTTTCCCCTGCCAAAAATCCTTATTAAAAATTCCTGGGATTTCTCCCTTCATTTCGCTCCAGATTTCCTGGCCGAGTTTCAAAACCGCTGCATTTAAATCCTGAGGATCGGGAGACTTTGGGGCCAACATGAAATCCTTTATTTGGGATTTATGGAACGTAAAAGTTTAATGTGAGGATAAGCCGCGCACCGAAGCTGCAACCTCGACGACCATTTTCGCCAAGGGAAGAATATCTTTCGATTCATTACCAAGTCCCAATGAAAATCGCAAAGACGAGGAAGCGGCCTCCTTGCCTTTTCCCATCGCCAAAAGGACATGGGAGAATTTTACGGAACCGGAAGCGCAAGCCGAACCAGCCGAAACCGCAGCACCGCGCATATCCAATCCCATAACCATCAAATCGGATTTACAACCAGGAATGGTAAT
>JAYVCH010000260.1:0-10465 GCA_043750055.1 Fibrobacteria bacterium
CTTTCCTTGAGCTCCAATTGTGAATAGTTATAATCGTACCGCGCACTCGTATTTTTCAGTGTTTCCCAACCAGGTAAATTCAAGCCATGATAACGAACATAACCCAGGGCGGAAGTGGCATAAGCTTTAAGGGGATAGGCATGCCCAATCGCCGGAATCTCAGTATTGCATATTCCCACGCCCGCATCCTTCAAGGCCTGTAAAACGGACTCCTGATGCCATGTACGATTGCGAAATTCGATATGAACATTCAAGCCCTCGGATAAGGCCACGGAAGCGGTCGTCAAAAGATAATCCAGAATTTTCCGGTTACGTTCCACCGTATCATCCAACTGAATCAAAAAAGAATGGAAGCGCCCGGTTTCGGATAAGGGGCTGACAGCGACGGCATGTTTGCGCATCAAAGACTTTCCCTCTTCCGAATTCCAAACCCCTTTATGCGATATATCTCGGTATACCTTGACCGAAAAACGCATGGAGGATTTGCTACTTCGTTCCAACTCTTCAAACTGTTGTAGCTGGGGCTCTTGATAAAAAGTGTGGCCAATTTCGAGAAAAGAAAAATAGGATTGGTAAATAGAAAACCAATCTTTTGAGGTCACTTTCAGGTTACCCTGAGGCCGAATTGCTTTATGATAAAATAGACCGGCCCAATCTGAGTGCTCAAATCCACTCGTCCCAACCCTGATCCCGAACTGAGAAATGTCTGGTGGAGGTGAAAAGGGGAAATTTGAAGTAGGGCTAGGCATACTGCTCAAATGTATAGTAATTAATTAAATTAGATGGAGTTGGGATCCCCCAGTTCGGCTAAACGCTTAAGGCTACTTAATCCTGGCATGAAAAAATACGCTCCACCGCGTACGTTCACAAAGCGACTAATTCCCTTCGCGCGCAAACGAAGTGGATCAACGGGAATACTAAAACCAGGCTCTTCAAGTTCGGGAACTTGGGTACGATGTCTTCCAAGCACGGGATCGGCTTCAGCGTAAAGTCCGGCGAAGTTGGGATTATTGATCCAGGTATCCTGAATGAACTCAAACTGTCTGGAAATACTGGACTGCATGCAAAGGAAATGTAACCCGCGTGTTTCCCCAGAACTCTTGGCTTTACTTTGAATCGCCTCAAGCATGTCGCTAGGTTCCATTGAGGGAGTGATGGGATTTCCATAAGGCCGACCGCGTCTAATAATTCGGTGACGATTGGATAATTTCATGGAATCAGCCGGAGTGTCGCCAAGGAGCCAGTCACGAGGATTAGAGCGGCGAATATGGGCGCCAAAAGGACAGCGAGCGCCTAGCGCATCGTTCTGGTTATAACCGAAATCATCTTTGTCCTGTAATTCCGGGGCATCGGCATCGGGGGATTCGACGAGTGGAGCACCACTTGGCCAACGGCCGACCATTTTCGAACCAAAGAGTACGGCATCGGAATGACCGAATACATTTTGGCTAGCCTGTTCTGCAAAACGCCAAAAGGAAGGAACATCCTGCTCCAGTTGGCGAAAGACCAAGTAGCTTCCATTACGCCCGAAATCGGTCCCATCGGGCCAGTGTGGGCTACCGGGAAGTTTATCGTAACCATTCTCATAGCCCAAAACAATTTCCCCTGCGGCTATGGTGTTAAACTTGGATCCCGTACGATTCGCCCCTTCTATGAGTGGTTGTGCGATACCGTCTCTAAAACCAAAATGCTCCTTTCGTCCTGGGAGTTCGGTCGCTTCTTCGAGTTGTCTTAGTATCCGGATCCCGGCCGCTTCTAAGCGCATCCGCTGGGGGCCCACGGCTCTATCGAGCGCCGCCGAATCGGCTGCATAAATCATAAGCATCGCGTGTACAGATAAGTCGGTTCGGGCAATTGCATCTTGGAATTTAGCACCCCAATTCCAGCCTGCTGGGCTGCTGTCGTCCACGTCACCAAGCATGCGGGACCGTTCCGGAGTGACCATGCCTTCGGCAAATTCACGCGAAAATCCATCGAGTGTTTCCGCAGGCAAATCGAGAAACTTCAAGCCGGCATAGGTTAGTGCTAAGTTGAGATGTACGTCTGCCCCTGAATTTTCTCCGGCATCCATGATCTCGGGTTGAAGTTCTTTAAGCCAATGGCGCGAACGTTGTTTGTTTGTAAACTCCACTAACAGAAAGCCTCCGGCCTTTTTATTACCATAGCCCCAAAGGACCAAGCCCTGAATATCTTTTGTTTCAAGACGCGTCATAATCATCCTCTCCATCCTACCATTGTTGTAACCACTCCCTGTCCGGCATGTCACTGGATTCAAATAGCAACCGGCGAAGGTTTGTATTGTGGTTGATATTTTCTACGGAAAGCCCGGGCAAGGCAGAATACCAAACCTGTGTATCCACTTGATGAACCCTTGCCCAGGTTTTGAAGCGTTCTTCATCTTCAGCCCCTTTGAAAAGGAGAAAAAACGTTCGAGGAAAGAGTTTCGTATTGCTCCATACAGCGGTTAAACCGATTGCAGCCTTGTCGACAAAATCACCTAGATAATTCTGCCAACTGCCATCAAAGTTGCTCATGAAAAGCAGGCGACGCCCCTGGTCAATAATAACCCAGCGAGCGAAATGAATGCTGGGAATTCTACCGAGTTGGCCCTCATAAAAAAAATTGCGCGCAAGAAAATTGATGGCCCAAAAAACAATTTTCAACAATACCAATCGAAATAACCCCGGCTTAATAGGGACCAGATGGGTCAATTGATTCTGCAGACTGAAGTTCTCGTGTTTCGCCGCACTGGCGATACGGTTCTTTGCTTCGGGCGTGAGTTCAAAAGTTTTCCCGTCTTGTTGAAAAATCGGATCCTTAATTTCCTTATACCGCAATACCAGGGCTGCCACTAGAATTAAGGGAACCAAAACCAAGATGGGGACTAAGAGGACGGCACCGACCAGAAATAAAATCCAATGACGATTAATGGGAGGACTCAATTGCGAGTTTAGGACTCCGTTTTGACGTGCATGCTCAATGATAGCGCTGCGAGCGGCTCTAAGGTCTTTCCTTGCCCACTCTGGATCCGCTCTCTGCTTACCATCAATGAATGTCTCTACCAAACGTCGGAGAGTCGCTTCCTCCCGGATTTGGTCGCGAGTGCGCTCTCGTGTCCCAACATAGAAGGCTGAAGCTTTGACAGATTGCGATTTGAGGTAGAGTTGTAAATCACCGCTTGTTTTAGCCGTGAAAGACTCACAATGGGAAAAGAGACTTTCGAGCGGGACTTTGGCGAGAGTGGCGAGTTGTGATAAGTGAGACGATTCATCACCGTCGTAGTTTGTAGAAAAGACAAGCTTGGCCGCATAGGGCCCACCCTCAGTTACAGGTACAGCGTCTAAGACAATGAATCGAGAGTAGTGAATAGTCGTCAGATTTTCAAATGGCAGAATGGCGCCCTGACTCGCATCCAATACTAGTTGTAGCAGCTGAAGGTCAATGGTAGCCAGCTTTGAACGAAGCTCAGCCTCATGACCCGGGATAATATTGGCTATGAATGTGTATGCACGCTGATCTATCATAGTAACCCGTTTATTTCGCTCGAGGTTCAAATTCCATGAGTAAACGATCTGGAAAAGGTCCATCTGCAAGGGTTTTTCCTTCGGACCCGGAGGCGCGACGAAGCCCCGGAAGCCGAAGAATGGCAGCGAGGATTTCTGGAATCTCTATTTTTCCAAGATGCTCACCAAAGCAGCGATGCATGCCCGAACCAAGCTGCAAGTGTACTCGATCAGCGCGGTCCGCTCTAAAATCATCAGGCTTTGAATGACGCTTGGGATCAAACATAGCCGAATAGGTCAATGCGTAAACCTTACTGCCTGCCTTTACGGATTTAAATTTGCCATCGCCGCAAGCCACAACGGTATCACGTGGAGCAAATCGCACGATGAGTGGATTATGCGGATTGAATCGCAAAGCTTCGAATGCATAAGCGCTTATAGTGTCTATATCATCCGCTATCGCAGCCTTCACCGCAGCCGCGAACTGGTCCGGACGCTCGAGCAACTCTTCGAGAGCAAAAATAACCGATTTTGAAATAGTGTCGATGGAGCCGAGAATCACGCCGGAAACATTGCGTCGAATGCCTTCATCCTCTAAGCGTGTCGCCGGATCGTTTTGAAGGCGAAGCAGGCGCGTTAAAAAGTCGTCGCCAGGAGAACGACCCGCGGCCAATTCCCGGTGCCGTTCCGCAATTAACTTGTCAAGGTAAGCGTTCAGTTCCTTGGCGAGCCCTTCAGCTCGTTGTGCGACAGTTTCGTCGTCGGTAATATTGAGAAATAAATGATGGAAGATATAGCGCATCCATTTCATAAGCGATACACGATCTGGTCCGGGAACTCCAAAAAATTCTTCGCACAAACGAGTTGGCACCAGGCGAGAAACTTGCTGCACTACGTCAATTTTCCCAACGGAACGGAATGGTTCAATCGCCGCTTCCGCAAAAGTCCGTGTCAGGGTACGAATACGTGGCATGTCTTCGCGCTTGATCGCCTTAGCCGTAATCGACTGCTCTCTTCGATATTGTTCTGTGTCATCCATACCGAGAAAAAAAGCACCGCTGGTTCGCTGCATTTTTCGGGCATAAATTTCGACAACACTGAAATCTTCCGGCCTCGCAAGTACGTCCACTACCCCAACATGACGTGTGATCAGTACGGTTTTGCCTAGCCGGACAACGGGCATGGTGCGTAGGGCTTTCATTCCCAAACGCCAAAGCTTACGGTTTTCGAGAATATTGCCGCTACCCATTGCTTCGTTCGCCTCCGGCTTTATTTCTCTGTACTGGAAAAAAGAGAGTAAGTAATTCAAAAGAGATTTCCAAATCGCTCCAGGTAACCGCAACGTGGCGAAACCTGAAAAACCTAGCTCAACTCTACTTTCGCTCCTTGGGGGTGAGGACTGATTTTCTAGGTAGGTTGGAATTTTAAAAGGTAGCAAGGGCGTGACGCACCTGCGTACGTATGGCCGACTTTAGCATCGGTGTCCAGCCCAACAATCGCCCAGTCATACCAAGTGCCATCCGCGTCCAACGCCAAAAATCAAATTCGTCCACTTGGCTATAGATTAACCCGTCCCTGAAGTGAAAAGCAGAATGAACTTTGTTGTGTACGAACTTTCCAGTTTTGGTGAAAGTGTACTTTGCTTCCCAATCGGCACTACCAATATCACCTTGGGCTTCGCATCGCATGAGCTCTACCTGCAAATCCTTGCCTCCAAAACAGAGCATCTTCCACATCCGCCGAGCCTGCTGCGCGTCGAGCTTTTGGAATACCGGATCGGAAAAGGTAACCTCTGGGTGATAGAGTAGTCCCATCGCCTCGGCGTCATGTTTTTGAAAGGCTGCGTAAAATGCTTGGATCACTTCCACGTTGTCCATTCGTTCTCCCATTTATGACTCAAGGTGAGATTAAGTCGGCAGCCTATTTTTGTTTATCATTTATATCTTGCTATAAATTGGAAAACTAAATTTAACTTATGTAGCCCAATGACGCAATCAACGACCCTTTACCGATTTCAAATCAACCTTTCGGACATTGATGCCGACGTGTATAAAAATCTGGACCTAAGGCTCGCGCAACACCCTTCTGAGTCCAATGCTTATCTTCTGACCCGTCTCCTCGCCTATGTTTTGAATGAACAGGAATTTTTAGAATTCTCTAAGGGAGGTTTAAGCGATCCCGATTCCGCCGCTATTAGTGCGGTCACGCCTAATGGAGAAATTCGTCTCTGGATCGAAATTGGAAATCCAAGCGCCAGAAAATTGCATAAGGCATCGAAGGCCGCCAAGCAGGTGATGGTTTATACCTATAAGGATCCGGAAGTTTTGATAAAGGAAATTCGCGAGAACCAAGTTTACCATGCCGAAAGTATCCAGATTTTTTCTTTACCTCAAAAATTTCTCGAAGCCTTGGCAACTCAATTAGACCGCAAGAATGCTTGGGGAATTATCCATCATGAGAAAGCCTTGAATATCAGCATTGGCGACCATTCCGAAATTGCCGAGCTTTCGCAGCATACCCTGAGTCCGTAGTATCGGCACGAAAATCAACTATCATGGCGGGAAAAAAAATTGAAAGCAGGGAACGGGCATCGCCTCCTTTATTTTAAGAGTAGGTGTTAGTGCGCTTTCGTTGGAGCAGCTTTGGTTGCACGTGCTTCCTCTGCGTCGGTCGGTTCGGTAATGGTAGCTTGCTGGGTTGCAGCTTGTTCCACCTTTAAAGCAGCGGCGCGTACTTCGGAAACTTGTTTCAAGTTCGTCAGTCCTTTTTCAAAAATGGGGCCCATCATTTTGTCGGCAAATAAATTGAACCACCTTCGAACTGGATTCATTCCGGCATCGCTGGTCATAGACTGAGTCACTTTGACCGCTTCACCTTCTGCAACGAAATCAAAAAATGCCGCTGCTGTTCCCATGCCTTTAAAATCTAGATCCAATTTAATGGACCTATTGGGTACGCTTTCCGCAATGGTCTGAGAGCCCTCGCCCATTTTTTTAGAAGTCCAACTGGTAGAAGCGCCCTTGCCCGCAGTGATTGCACCTAAGGTTATTTTCATGGTTGGATCCTTTTCCTTCCATGGAGACCAGGCCTCATTTTTGGCCAGGTCATTGACCTGATCGAATACCACATCGGATGGAGCTTGAATGGAAATGGATCGCGAAATTTTATAACTACTCGGCAAGACCAATCCTATTAGTGCCAACAATACCAGAACGGCGAAAAGTCCCATTATGATTTTTTTAAAGATGTTCACACAACTCTCCTTTTTAATGAAGTTAGAAAGGTAACAAACACGTTACTGCATTTGAAAAATTCCGTCAAAGAACAAGGATGTTATTCATGACTGTTTCTCCCGAATACACCAAAGTTTCAGTTTTAAATTTTAGGAATTTGTGAAGGAACAACCTGCGAGTTACCTTATGATGTCCATGAATACCCTAACAAAGCGGAAACGCAAGAAAACCCATCGGGAGGAATCGATGATTGTTCAGATTGTAGATAACCGTGATTTGATGCTGACTTTGTCTGCCGATGCCGCTGACTTGGCAGCCCTGCAATCGCAGGGATTTATTAGCAAATCGCATCCCATTTCAGAGACCACTTGGCTAGTCCGTTGCACCTTCGATAATTTCACCGGCCTGCAAACCAGTTTGATTGGAAAGACTTATAAAATGGTCGTGGTCCGTTTTAGCTCAGGCAGTACCTACTTCTCTTCCGATGTTCAAGATCAACTCATCGGCCAGAATATTACGGGGTAATGCCATGCGACTCATTATAGCTTTTCTGTTAATAACAGGATCCGCATTCGCGCAGTTTCAAGCCTTTGATGAAACACCCACCATCGGACCCTCCACTCCGACCGGTAAGAGCTTCAACGAAAATATTATTTTCGAAGCGCGCCCAATTGTCAAATTTCAAATTCATGATCATCTTTGGGACCGAATTTTAAACGGCGATAAAGACAGCAGTTGGATTTCCAGGACTTTTCTCGTTTTCGATCCCCAACTTCGCATGCTCACGTCCAACTCCGTGCCCGTGAGAATGCCCAGTTATCGAATTTTTCTCCAAACCAGCGCCACGCATTTATTTGGCGGCCCATCACATCCATGGTCAATCGGTTCGCTCATCCTCGATCATGGTCATTACTCCAATGGACAGGATGGATGCACCTTTGGCAGTACCGCCGACAACGATTCCACCTGCAAGGACATATACAAAACCCTGGATACGAAAGTGGATTTAGACGCCGCTCTCAATCGGCGCAGCGGTGAATACTCAACTGATTTTTTACGCGTGAAAACCAAATTGATGTGGATTCGGAAACTTTATGACACCCAAGTGTCTGACGCTTGGGAATTCACGGGAGGTTATACCCATTTAGTCAATTGGTGGTTTGGATTTGGTGTGGGCGGATATAAAGAAGCCGATACTCATTACTATCCCATGAACCAGTATTATTTGGAAATCGCAAGGCATCATTATTTCCTCAATCCCAAAAATTCATTTCTACACGATGGCCAGCAATTGCGAGGTGGAATAGAACTTTTTGTTAAACCATCTGATAACAGCCAGGTGACCCCATTTAATGTCGCAGCCTTTGCGACCTTTTATTTACAGAATACCCTGGGATTTTTCGTGAAGGCAGAATACGGGCAAGATGCCTATAATATTCGTCTAGTCGATAAAGTCACTCGCGGAATGGTTGGATTGGTTTGGTCTCCAGTTTCTTATGAGCCAACTACCATCGAGTTTCCGAGAAAGGGTTTTTAGTCCACGGCATCTCCCAAGCTTACTTTGGAGATGCCGCATGCATTGATTCAAATTCCTGATTCTTCCATTGGTTTTTGCATAGAAGGTTCATGCGAGGTATTCCTATCCGAATTGGGACTTTTTTCGTCGGTCAATTTTTTTGCTAAAGAGCATCTATATCTGTAGCAAAGTAAAGTAAGCCCACCCACGGCGACAAAAATTGCTATCCACATCCCTGTATAGTTTTTTTCCCGCTGCCAATGCAGGTCTTCTAATTTCGAATCAACATAGTCTTTGGTCATTTTCCAATAATTTTCCATTTTATCTCCTACGGATTTTTAAAATATTTTTTAAAAAAAAGGGGTTTCGGATCCATTTTTAACCTTGATAATAAAAGTATCAAAGTTTCTTTTTTTTCCTTTGCATATTGAACGGGGAACATCACTATGAGTAAATAAACGATTCACCAGTCACAATCAATAGTTTTGTTGAATTAATAAAAAAGAAAAACCACGGGATTATAACCCGGCTCCAACTTTGGGCATAGCCGGGGAAGGACCGCTGTCTGGCATGCCTTGCTTGGCCTTCGCTTCGGCGGTGACCAGTTCGGCATCGGGTGAAGGTCGAATCTGCGATCCGAATTTATCCGCGAAAACCTTAGTGAATTCGGCGCCAAAGAAAAGAATCTGCGATGAATAGTATATCCACAGCAGGATGATAACCAAGGACCCGGCGGCTCCGTAGGCAGAGCTTACGCTCGCCCGGCCCAGGTAAAGGCCCATGAGGAAACGACCCAAGGAGAACAGGAAGGCGGTGAATATGCCTCCAATCCAAACATCCTTCCATTTAACCGTAACATCAGGCAGAACCTTGTAGATCAGGGTAAATAGTAGCCCAGTAACAGAAAAAGACAGGAGGAAGTTTAGGACCTGAAGCACAGAGGCTGGAATAGGCAAGACCAATTCAAGATAGTGCCCCAAGCCAGACATGATGGTGCTAACAACCAAGGTCACGAGCAACATGAAACCGATGACGAGCACCATGGAGAAGGACAAAAACCGTCTGCGAAAGAAAGCCTTGATACCATGACCTGGTTTAAGCTGGACGCCCCAAATAGTATTCAACGCGTCCTGCAACTCACCAAAGGCACCGGAGGCACCGATGAGCAAGGTAACAATTCCAACGAGGGTTGCGACAATACCACCATCTTTCCTGTTCGCGCTTTCTACCATGGTTTGGATCGCTTTCGCTCCCTGATCGCCAACGAGACCGCGGATCTCTTGGAAAATCTGGTTCGAGGCGGCCTCCTGGCCAAAAACGAGTCCCGCGACTCCGATGGCAATGATCAAGAGGGGCGCGATGGAAAAGATGGTGTAATACGAGAGTGCCGCGGCCAGCCTAGAGGCTTTGTCGTCGCTCCACTGTGCTGCAGTTTCCTTGAAAAGCTGCCAAGCGGTTTTCAGATTTAGGGAAGGGCTGGACACTGTGCCTCCTAGAAAGGGTTTGGTTCTTAAAAACCTTTTTACTCCGAGCCTTTGCTTATGCTGGCATGCGATCAGATTCTTCCCGGACCCAATGACGCCCTTTACCCAGGGTCGCAATGAAGCGGTTGGGCAGACCTTGGGTTTTTCCGGTCGCATCCACTAGCACGCCTCGGTCCTCAAGCATTTTGACATCGAGTTTTCCATCCAGTTTTTCCACCACCGCGAGGTAGCTGGCACGTAAGACCTCCAGTCCGGAACCACCCGCACCCACGGTCTTACAATGCTTATATGATTCATTTAGGAAATGCAATGCATCAGGCTCCAAAGTCAAGGCCTTGGCACTCTTCTCTCCGCCGGGTACATACACCCCGTCAAACAGTACCGAGGCTGCAGTGAGTAGGCTGAAATCAATAGTGAGTTCTTTTCCCTTGTCATCTCGCAGCGATCCAAGATGCGGGGATACAATCTTTGCCTGCGCTCCGGCCTTTGCCAGGGCAACTTGAAATGCAATCAAGTCAGCGCCATCCACACCATCGGCAGCCAAAACCGCCACCTTACGCGTGCGAATATCACCCTTCGGCGTATTCGCCATGCTCAATGCCGCTGAAGGTCCCGCCGATTTCTTGGCGAGCTTAGACTGGTACTCACGCATATTACCGTCAGCGGGAATGCTTCGGTTAACCGGCGCTTCAACTTGCTTGGGAACCTCCATACCCAAGCCTTCGGCAA
>JAYVCH010000261.1:0-6132 GCA_043750055.1 Fibrobacteria bacterium
AATTTGAAAAGAAGGCATACATTTAACAACTACTGCAGTCCAACCGAGTATGAAGCACGGTGGGCAGTTTAACCTGTCCGGAATAGCGGTGACAGTTCATAAATTGAAACGTTAAGTAGAATATCTCCCTTGCTCAATAAGTTGGGCAGCGATTCTGCGGCGCAAGGCTTTGGTATCGGCAGGCATGAACTTCATAAAGCGTTTGAAGGCCATTAGCATCATGCGCAGCTCATCGCCAGTTGCAATAGCAGCGGCACCCTCCTTCAAGCGCGCGTCGATTTTGAGCATGGCCTCCACAGCGGCAACGCGGACCATGTCTAGAAGCAAACTTGTCTTGGCTTCACCATGAAGCGCCGTCAACTTCAAAGCTCTCAGCATACCACTCTCAAGCGCATAAATTTCCATAATGCAATCCGCAACAACGCCGAGAAGCTCTTGCTCATCAGTGAGTTTGGTTTTGAATTTTTTCATCCCCGCACCCGCGGCCAGTAACACGGCCTTTTTGGCATTGGCAATTAACCGTTTTTCTTGCTCCAGCAACTCGCCAGAATCTTCTGCAATGGCGGGAAACTCTGTGATCTCCGCCTGCACAGCCATAATGGCCTTCAAGATATCTAGTTCGCCCTTCATGCCTTTTTTGAGGAGCATGCCGGGAATGATCATGCGATTTATTTCATTCGTTCCCTCGAAAATACGATTGATACGCGCATCACGATAAGGTCGCTCCACCGGGTATTCTTGGGAATAGCCGTACCCTCCAAAGCATTGCACACCTTCATCGGATACATAGCCCAGAGACTCACTACCATAAACCTTAATGATGGAACACTCAATGGCATATTCTTCAATACTTTTAAGCACTTGGAGTTCCGCATCGGATGCGGATTTGTCTATCGCATCCACCAGTTTCTGAATCTGACCGATGATTCGATACGATGCACTTTCAGTTAGAAAGGTCTTCACAGCCATGCGTGCGATCTTCTCCTGAATAAGGCCGAACTGATTAATAGATTTTCCGAATTGCTTGCGCTCCGCCGTGTATTTGAGAACACTATTGATAACGTCTTTACAACTTCCGGTGCAACCCGCCCCAAGCTTGAAGCGTCCGATATTAAGAATATTCAGGGCAATCTTTCCACCCATCCCGGGCTCTCCCAAAAGATTTTCTACCGGCACCATGACATTGTCAAAGTTTACCGTAGTCGTGGAGGACCCCTTGATGCCAAGCTTCTTCTCTTCGGATCCAGTAGAGACACCGGGGAAGGCTCGTTCTACCACGAAGGCGGAGAAAATCTCTCCATCTATCTTGGCGAAGACGACAAAAAGATCGGCGAAGCCACCGTTTGTGATCCACATCTTATTGCCGTTCAAGATGTAATGTTTTTTATCCGGACTCAATACCGCCTTGGTCTTCGCGGCTAAGGCGTCGGATCCCGATCCCGGCTCCGTTAGGGCATATGCACCGACCCACTCGGCCATGGCCAATTTAGGCAAATACTTTTCCTTCAAAAAAGCCGAGCCGTAATACACGATGGGCAAGGTACCGATACCAATATGAGCGCCCATGGTGATGGCGAAGGATCCGTTTCGAGACGTTTCTTCAGAGACAATGGTGGAGCTGATTTTGTCCAGCCCCAATCCCCCATGCTCCTCACTGATTTCAATTCCCAGGAGTCCCAATTCCCCCACCTTCAACAATAGACTGCGAGCCAAGGCATAATCTGTTTTTTCGAATTTATCCGGAAAGGGTAAGACTTCCGCCTCCATAAATTTGCGCACGGTATCTTGGATCATTCGATGTTCTTCCGTAAAATCTTCTGGGATGAAGATCTCTTCCGGAGCAACGGGGCCAAGTAGGAAGCCGCCACCTTTTAGATTTTGATTCAAGTTCATAAACTACTCCTAGATTTTTTCTTCTGAATTTAATTTCGTAGAGGCTTGCCTTTTTCCAACATGTGCTTGATTCTTGCTTGAGTTTTAGGCATTCCACAGAGGCTAAGAAATGCCTCGCGTTCTAAGTCGAGCAAGTATTGCTCACTGACTTTTTGTGGGGCGCTAAGATGTCCTCCGGTGAGGATGCCGGCTAACTTGAGTGCAATGACAGCATCATGCTCGGAGATGAGACCGCCTTCCCGCATTCCCGCCACCAATACCTGAACCGCCGTTAGACCTGGCCTGCCAGTCACTTGTATATCATGACGCGGACGCGGTTGACGATACCCCGATTCGGCCAAACCAATGGCAGCCTGTTTCGCATAATGAATGAGATGATCCCCATTTAGAATGATTCGATCAGTGGGTCGGAGGAATCCGAAAACCTGTGCCTCTTCTGCGCTGGTCGAAACTTTTCCCATCGCGATAGTTTCAAATATCTTTTTCAAGAAAGGCAGAGCGATAACTTCTTCGGGTAAACCGCTCATACCGCGCAACAACATTTCCTTGGTTCCACCACCTGCGGGGATGAGGCCTACCCCGACTTCAACTAAGCCCATGTAGGATTCTGCGCTAGCCACCACTTGGTCAGCATGAAGACAGATTTCGCAACCACCGCCCAAGGTCATGCCAAACGGGGCCGCCACCACAGGTTTGCTGGAGTAACGAAAAAGCATATTCATTTTTTGAAATTGCCGAATGGTGAAATCAATTTCATCCCACTCTTCTTCCATGATGGACATGAGGACGAGCATGATATTTGCGCCGGCGGAGAAATGGGACCCTTGATTTGCGATCACCAGCGCACGAAAATTTTTCTCGGTTTCTTCCACGGCCTTCTTGGCCATGGTCATGATTTCACCACCCACGGCATTCATCTTACTATGAAATTCTAAACAGGCCACGCCATCGCCTAAGTCAATAAGACTGGCACCGGAGTTGGACGCGATGGGTTTATTCTTGCGCTTGAGGTTTGAAAGGATAGTAACCTTGGGGTTTCGAATGATCGGTTGATATCCGCTGCTCCGGAAGTCGTAATAATAATCTTCGCCTTTTTCTTTTTTATAGAAAGTCTTGTTGCCTTGCTCAAGGAAGCGACTGATGTTTTCAGGAATACTCGCCCCGGCGGCTTGCATCTTCGCAACGGTATCCGCTACGCCCAACAAATCCCATTTCTCAAAGGGCCCGAGCTCCCATCCAAAGCCCCACTTCATTGCATTGTCAATGTCGACTAAGGAATCGGAGATTTCCCCAAGGCGTTTTGCGCAATAAAGAAATGTCGCGGAAAAATTTTTACCAATGAAGTGGGAGGCGCGATCCTTACCCATCAGCAAAGTGCGAATCCGGCCTTGTACCGTTTCCTCATTTCTTGCGGCGGCGATGGAGGCGAAGCTTAGCTTTTGCTTTTCAACATACGCTCCGGCTTTGGGATCCCAATGCTGAATATCCTTTTCTTTTCCTTTACTGTAAAAACCTTTGCCGTTCTTAGCGCCCAACGCTCCCGTATCCAAAAGTTGCTTGAGTATATCCGGCATTTGGAAAATATCGCGCTCGTCGTCCTCCGGACAAAGCTCCCATAGATTTCGGGAAACGTGGCCAAGGGTATCGAGCCCTACGATATCGGCCGTGCGAAAAATCGCGCTCTTAGGATTTCCGACCACCGGTCCCATGAACGCATCTACTTCTTGAATCGTATATCCATCTTCCACCATGGTACGGATGGCATGCATAATGCCATAGATACCAATGCGGTTGGCAATGAAATTAGGGGTGTCCTTACAAACAACTACGCCCTTCCCTAAGGTATCCTCACCGAAAGAGATAAGGAAGGATGTTACTTCGGGTAAGGTTTCTTTGCCCGGAATGATTTCGAGCAGCTTTAAGTAACGCGGAGGATTGAAAAAATGCATACCCGCGAAATGGAAACGCATGTCCTCTGAACAATCCGCAGCCATGGTTTGAATAGAAAGACCCGAGGTATTACTAAGGACTAAAGACCCGGACTTGCGAACACTATCGATTCGCTTGAACAGAGCTTTTTTGATATCCATTCGTTCCACCACCACCTCAAGGATGAGATCGCAGTCACGAATTTTTTCAAAGTCCGAATCGAAATTCCCGATTTCGATCATGGACGCAAAATCCTGGCGGTAAAATGCGGCTGGCTTAGACTTGAGAATGTTTTGCAACCCCGCACGGGCGAGGGCATTGGGGTCGCCACCCTCTTTGGAATCGTCTCCCGCTTTGGGGGGAAGGTCGAGTAAAATGCTGGCGATACCCGCGTTCGCGAAATGTGCGGCGATGGCGCTTCCCATCACGCCCGATCCTAAGATCGCTGCCTTGTTGACCTTGAAGGTCATTTTTCCTCCTTCACAATTTCCCACATTACTTCAGCGATATCCTTGACTTGCACGCTTTCCGCTTTGCCGAGACTTTTCATTCCATCTGACATCATGGTGAGACAGAAGGGACAAGCCGTGCAAACGGTTTTTGCGCCTGTATCCAAGGCTTCTTGGGCCCGTACCTCATTGATGCGTTTTCCTTCTTTCTCTTCCATCCACATTCTACCGCCACCGGCGCCACAACAAGAACTCTTCTCACGGTTGCGGGCTAATTCAGCAACCTCCAAGCCCATGGCAGACAAGGATTTCCTCGGTGCATCGAATACCCCATTATAACGTCCTAGGTAGCAGGAGTCATGGTAGGCGGCTTTGTAAGTGACTTTAGAAGATGTCGGCAATCTTCCCTGGGACGTTAAGTCGGCCAACAACTCACTATGGTGCAGCACCTCATAGTTTCCACCGAATTGGGGGAACTCATTTTTAATGGTGTTGAAACAATGCGGACAAGCGGTGATGACTTTCTTGACATTATACCGTTGGAATGTCTCAACACTTTGGGGAGCGAGAGATTGATAAAGGTATTCATTACCGATTCGCCGAGCACTGTCTCCGTTGCATGTTTCCTCGGAACCGAGAATCGCAAAATTTACTTTCGCACGTGTGAGTAGCCCGGCTACCGCCTTGGTAACCTTAATGTTACGTTCGTCATAAGCACCGGAGCAGCCCACATAATAAAGGTATTCTGCCGTGGGATTCTCAGCCACGGTTGGGATATTTAAACCCTCGGCCCATTTTGCCCGATCTGATTGGGGCAAGCCCCATGGATTGGACTGCGTTTCCATATTTTTTAAGGCCGCTTGCGCTTCCTCAGGAAAATCCGCTTCCATCAAAACGCGGTTCTGACGAATGCCTAGAAGCTTACTCATGGGCTTAATATAGACAGGGCAGACTTCTTCACAAGCTCGGCATGTGGTGCAGGCCCACAGTACTTCATGTGCGATGACTCCGCCAAACAATTTCAGTTTGGATTCCGCCTTCGGATTCTTGAGCAAGGCAGGCCCCTCCTCAAACAGGTGGGCTTTCAGATCCTGAATCACCTCTTTAGGGCTCAATTTTTTTCCCGATGTATAAGCCGGACAACTCTCCTGGCAACGACCGCATTCTGTGCACGCATAAAGATCGAGCAAGTCCTTGCGAGTAAAATCGCCAATTCCGGCTACACCAAAAGACTCGATTACCTCGCCGGACAAATCCAATTTTTCCATCCGACCCGGTGGGGTATCTTCTTGGAAAAATATATTGGGAGCCGCTCCCAGAATATGCAAGTGTTTGGAATAAGGAATAAAGGCAAGAAAGGCGAGTACAATAAGATTATGTATCCATTCGAAAACCGAATAGGCTGGAGCCAAAGTTGGACCTACAGCATTTCCAAGTAAATGTGAAAATGGCGCAAATCCAGGTCTGGGGCTGATAGCGCGCATACTGAAAAAGCAAATGACGAGCATACTGATCATCCCAAGGATGAGATAGGCCTCCCGTTTGTGTGACGCAGGAGCTTCCAATCGCGTGGGTCGAATGATAAGGCGGCGGAAGAAAGCTACTGCAAGAGCCGCCAGGACCGCAAAGGCAAACAAATCCTGAAGCGTATTCATCAAAGGATAAATCGGTCCAAGAAAAGCAAAGGAAAATCCGTGGAAAAAACCACCGATGAATCCTTCCGTGGTTCCGAATGTCAGGATAATGAAGCCCCAAAAAATGAAAAAGTGTCCGATGCCGGATCGTTCTCGCATCACACTTTTCTGCCCGAGTACATTAATGATGACGTTTTGAATGCGCTTGCTTATCTGGTCTAGTGGCA
>JAYVCH010000262.1:0-20381 GCA_043750055.1 Fibrobacteria bacterium
ATCTAATTTCTAACAGTTTTTAAATTGCCGGGGACACGGATTTTGCAAAGGCGGGTGCATTCGGCTCGCCGCCAGTTGGAAGCACTCCTTGTAACCATTCAAACGCAAATGCAGGTGTATCCGCAAATCGAAACAGGTCTTTGTCTTCGGATTTAATCATCCCGTAGCGCTCTAAGGCGTCGAAGTTGATGATTTCCTTCCAAAAATCTGTTCCATAAAGGACGACTTGAATTTTACGATTGAGCTTACCGGTCTGGGCCAGGGTTAGTATTTCGAACAGTTCATCCAAGGTTCCAAAGCCTCCGGGAAAAATCACAATCGCCCGGGCTAAATGTGCAAACCACAACTTGCGCATAAAAAAATAGTGGAATTCGAAATTCAATTCCGGCGTGATATAGGGGTTGGGCCTTTGTTCATGGGGTAATCCGATATTGAGGCCAATCGTTCTTCCACCAGCATCGGCGGCGCCTCTGTTGGCCGCTTCCATCAAGCCTCCGCCACCACCGGTACAGATAATAAAACGGTCATCTTCATTGGATAAGGAAAGGGACCAAGCTGTAATCAGCCGAGCCAGTTCACGCGCATCGCGGTAGTACTTGGAAAAAGCACCATCCTCTTTTTGTCTAGCCGATCCAAAAAAGACAATGGTGTCATGCACGCTATTTTTTTTAAAAGCGGAAAGGGGTGCTAGATATTCTGATAAAATTCGGACAGGACGAGCGTCATCTCCTGAAAGAAAGTCATGGTCTTGATAGGAAAGTTTGGGCGTAACGGGCTTATGATTCGATTCTTGCATGTCAAAATGAATAGTTAATTGCTGCGATGTGCCCAAGTCAGAAAGGAGGGAATGAGTAAATGAGGAACCCTGCAAATATGACATAGATTGGACATATTGGCAGGTAAATAAAAGGATAGGTGCCCAACTATTGGCTGAAGCCTCCTTCTCGTTCATCACATTATTGTGACAGTGTCCATGGAGTTGTCTATTTGTTATACTTATTAAATGTTTGAACCCTGGCCCTGGTATATTTCGGGCCCTCTCATTGGTCTCGCGATTCCATTGATGCTCCTCTTTGGCGGAAAGAATCTGGGAATCAGTTCCAGCTTTCGACATATTTGCGCAGCCGTTCTGCCTAAGACTAGCATAGAATATTTACGAAATTACAATTGGCGGCAGGAGTCGTGGAATCTTTTCTTTGTCGCTGGTCTCGTCCTTGGGGGCTTTGTGGCTACTCGATTTCTATCCGATAATCCAGTGCCTTTACTACCTCCTGAAATTCATAATCTACCTGGAGCATTGAAATTGATCGGTGGTGGATTTTTAATCGGATTCGGAACTCGTTATGCGGCGGGATGCACATCGGGTCATAGTATTATGGGCCTGTCCAATTTTCAAAAAGCGAGTCTTGTTGCCACCATGGCATTTTTCGCGGGTGGACTAACCGGGGCATTGGGACATTACCTCTTGGGCTTTGGAGGAAGATGAGATGGGTCGTTTAAAGTTTTTATTGATGGGTGCTTATTTCGGAATCGTACTTACCAAGGCTCAAGTTATTTCTTGGTATAAAATTCGAAATATGTTTTTCTTTAGAGAGCCCGATTTATATCTCATCATTGGATCGGCGGTTGTGGTAGGCGCGCTTTCGATTGCCGTGATCAAAAAATATCATCCTACAACACTTAGCGGCGAGCCCTTGGATATTCCCGGAAAAACACTCACTCGAGGAACTTGGATCGGGGGATTCATTTTCGGATTAGGTTGGTTTATCACCGGGACATGCCCTGGACCTATCTATGCGCAAATCGGTTCCGGTGAGTTCTGGGCATTGTTCACCTTGGCGGGCGCGCTCCTTGGCGCTTATGCCTATGCGTGGATGAAACCTAAAATCGGATCCTGATTCGGCTTGACTTCGAAATAAAGTTTTGCAATCAATTGACCTTCAACTAATTTATCAATAACATAGCCACCCTATCTGGGTAAGGTGCGTCAGCTTAAAAAAATGGAAGCGAATGAGTGAGACACCTTTTTGGAGTGAATCCAAAGAAGTATTAATGGAACGGCTCCAGACTCGTAAGCAAGGTCTTACGGCGCAGGAAGCGGCGAAACGTAACCTCGAATCTAAATTGCATCGGCTAACGCAGAAAGAATCGAAATCGTTTCTACGATTGCTTTGGTCCCAATTTAAAAGTCCAATAACTTTGCTCATGGCAGTGTCGTCAATTTTGTCTTTGTTTTTAGGTGAGACGACCGAGGGTCTTCTCATTCTCATTATCCTTGGTCTAAGTGGACTCTTGGGATTTTGGCAGGAGCATCGCGCTGCCAATACCATTCTGAGTTTACTGAGTCTCCTGAAAATTAAAGTGCAACTTATTCGTGATGGCGAAGTCAAGGTAATCGCCATCGATGAGGTGGTTCCTGGAGATATCGTCAAATTGGAAGCCGGTTGCGCTGTTCCTGGCGATGCATTGATTTTGGAATCCCAGAATCTGGTGGTAGATGAGTCGGCGTTGACGGGGGAATCCTTTCCCTCCGAAAAGCAAACTGGAATTGTGTCTGCGGAAGCTGGAATGACTCAGCGAAACAATAGTCTGTTCATGGGAACGCATGTGATCAGCGGCATGGGTACAGCACTGATTTCGGCCATCGGAACTGAAACTCTCTATGGGAAAATATCCCGCGATTTATCCTTACGCGCTCCAGAAACGTCCTTCGAACGTGGGACTAAACATTTCGGTTACCTGTTACTCGAATCGGCTCTCATTCTCTCCTTGATTATTTTCTCCGTCAACGTGGCGCTTCATCGGCCAGTTTTAGGATCGCTTCTCTTCACGTTGGCTTTAACAGTCGGCCTTACGCCTCAGCTATTGCCTGCTATACAAGGCATCACCCTGTCCAGAGGCGCTGGGCAGATGGCAAAAATTGGCGTGATCGTGAGACGTCTTTCTTCCATTGAAGATTTAGGCGGGATGACCATTCTTTGCACGGATAAAACTGGAACCTTAACCCAAGGCATGGCTGGTTTAAAATATGCCCTTGATGCTTGGGGCAAGGACAGTGATAAACTACGCCTTTATGCTTATTTGAATTCGTCCATGCAATCAGGCTATACCAATCCTATTGACGATGTTTTGAAATTAGAACCGCATCCCCAAGCTGATGGCTTTAAAAAAATTGGGGAGGTGCCGTATGATTTCAACCGGCGGCGACTATCCGTGGCCGCTTCTTTCGGTGACGAATCGATCCTGATTACAAAAGGGGCACTGGCTGGTATTCTTCAATGTTGCTCCTCTGTGCAAGCCGCGGATGGAAAACAAGTTCCACTGGAAGACTTGAAAAATTCGATTATCAGCCAAGCGGAGACTTTAGGAAATCAAGGTTCTCGTTGTTTGGGTGTTTGTTTTCGGAAGCTCGACCCAGGCGAAAAAGTACAAGCGGATAGTGAACATGATATGGTTTTTTCAGGGTTGTTGGCTTTCTTAGATCCGATCAAATCCGATGCGGCTCAATCCTTGATGGCCTTACGAGATTTAGGTATCAGTGTTAAAATGATCACGGGTGATAATCATTTTGTTGCAGCCCGCATTGGCTTAGAAGCGGGTATGCGGCCCGATCGAATAGTAACAGGAAAAGAAATCGAAGGAATGAGCATCCAAGCCTTGACCCGTCGGGTCCGTGAGGTCGATATTTTTTCCGAAATGGACCCGAGTCAAAAGGAACGCGTGATCATCGCCCTCCGAAAGGCAGGCGAAACGGTGGGCTATCTTGGTGATGGAATCAATGATGCGTCCGCACTGCATGTCGCCGATGTAGGAATCTCCGTGGACACAGCGTCCGATGTCACCAAACAAGCCGCCGATATCGTGCTCTTGCGAAAAGATTTGGATGTGTTAGCGCAGGGTGTTCGAGAGGGACGCCGAGCTTTTGCCAACACGCTGAAATATATTTTTATCACGACCAGCGCGAATTTTGGAAATATGTTTTCCATGGCTGGCGCATCCTTATTCGCTTCCTTTTTGCCCATGTTGCCAAAACAGATTTTGTTGCTCAATTTTTTGAGCGATTTTCCGGCGATGGCCATTGCCTCCGACAATTTGGATCCGGAAATGGTGAGCCTACCTCGTAAGTGGAGTAACAAGGAAATTCAGAGATTCATGATTGTATTTGGCCTCATCAGTTCCAGTTTTGATTTTTTGACTTTTGGACTTTTACTCCATATGAAGGTTCCTGCGGGTCAGTTTCGTACAGCTTGGTTTCTAGAATCTTTGCTTTCAGAAGTAATGATCCTTTTAATCATCCGCACTCATCGTTGGGCTTTCCAAAGTCCGGTTGGGAAATCAATGCTGACCCTATGCATTCTGGTTTTCTGCTTATCGCTCGCAATTCCTTATCTTCCCTATGCAAGTCTGATGGGCTTTCAACCTCTGACTTTGAAACTTCTCGGTACCATCGGGGCAATTTTGCTTTGCTACGGGTTAACCTCGGAATTGGCAAAACGCGTCTTTTATCGTCCAAAAAAAAATAGCCAAGGCTCCCCAATTGCTTATTAGATTCAATGCCAATGGAAGTCTTTCTTATTTCTACCGGTGTAGTTGTGCTTGCCGAAATGGGCGACAAGACTCAACTCCTGACCTTTCTCCTGGCCGCACGCTTTCGAAAACCTTTGCCTATTCTCCTTGGAATATTCGTCGCAACCCTATTAAACCACGGCTTTGCGGGTGCATTAGGAGCTTGGTTAGTCACTTTACTAGGACCCTCGGTGTTACGATGGGTATTGGGCTTGTCGTTTATAGCGATGGGTGTTTGGACTTTAGTTCCTGATAAGGCTGGAGATATCCAAGAGAGTAGTGCGAAATTCGGGGTGTTTACAACTACCTTGGTGGCTTTTTTCTTGGCAGAGATGGGAGATAAAACCCAAGTGGCAACGGTCGCGCTCACGGCTAAATTTCATTCGCTTGTCTTGGTGGTAGCCGGAACGACATTGGGAATAATGCTTGCTAACGGACCCGTGGTTTTTTTGGGTGACAAGCTGGCTAAAAAAAATCCATTCAAACAGTTGCGAGCGGTAGCCGCTGCCATTTTTATGGCTAGGACTAGTGACCCTTTTTCATGGTGGTCCGAAACTGAGTTGACCTCGCGGATAATAAGGATGAAAAAAGTTATTTCTCACGAATCACCTCAACTGTACAGGGAGCGTGACTCGCAACCGTGGAAGAAACACTTCCCAATAAAAATCGCGCGAATCCATTCAGTCCACGACATCCAATAAAAATACAGTCCACGCGCCAATCGGCGGCTTTTTTCAAAAGCACTTTTCTCGGGTCTCCCGTTAGTATTGTGGTATTTACGTGTAATCCTTTCTCTCGCAATTTATCAGAGGCTTCCATTAATTTTTTTTCAATCCAGGCCGCTTTTGCGGTTTCGAATTGGGTCAATCCTTTGCCATGTGGAGAGCGAAGGATTTTTTCCAAAAGGACTCCGTTATTTGTAACGGCCACCAAACGAACCTTGGTTCCAGGCGGCCATTTTCGAGTTGCGATTTCGTGAATGACAAGGTTGGAATCTTCGCTGCCATCGATGCCTACCAATAATCGAGGTGGGATTTTTTCCGAACGAACACGACCACGATTAATTCGTACACAGGTATGGGAATGGTGAAGAATTTTTTGGGAGACACTGCCAAGGAGAATGCGTCCTAAAGCGCTGTGCCCATGTGATCCTAAAATGATCAAATGAGGTTTCCAGGTATCCGCCTTTTTGAGAATGCCTTGTGCGGGGAAATCCAATTCTGCCGAGGTTTTGACTTTCCACAATGGGAATTTTGATTCGAGATGGTTACGGGCTCGCTTTGCTAACACTTCCGCTTCGGCTTTCGCCTTTTTATTGAAGCGATTCATTCCGCCGTCGGAAAGAGTGGGGCCTCCATAAAAGTTGCCTGGATCACCTCCTAATTCCGTATTGACCCAGGGTACGGCGATGGACAGTACTAAAACCTCTGCTTTATCCGGCAATCCTGCCAAGTTTAAGTCATTCAGAGATTCATCCCCATCAGCAGAGCCATCGTAGGCGATTAAAATTTTCATGACTTCTCCTTTTATACGGGTAGAAATATTACATCGTAATAATCAGAATCTAAATAAATGAGCTTGCGCCATAGAGGCATACAAAATGCAAAAATGGCATTAATCCTTATTGAAATAAACTTAAAAAGCACTTTTCATCCAGGCGTATATTTTGCTCTTTGAGGTATAAGCATGAGAAGCCGAGAAAGAATCAGGGATACGAAACTACAACCTCAACTGTATTGTCACTCAAAAATCAAGAAGGATACATAATGGATCGCTCGAAATTCGTTTTAGCAGGTCTGGCCATTTTAGGTTTGTCGGTTTCACTACATAGCGCTGAATCGCCCGAACAAAAGGATCCGGTTTGGAATGCACAAATTCGCTTGCGTACCGAAGGCGATGGTAAAAGTACCAATGACACCTCAACGTTTTTGTTGAGTACGCAGATGCGATCCCGTTTAGGTGTCACTTTAACCCCTTCCCCAGCCGTGGAAATGAAATTGGAGTTACAGGATAGTCGTCACTTTGGATCGGAACCATCGGTACTTGGAAATGCCACTTCGGCAACAGTCGGCGATTCGAAAGGCCTTGATTTACATCAAGGTTATGTGACTCTAAAAGGTTGCGGACTTAGTGTAACCGCGGGCCGCCAGTCCTTGGCTTTGGGGTCAGAGCGGTTCATCAGTTCTTTGGAATGGCATCCGGTGGCAAGAACCTTCGATGGGTTGTCCGCTCGTTGGACTTCGGGATCGTCGAGCCTTACCACTTTGGGCCTACTGGTACGGGACGTGGATGTCAGGCAACAAGATGACGGAGATCATTTGGCGGGTCTTCACTATGCGTATGTTGGGAGTCCCATATTGAATGCTGAAGTGTACGGATTTTATGACCAATCGAGATTGGCGTATAGAACACAACCGAATTATGACTTGGTTTATCTGGGTGAACGATTAAAAGGACAGGCCGGTTTGGTTACGTATGAGGAAGAATTTATATATCAAGGGGGTGAAACTGGAAAACTAACTAGTTCGGCTTTCTATTTGGCTTTGCGCGTCGGCGCGAAACTGCCCAAAGTTTCAGGAAACATGGGGCTAGATATGATGAGTGGAGATGATAAAGCGACCGATGGAAATAATCACACTTACAATGCAAATTATTATTTCGCCCATTCCTTCTTTGGGTGGATGGATTATTTTACCGCCAATCCCACTGAAGGAGTTGCAGACTATAGACTTGATGTGGAAGCCAATCCCACTCCAGCTTGGAAGTTAAAGGCGGAGTACCATTTCTTCACCCCTCAAAACGCCATAGCGGCCCAGGATGATCCCTTCGGAAGTGAGGTGGATCTGGAGTTTCATTCTTTACATTTGGCAAAAACGGATATTGCCTTCGGAGTAGGCCTCTTTTTTCCAGGTGATTCTGCGATACGGATTCCCGCTGCAAAGGGTAAGGACCAAATGGGAACCTTTATTTATTTGATGCCGACCTTTGGATTTTGAAAAACCGTTATGACAGCCAATAAAATGGAGGAAAAAAAATGAGTCACAAAAATGAAGCAACCGAGGAAATTTTGGGTTGGGATTCTTTGACGGTGGGTCAATTGGTGGCCCGATTCCCCCAGACTGCCAAAGTATTTGAACGCCTTGGTATTGATTACTGCTGCGATGGCAAGCGAACGCTGCAAAAGGCGGCCTCGAATAAGGGCGTTGAATGGAATGGTTTGCAGGAAGAGTTACTCGAAACGCTGGAAGCAGGTAAAGAAGATTCCAGCCCGAGTTGGAATCATGCTTCGCTTGTGGCTTTAATCAATCATATTGAAACAACCCATCATCAGTTTATTCGTAGCGAATCACCTCGGCTTCGTGCCTTGGCACAAAAAGTGGCTCGGGTGCATGGCCCGCGACACCCTGAATTAATTGGGCTCTCAGAAAAAGTGGAGCATTTATTTTTGGTGTTGGAGGAGCATTTGATAGAAGAAGAAAAAGGGTTTTTCCCCCTTTGTAAAAAATGGGAGGAGACTGGAATGGACATCAGTCTTGCCCCTCGCTTAGCTTTCGAATTAGAAAGGCTGGAACAGGATCATCACGATGTGGGTAAAATCCTTGAGGCTATCCATAAATTAACTTCAGGCTATCGCTTACCAGAGGACGCTTGCAATTCCTACCGTGCCCTTTTTCATGGCCTAGAAAAAATGGAGAAAGATATTCATACGCATGTTCATAAGGAAAACAACATCGTTCATGGTCGCGTAATGGCTGCGCTTGGAAAAGAAGGGAAGTTCAAAGACGCACCCGATTTCTGTTGTAGAGGCTGAGGTCAACCAAAAAAAATAGATCACTCGGGATGGGATTTCTTTTTTATCTGCAGAAACATACTTTCCTTAGCATAGGAGGGTCGTCGCCTTGGAGTTCCTGATTTCCTGGTCCATCCGTAATCGGGTGTTGGTGTTACTTGGTGCTCTTGTGATCTCAATCGCCGGCTTCCTCGCGATGAAGAGCACTCCCGTTGATGCCATTCCTGATCTATCCGAAAACCAGGTCATCGTGTTCACGGAATGGATGGGGCGTAGCCCACAGATCATGGAAGACCAGGTGACCTTCCCCCTCGTTGCAAATCTCCAAGGAATACCCAAGGTTAAAAATATCCGTGCCGTTTCCATGTTCGGAATGAGTTTCATTTACATCGTATTCCAGGACAATGCGGAAACGTATTGGGCCAGGACCAGGGTCATGGAGCGTTTGGCTTATGCTCAGCGGGGCTTGCCGGACGGCGTCATTCCAACCTTAGGGCCCGATGGTACTGGCGTCGGACATGTTTTCTGGTACACCCTCGAGGGTCCTGGATATGATTTGGGAGAATTGCGCGCGCTCCAGGATTGGTATGTAAAATTCGGCCTTCAGACTGTTGACGGCGTCAGCGAGGTCGCCTCCTTCGGAGGCTTCGAAAAGCAATATCAAGTGGCGGTGGATCCTCGGCGACTCGCCTACCACGGCGTAAGCCTGGACCAAGTCCTGAAAGCCATTAAGTCTAACAACGGGGCCTCGGGCGGAGCTAGTTATCAGACCAATGGGATGAGCTATGTGGTCCGGGGCCTTGGGTATGTGAAGTCGATAGAGGATATCCAGAATATCCCCGTTGCCGGACATGGAGATGCGCCAATCCGCATAAAGGATGTGGCTTCGGTGCGCGAGGCGGGCGATATCCGGCTCGGCATCACTGAAGAGAATGGACGCGGGGAAGTGGCCGGTGGAATCGTGGTGATGCGCTATGGTGAAAACGCGAAGGATGTCATCGAGCGAGTTAAGGCGCGCATGGAAGCGGTCCAGAAGGGGCTTCCTAAAGGCGTACGCTTCAAGACGGCGTATGATCGCAGCGACCTGATCCTGGCGGCGATCGAAACGTTGCGTGAATCTTTGATTGAAGAAATTATCGTGGTATCCCTGGTCATGTTGATCTTCCTATTCCACGTGCGAAGCACCTTGGTCGTCATTCTCACCATTCCCGTTTCTGTATTGATCGGCTTTCTTTTGATGCGTGCTTTTGGAGTGACCTCCAATATCATGTCCTTGGGTGGCATTGCCTTGGCCATCGGCGACTTGGTCGATTCCGGAATTGTGCTCGTCGAGGGGGCTTACCGCAAGCTCTCAGAAGGCGAGGCTTCCGCATGAACAAGAATGAAGTGGAGGACCGGGTGCGGATTCGCCGGATAGAATCCTCGTCCCGGAGCTTGGCTCGGGCCGTGGTCTTTCCCATTCTCGTCCTTATCGTTTCCTTCGTGCCCATCTTGTTCTTGACCGGACAGGAAAGAAAATTGTTCGGGCCCCTGGCCCTGACCAAAACCTTTGTGCTCATCGGGGCCATCATCAGCTCGCTGACCGTCGTTCCGGCCTTGATGACTTTTTTGGTGAAAGGAAAGCTGCGAAGTGAGGATCGAAATCCAGCCACACGTTTTTTCCAGCGTCTTTATCGGCCCTTACTTTCCCTGGCGTTTCGGTGGAAAAAATCCACCATCGCCTTGGCCATCTTTTTGGTGGCCATCGGCATCCCCATGGTTTTGAGTCTTGGAAGAGAATTCATGCCTCCTCTGGACGAAGGCTCCATTCTACTCATGCCCACATTGCTTCCCGATGTTTCGAATGCGGAAGTGAAGCGCATCCTCCAGGTACAGGATCGCCTGCTTGCAACCTTTCCGGAAGTTTCCAATGTGCTCGGTAAGGCGGGGAGGGCCTCTACCGCAACCGATAACTCGCCTATCAGCATGGTGGAAACCATCGTGATATTAAAACCGAAAAAGCAATGGCGGAAAGGGGTCGACAAGGACAGTCTGATTAAGGAGATGGAAGCCAAGGTAAAGATACCGGGGGTTGTCAATGGTTGGACCCAGCCTATAATTAACCGTATCAATATGCTGTCGACCGGCATTCGCACGGATGTGGGCGTCAAGGTTTTCGGATCGGATTTGGACACCATACTTGCCATCGCAAAGCGTATCGAGGAAACGGTGAGGTCGGTGCCGGGGCTCGTTGATCTCTATACCGAGCAGATCACCGGGGGGCGCTTCTTGGACGTCCGGGTGAAACGGGAGGAACTGGGACGTTACGGTCTAAGCGTGGCGGACGTGAACATGGTAGTGGAGGCCGCTATCGGAGGAATGGCGTTGACGCAAACCGTGGAGGGTCGACGACGGTTCGATATTTCCGTCCGTCTCGCCGAGGATTTCAGGACCGGGTTGGCGGAGATCCGGCGGATACCGATCACGACAGCAACGGGACCCATTCCCTTGGAGCGCGTGGCGGAAGTCTCCTTTGCGGAAGGCCCGGCCATGATCAATTCTGAAAACGCCATGCTCCGCGGGACCGTGCTCTTCAATGCCCGCGGTAGGGATATGGGTGGGGTCGCATCCGATGCCCGCAAGCGCGTGGAGGTGCTAGCGAGTGGATTTCCAAAAGGCTACTTCGTTACTTGGAGCGGGCAGTATGAGAACCAGCTCCGAGCTGAGGCCCGGCTCCGGCTTATCCTGCCAATCGTCTTTGTCATTATTGTCCTTATTATTTTCTTTTCCCTGCATTCCTGGATGGAAACGGCTATAGTCGTATCCAGCCTACCGGTGGCCTTGGTGGGCGGCGCCTATTCGATGTTTCTTTTCGGCATTAACTTCTCCGTGGCCGTGGCGGTGGGATTCATCGCGCTCTTTGGTATCGCGGTGGAGACGGGAGTGCTGATGATCGTGTATCTCAATAATGCAGTCGCGGCCCGTCTGGCCGATGGGGACAAGAAAAGCATCCGTCTGGATGCTGACGGTTTGGATGCGGCCCTGAATGAAGGAGCCTCCTTGAGTCTCCGCCCTATCCTCATGACCAACTTGGCGAACTTCATCGGCATTCTTCCCGTGATACTTTCCACCGGCCCCGGCAGCGATGTCATGAAGCCCATCACCCTGCCCTTTGAGTTTGGACTGTTGACCTCAACTCTTTTCGCCTTCCTGGTTTTGCCCGTCCTCTATGGAATACTGAAACAACGTCAACTCCGTGTATTGGGCCGACCCACCGTCTTGGGGCTGAAGGAGTGAACGCATGGACTTGATCCGTTACCCGGCATCGGCCGGACGAAGAATTATTCTTTCCATTTTGTGGTTAACCCTGTCTGGTTTGGCTGCGTCGGTTGCATCCGTCGCACAGAGAGATACGGCTACAGCTGTTCTTCCCGTGCTGCCTTTGGACAGCGTGATTGGCAAGGTTGTTGCGCGAAATCCAGAACTGAAGATGTGGAATCTTAGGGCACAAGGTAGAAGCGCCGCAGCCCAGGGAGCGCAAGCCTGGATGGCACCGGAATTGGGTTTAGGTGGATCGCAGCTTCCCTATCAAGGGGGGATGGACATGTCTCCCGGTGACCCGGCCATGATGGTTTCCTTTCGGCAGATGATTCCCGGTTTTGGCAAACGCGCGGCCCAGCAACGATATTTAACATCGCTGTCGAAAAAGGAGTGGGCCGAAGGAAAATGGATGCGCGCGAAACTTATCGCGGATGCGAAGAGCCAGTATTATCGGATGGTCACGACCACAAAGAAACAGGCGGCGCTACGGGAAGCGGAAGGGGTTATGGCGTATATGCTCGTAGTGGCCGAGGTCCGATTCAAGTTGCGTCGAGTCGACATGGCTACGGTATTTGAGGCTCGTGCCCGATTGGCGGAATTTAAAAATAAGCGCACCACTGAAGAGACGATGAAACGTCAGGCCGTTGCGGCCCTGGCGCTTCTGATGGCGACGCCGGACGAGACCGGTTTCACCGCGGACACGACGATACGTTTGCAAGGCTATGCCACATCCCCAGGCGTGCTCGACTTGGAAAGCCGAGGGGATCTTGTCGGCGTTGATTGGGAAATAAAATCCATGGAATTCAATTTGGAGACCATGAGACGCCAGGGGCGGCCCGACTTCGGCATTCAGTTCGAGCATATGGAAATGTTTGATATGGGCCGACGTTTTTCCGCCATGGCCATGATGACCTTGCCCCTCGCTCCCTGGTCCTCAGGAATGGTGCGTGCCGATATTGGAGCCATGCAAAAGGCTATCGCATCCATGCGCGCGGATAAGGAATCGCGGTTGTTGATGGCCGGACGCATGGCGTCGGACATGATTCTCATGCTGCAATCCGAATCAGACCAGTACCGAAATTTCAATGAGGACGTAACGCCAGCCTACCGGAAAAGTCTTGATGCCGCCATGGCGGCCTATCAGGAAGGCACCGGGGACCTGTTCCGGGTTTTGGATACCTGGGACCGTTGGGTTATGTCGCGAATGGAAACGGTGGAACACCTAGAAAAGGCTTTGATCTTGGAGGCGGAATATGCGCGCGAATCCGGAAAGCCGTAAATCCATTGGCCTGGGCCCATTAAGGGTAACTTTCCTCCTCGCTTTGGTCTTATCCGCATGCGGCGGAAAAGAAAATGCGGGGGCGAGAAAGGATGGAGACGGAATGGATTCGTCCTTGCTGCGATCTCCGGCCTCGACTGTTTTTTCTGGCCAGTCCGTGGTGACGCTGGAGCGGCATGTTTTTTCCGACACTTTGGAGTTACCCATCCGGATCGAGGTGGATGAGAGACGTAACATCCAAGTCAACGCTCCGGCCGCGGGCCGAATTGAAGAAGTTTTTATCCGCACCCAGGGGCAGGCTGTAGCTATGGGAGATCGTTTAGTCCTGCTTTATTCTCCGGAATTGGTGACGGCACAAAGAGAATACCTACTTCTGGATACCGTAACGGATGCGTTACTGATGAAGCAGGCCGAAGAACGTTTGAACCGCATGGGCATGACGCCGGAACAAATCCGTTCCATACGCAAGGCTGGGAAGCCTATGGAAAAGATCCCGATCGTGAGTCCCAAGCAAGGCTTCTTGATTTCCATGCAAGGTGATCAGGGATCTAACGTTGCCGACTCTAAGGGTGGCGGTGCTTCGGGGATGGGTGGCATGTCCGGTGGGGGCATGGCGGAAGGCAACGCTTCCCGACAATCCGGTCAAAGCGCCGCCTCCGGCCAATCGGAAGGAGTCATCAAGGTGGGCATGACGGTGAACCGTGGTACTCCGGTGGCCCAACTCAATGATCTCACCCAGGTTTCTGCCGTACTTTACATACCGGTCCGAAGTGCATCCCTCCTGCATGCCGGGGACAGCGTGCATATCGCCCTAAAATCATTGGGACTGGAAGCCATGTCCAGGATTGATTTCATCGAGTCCAGGGTGGCGGATACCGGCGGTAATGTGCTGGCTAAAGTCTATTTGGCAAACCCGGGCTTTCGATTGAAGCTCGGCACTTTGGGAAAAGCCCATGTGGCTCCGATGGCGGAGACGGCATGGGTCTTGCCGCGCTCCGCCGTGCACACCCTCGGCGAACGGCAAATCGTCTGGGTTCGCTCAGCGAAAGATTCGACGGTATTCGATGCGCAGGAAATCCGAATCGGCCGCGCAGGTCCCAAAAGAGTGGAGGTAATCGAAGGGTTACCTCCTGGATCGGCCGTTGCCGAAAATGCCTCCCTGCTTTTGGATCCAGATGCAGCCATCGAGCCCCGACCTGTCACGGTCAAACCCGCGGAGGATATCCCTTCCCAGCACGAGGGAATGGAATCGATGTCACATGGAGGTGCACATGCAGGTGGCAGTGCGAGCGGGCATAGCGAGTCAGATTCTTCGGTGTCTGTGCTCAACCTACCTAAGGAGCAGGTCCTACTAGCAGACATACGAACCACGCCAGCGGAATCCACGAGTCTTTCGTCCTCACAGGTTTTCCGAGCCGTGACTCAGTTTGAGGATCGCTCCCGAATAATGATCCCCGCTAAGAGCGAGGGACGTATCGCGCAAGTATACACCCTTCGTCCTGGTGAAAAGATACGCCGAGGGCAGGTCTTGGCCTCCCTCCAAAGTGAAGCCTTGCTCGCCGCTCAAGAGGAATTTCTGGTCGCGGCCAGGAATGTCTCGGCCATTTCGGATTCGGCCATGGTTCATTCCCAAGTCCAAGCCGCTCACCGTCGCCTTCATGTGCTCGGCATGACGGAGACCCAAATCCTGGTTTTGGAAAAAGGAGGAAAGGTCGCGCCGCAACTTTCCATCGTAAGCCCAAAGGATGGAATTTTGTTGGAGGTCCGTATTCAGTCGGGGCAATATGTTGCCGAGGGATTGCCGTTATTCTCAATTGGAATTTCCGATCAAATATGGGTGGAAACTTGGATGCTGTCGGAAGAAGCAGCCAGCTTTCCGGAAGGCACCGAAGCCTTTGTGCAAATAGAGGGAATTTCTGGCGAACGGATTAAAGGAAGACTGGAGCATGTGCGGCAAGAAACCGCTCTTTCCGGATCCGTCACTTTGGCCCATATCGCCCTCTCCAATTCCGGACTGCCAATCATGCCGGGTATGCAGGCTTGGGCTACCTTCAAGCAGGCCGGCAAACGTGTTCTCGCTATTCCCAACTCCGCGCTCTTGCGCTCTTCCGCATCTACCATGGTTTGGGTTGAAGTCGGAAAGAATTCCTATGCCTCTCGCATGGTGAAAATCGGTTTGGAGACGGCCGATGCAGTTGAAGTGCTGCAAGGAATAAGAGTTGGGGAATCCATCGTGATTTCCGGAGCCTATCTGCTCAACAGCGAGTGGATTCTCCAAAAGGGCGCCGGGATGGTTCATTCCGGTCATTGATAAAAGGATTCTGTAACGTCGGTAATTCCGATGAGGAGAGATGAAAGTGGAGAAGGCTCTTACCGCCGATAAATATGTACCCGTAGATTGGCATTGCCTGCCCATCGAAGCCGTCATGCAACAAATGGGACTTGAGTCCCTTTCCGGGTTGATCGAAGGAGAAGCTCGCAATCGGCTGGATGGGGACGGGCCGAATTCACTTCGGAAAGCGAAAGCGATCAATCCGTTTAAACTTCTCTTCGCGCAATTCAACAATCTGATAGTCTGGCTTCTGGTTATCGCCGGTCTTGTTTCCGGAATCATGGGAGAGAGGGCCGATGCCATCGCCATCCTTACTATCGTCATTTTAAATGCGATTATTGGATTCTATCAAGAGTTCAGTGCGGAAAAATCCATCGCCGCGCTTAAGAAGTTGACCGCACCCCAAGCCAAGGTTAGGCGTGACGGACGTATTCGATTGATACCGGCAATTGAAATTGTGAAGGGTGATGTAGTCGAGTTCGAGGCTGGGGATTTGATCCCAGCGGATGCACGCTTGGTGGAAGCGTCGAACCTGAGATGCATGGAATCCATTTTGACGGGCGAGTCGGAAGCGGTAGAAAAATCCTTGACGGCCTTGGAAGAGTCTGGCCTTCCCCTGGGAGATCGCACGAACATGGTTTACATGGGCACCAGCGTAGCGGGAGGTGTTGGCAAAGCCGTTGTGGTAGCCACTGGAATGGAAACGGAAATCGGAAAAATTGCGGGGCTGCTCGAACAGGAGGATGGTGGAACAAGTCCGTTGCAGAAATCCCTGGCGGAATTCGGGCGTCTACTCGTCTGGGTGTGCTTGGGTCTCATCGGTTTGCTCTTTGTCCTGGGAATGTTGCGGAAGATGGCATTCCTAGATCTTTTTCTCACCTCGATCAGCCTTGCCGTAGCGGCGGTGCCGGAAGGGTTGCCGGCCGTAGTTACGGTGGCTTTGGCCTTGGGTGTCCAGCGCATGGCGAAGCGAAACACACTCATACGTCGACTTTCCGCAGTGGAGACCCTGGGATCGGCGGAAGTCATCTGCACGGATAAAACCGGGACCCTGACCATGGGCGAAATGACGGTCCGAGAACTATTCGTGGCGGGTAAATCATTTCAGGTAGAGGGTGCTGGTGTGGAACCCGTGGGCCGGGTTTTAATCGGCAATCAGGTTCCAGTTGAAGTGGAGCGGTCCTGTCTGGATCTTCTAGCTCGCTTCCAGATTGGTGCCGTGACCGCTACCCTTTCCAAAGAGGGAGAACGGTGGACGGTAATCGGAGATCCCACGGAAGGAGCCATGTTGTCCTTCGCTGCCAAGCTGGGAATTGGCCCAAAGGATTTCGAGGGCAATGGGAAGCTCCACGAGTTCCCATTCGATTCGGATCGGAAGCGGGCCAGTGTGATTCGTCCAATGCCGGGGGGGAAGGTCCAGGCCTTGGTGAACGGCGCGCCAGATCTTTTGTTGTCTTTATGCAACCGCGTCCTCACTGAGACTGGGCCGGTTCCCCTCGATGTCATTTGGAAGGAGCGCATCCAAAAAGCCAATGCGGAAATGGCCGGGCGTGCCCTTCGGGTCTTGGGAACCGCTTATAAGGAATGGACCGAGCCACTGGATACCAAACCCGAAATGGCAAGTGTAGAAAAGGACCTCGTTTTCGCCGGGTTGACGGGCATGTATGATCCGCCTAGACCGGAGGCCGCACTCGCCATCGATTTGTGTCATAAAGCCGGAATACGTGTTATCATGATCACGGGAGATCATCCTGCAACGGCCTTGGCCGTTGCCCGGGAATTGGGTCTTGCTACTGCCAACGACGTTGTGCTAACAGGTACGGAACTGGATCAATTGGGCGAGCAAGGGCTCAAAGCCAGGGTCGCGGACACGGCCGTATACGCCCGCGTTTCGGCGGAGCATAAATTGCACATAGTCCGGGCTTGGCGTGCGGAGGGAGCCGTAGTGGCGATGACCGGGGACGGAGTCAATGACGCACCGGCCCTCAAAGGTTCCGATATCGGCGTGGCCATGGGGAAGTCCGGGACCGAGGTGACCAAGCAAGCTTCCGATATGATTGTGACGGATGATAACTTTGCATCTATCGTCGCCGCGGTGGAAGAGGGGCGCGGCATTTATGCGAACATCCGCAAAACCCTGAATTATCTCTTGGCGGGAAATACCGGAGAGATGCTTCTGATGTTGGTGGCTGTAATCGTGGGTTTACCTACTCCGCTTCTACCCATTCATCTCCTTTGGATCAACCTCTTTACCGATGGCCTCCCGGCCTTGTGTCTGGCGGCGGAGCCAGTGGATCCGGATGTTATGAACCAAAGGCCCAGGCCTAGGCACGAACGATTGGCTAACTCCAACTTTATTCGGAGTCTTCTTTTCATCGGGGCCTTGACGGCAGGCGTTTCCCTTTCCGTCTTTCTCTTCACCCTGAAGAATTATGATCTGGACACCGCCCGTTCCTATACCTTCACGACTCTGGTCTTCTGCGAGCTCTTCCGAGCCTTCGGGGCACGGAGCGAGACCATTCCGGTGTGGCAGCTTAATCCTCTGGGCAACGTGAAATTGGTGATCGTTGTTGTCGCTTCCATCGGATTACAAGTGTTCAGCCATCACAATGGGATGCTAGGCAACTTTCTCAAATCCGCTCCGCTGCCTTTGAGCCATTGCCTTGCGCTCTTGACGGTGGGAACGATTCCCTTTTTGCTATTGGAAGCCGGAAAGTTTTTCGGGTGGACCGGCCGGAATCAAATCGCAACCGTCTGAAAGAAAAGGACTCCAAATGAAAATCGCAACTTTGACAAGCGGCGGAAATGCTCCAGGAATGAATGCGGCGATTCGGGCTATTGTAAGGGTCGCGGAATCCTATGGCCATGAAGTACTCGCAATAGGCGGGGAAAGGAAAAATCATTGGCGTGCCTGGAACCTGCCGGGAACCATCGACAACGATCTCTTTGGGACGGATAGGACCATCGGTTTCGATACGGCGGTGACTACTGCCATGTAGGCACTGGACAAAATACGAGATACTGCCGAGGCCCAAGAACGGTTTTTCCTGGTAGAGGTAACCGGTCGCATCACTGCCCCTTGCCCCGGAGATCGGCCTGCCGATGGTGCGTTGTCCCTACTTCGTCTCGGGGTTACATCGCGCGGGATTTACGAACGGATGGCTACCGTAAAAACTGCCATCAAATGATGGTTTAAAAAAAAAAAATGGGTGCAGATCTTTTGAAACGACTATATAGCAAGGACCTATGAGGAATTCGGATTGAAAAAGGGGGCTCCAATAGGTACTTATGAGTTTGGCAACAACATATTTACACTAAAAGGAGACCCCTCACCGTGAAATATAAAATAACTGAAGAACCAGATTTCTTTTTGAATGCGAAAAATTTTCTCCATCAGCTGACGGTTGTGCTCAAAAGCAGTAAATGGCTCCATGCGGAACATGGTGAGGTGGAAACGCTGATTCAAAAGGATGGATTTGAGATATTGCGCCTTTTATTCCAAGGTCATCTTGATGAACGGGCAAAAACTGAAATCGACTTATCCTCCGAGGCTATGGATAGAAGCGGGCGACCCTATACGCGAGAAAACTGTTCCCGGCAACTGAACAGCGTTTTTGGAACGGTAGAAGTGCGGAGGAAAGGATACAGCGATAAGGGTCGGGATAGTGTTTTCCCACAGCATGCGGAATTGAACTTGTCCCGCGATTCCTATTCCGACGGTTTACGCATGAAGGCCGCATATTCAGTCTCTGACCTGTCCTTCGAGAAGTCCACGGAGACTATTTTGAAAAGTACGGCGTCTTCGATTCCCAAGCGCCAGATAGAGAATGTGATCCGCCATCTGAGCCAGGACTTTGATTCATTCTATGCGAGCCAGGAAATCGATACCCGGCGGCAAGCCGGTATATTGGTTCTGTCGTGCGACGGAAAAGGTATTATCATGCGCCAGGCCGATCTCCGGGAAGCCACCCAGAAGGCCGCAGCGATAGCCGTACACAAGAAGCAGACTCGGCTCAGCAGGGGCGAAAAGCGTAATCGTAAACGAATGGCGATGGTGGCGGCTGTTTATGACATTGATCCACATATGCGCTCGGCTCGTAGCATCATGGGGCTCGACGAGAAAGAATCTGTGCCCCCCAAGCCCCGTCATAAAAGGGTGTGGGCTTCTGTTGAAAAGCCGGGGGTAGAGGTTATTCGGGATATGTTTTTGGAGACTCTTCGTCGAGACCCAAAACAGAAACACCAATGGGTCATTCTGGTTGACGGACATGCGGCCCAATTGGCAGCGATCAAAAAGGTAATGAAAAGTTTCAAGATACAGGGTGCCGCCATTGTCATGGATTTTGTCCATGTGCTTGAATACCTGTGGAAGGCCGCATATTGTTTTCATCCGGAAACCAGTCAGAAGGCTGAGAAGTGGGTGATGGAAAGGGCTTTGAAGGTTCTAAGCGGCGAGGCTGGCTTAGTCGCTGGAGGAATACGGCGCAGCTGCACAATGCTCGGCTTGAGCAAAAAGAACAGGGAGAATGCGGATAAGTGTGCAGACTATCTATTGAGAAAAAAGGCCTATCTTCGGTACGACTCATGCTTGGATATGGGCTATCCGATAGCGACTGGGGTAATCGAAGGCACTTGCAGATATCTGGTCAAAGACCGGCTCGACATTACCGGCGCACGATGGAGTTTAAAAGGGGCGGAAGCGGTATTGAAAATCCGGGCGTTGAAATCAAGCAACGATATCGAGGAATACTTTAAGTTCCATAAGCTTCAGGATAGAGAAAGGAACTACCCCTACTTTGAGGCAATTTCTCACAAAAAGGCGGCATGATGATTCGTTTCAAAAGAGCCGCACCCAAACCAAATTAGGAGAAGTTGTGAACCCATTACACCTGCATTTACTGATAAATCATATTCCGGTATTAGGGGTGTACCCTCGCACGCTATAGCAGCATAATTCACCCCTAAATTCCCACGCTCTGGCCCCATTCCCAACCACAGCCTGGGGCCTTACCTCAAAAATATCCAGTGATTTGATCGCGAAAACTTAAAGAATAAAATTTAGTGGACTTCGGTTTTACGATATTTTTTAGTCACTACACAAAAAAATTTCCACA
>JAYVCH010000263.1:0-4204 GCA_043750055.1 Fibrobacteria bacterium
CTTGTGAAATCATTGAAAGCGGAACCATCTGAGGATTCCAACAAAGTGATCAGTGAAGCTATGGTCCTTAAAATATCGGTTCCCGATGGCTCGCATAAATATTCCGTCCACCTGAATAAATGCAGCGGCTTTGTGAAATTCTATCGGACGGACAAAAAGAAAAAAGGCAAAGCGGGTGATTCCCCTACCCCGGGTGAATCCATGACTGAATCGGATTTGGATGAAAATCTTGCCGTTACGGATCTGGAAGCGAACGACGAATTCGCAAAAGTGGATAAGGAAAAAAGCCACCGTTACCATTTATCCATGCGAGTGGGTGGATTGTTCGACAACAATGTTTATCGCTATAGTCCCGGCTATCTGGACACATTTGAGTTGGGACTGAAATCCTACCGCTATCCTGGTGTAAAAAAGACTTCCGATATCCTTATCCCACTGGAAACCCGCGCTTCCGCAAATTTTGGAAAAATGTCGGCCAGTGCAGCGATATCGTGGAACACCTATCTTTCCAACTCCGAACTATCGAATCTCGGTTATAATTTTTCACTTGGTTGGACCGGACCCATTAAACTGCGAGCTGTGTATCGTTTGTCCCCATATGATCCCGTTCGTCCCACGTATTTTGCTCTCAAGTCCTATAAATTGATGACTTACTCGGAAAACAAGGGCAGCCTCTCCGCCCAATGGAATCGCTGGGACATAAAACCGGGAGTCGATTTTTCTTTCGGATATTTTGATTACAATACAATCTTCGATATGTATGACGCGCCATTTTGGGAATCCGGAATTTCCATTACCCGATCGAAGCCCTTAGGATTTCGAATTGATGGTCAGATTGGCTCCATCTTTGCCAAAAAAAATACCGGTCAGGATTGGTCTAATGGATACTATGGATTAGGAATCGAAGGGCATTTTCCGATGCAAAAATTTCTTCTGGGCGCAAAAGGGACTATGAAATTTCGAAACTATGGGACAACGGTTAATTTTGACACTCACTTTCAACGACAAGATTTATCCGGAGAAAATTTCGCCTACCTTAAATACTCGCATGCACAGTTGGGTGTCACCACCCGATTTGGTTATCTGTGGCGTAATACCACATCGCCACTCCGAGTCATCAATGACGAAAAAGACTATAAGGCGATGACCGCAGCTGTGGAATTTGCTTGGGATTTAGCGGTTTAATTAGCGGCGGCAAGGTTTTTATTTGGGACTCTAGATAAGGTGACACCCTTGTCCCGCCCATTTCTATTTCCAGTTTCGGGTCATCATTCATCTCTTTTTCAATCATTTGATGCCAACGGGAAATAATCCTAATTTATCACGATATTTGATGGAAAAATAAAGTGATTTTTTTACGAGCACCATTCAAACATTTTCCGGCAGCCACTCGAGTTGTCTTTATATGCTTTTCTGTAAGTTTGTTTTTATGGGCTGGGCTGCGATTTGCTTCGGAATCCAAAAAGGTGGATATAGTCCTTCTGGGAGATTCTGGAATTGGAAATTACCGATTAGAACCCGGTCACAGACTCCAAGATTTTATGGAAGCGAACGATCCATCTGTTCGAGTTGAGAATTGGGCGGAATCCGGTGCTTCTCCCTTGGATTTTTACCTCCAATTCTGTCGAGGTCGATTGGTCCATAATCAACCTGTTTTGGCCATTATTGGACTATCCCCTGACCGTTTTTTGGGTGATTGTGCCCTCCATCGGTTCAAAGCCGATGGAGTTAATTTAGGATGGATTCCTTGGAATCGGGATGGTTGCGCCCTCTTCCGAAGCCTATCCTCCCATCAAAAAAATGTCGCCATCGTTCGTCAAGCAGGCGTTCCCCTCTATGCATTACTTGATTTTGGAGCTTACCTTTGGAATGAGTATGTGGACGGGCCATGGCAGCGAAAATCAATGCGTGCCTCACCCCAGGAAAGACGAAAATTGGCTATCGCGAACGCATTGATTCGTGCAAGCAAGGAGGAAAGTTTAGTTTTGGGGGATGAAAAAACTTTTGATCAACTACCAATGGCCACTGACACTCGTTTTGTCCTTGATGCGCTTCATCATCTCGGAGTAGAAACCAAGGTGATGCTACTCCCTTTCGGAGATCCGGCATTGATACAACGAAGCTGTTCCAAGCAGGTCTTGGCGAAACATGATTCGATAGTAGTTGAGATGCGTCACTGGCTGGAATCTGGAAAAGAACAGTATGTAGATTTCAATACTCCAGAAGACCTCGCGCACTTTCCAGATTCGACCTGGGATGATTGGAATCACTTGAAATCCCCTTCAGCCATGGCCTATATCTCGGAAAAAGTTGAAAGGGCAATACCTACCCTAAAACTATGGGCGGAAAGACATGCTTCCAATTTTTAAAATCGGGGATTTTTCAACAAGGTGGAGATACAATGAATAACTTATCCCGAATCGGGTTTTACGTCGCAGTATCTTGTATTGCAACACTTCCGTCCCTAGCTGAGTCAAAATGGACCTATAAGGGTTGCCCGGATGTTACCGATGCCGATTTTAAAATCGAAACTTTGATGCGGCAATCCGTTGCCCCGGATCCGGAACTCACTGAACCGGACAAACTGGCCTTCGATATGGATGCGGAGGGAAATGTGGATGTCTATTTTACCGAGATACGCCCAGGCAATATCAAACACTACAATCCACGAACCAAAACTGTGAGCATTCTGGCAAAGCTACCCGTTTGGAAGGGACCTTATTCGGCAAAGGATAATAATAAAAACGAAAACATAGAGGAAGGTGCTACAGGCATTGTTCTGGACCCCAATTTTAAGGCCAATGGCTGGATTTATATCCACTGGTCTCCAGCTAGTGCAAACGTTTTCCGCATATCCAGATTCACTGCCGTTTCCGATAAAATCGATCTTTCTACGGAAAAAATTGTACTCCAATTTGAATCGCAACGGGAAATGTGCTGTCATACGGGTGGTTCCATGCAGTTCGATGCCTATGGAGATTTGTGGATTGCGCAAGGTGCGAACGGAGGTAACGTGACAGGTACGATGGAATCTACTCCGCCTATTGGGATAAATGAAGACGTTAATAGCAAATACAAAAGCGAAGAATGGGGCGCGACTAGCACACATGGAATGAGGGGCGGCTTCCTCCGCATCCATCCCACGCCAGATGGAAAATACACCATCCCTGCCGGAAACTTCGGGGAATATTTCTACAACCAGACCAAGGACCCAAAATACCTTGATACCAGCAAAGTCTATCCAGAAATTTACATCAAAGGTACGCGCAATAATTACAGCATGGCCTTGGATCCAGTGCGACGCTGGGTCTTGTGGGGCGATGTCGGCCCCGATCAACTAAGCACCGACGTGCGAGAGGAGTTCAACCTCAGGACATCCCCAGGTTTTGAAGGCTGGCCGTACTTCACGGGAAGTAATACCAAGTTTGCCGGAGATCATGACCCCGCCGCTCCAGTCAACAACTCTAGGTGGAATACTGGACTGACAACCCTTCCTCCCGCTCGACCCAGAACCGTCCTGCCAGCCTCGTTCTTCGCTCCACCATCCAGGATGAGAGCAGCCCCTATCACTGGTCCACTGTACCTTTATGATGGAGATTCGAAGTCAAAGATAAAGTTCCCACCTCATTTCAACCGAAAATGGTTCGTCACCGACTATACGGCTGGTCGCATCTACGTTTTCGATGTTGACAGCACCGGAACTCAAGCAACCGGCTTTCTACCGTTTCTTAATAGCACCACCTTCGATGGTCCTATAGATTTTCGTCAAGGTCCGGATGGTGCACTGTATATTGTCAACTATGGTTCTGGTTACTTTGGGTCTTCGGACAAAACAAGCATCATGAAAATATCTTATACAGGTAGATGCCTTCCTACCGACTTGAAGCTTGAGACCCCATCTGGATTGGGTCAAACCCGCTTTGATATGATTCCGCATCGTTCTGGATTTCTTATTAATCTAGATGCATCAAGCCAAGTCAAAACCCCTCAGGGAATGACTGGAATCGAGCTCTATGATATTAAAGGAAAACAAGTTTGGAGTATGCGAAATTTAAAAGCTGGGGAAACTTTCCGACTGCCTTCCAGACTTCAAGCCGGGGCCTTGAAGTATCGTTGGATTCCAACAAATCCCTGATATTTTTTAGTTGTGATGGTTTGTATCTAGATCCGAGTTTTCACATTGAGAACGTGATCTACTGAAAGG
>JAYVCH010000264.1:0-46164 GCA_043750055.1 Fibrobacteria bacterium
TCGCGGGACCAACTTGGCGACAGAATCGCTTGCACTGCTGGAGCGATTTCCTGCTTTACCGTGCCTTTTTTCGCATCAATAATGTGAATGACATCTTTGCCATGACTTTTACTGACAATGGCCAACCGCTTGCTGTCGGGACTCCAACTGATTCCAGATTTAAAGGAGTGAAAGCTTTCATGATTGCCTTCCTTACCTCCTTGAATCACCGAGCGTGTCACCTTTTCGCTTTTAATATTCAAAATGAAAATACCTTCCCAAGATTCCCTGTCACTGAAAAAGGCGATCTCCTGCCCATTGGGCGAGATTGAGGGTTGCAAATTGAAAAAGGAAAGATCCTTACCATGATCCGTTAATTTTCTCGCAATATTTTTTCCATATTTTCTTTGACCTAACTCTGGCCAATAAATGAAACGCAATTCCCGAAGCCAAATTTCTCCCGCTTCCTCCAACGATGTTTTGGTCACTTTTTTAAAGGCCTGGGGCAGGTCATGGGCTTCGTTCATTTCTTGAACTAATTTTGTCACCGCTCCCTTACCATAAGTCGTTTCCATAAAATGAAAAAATAACTGGCCCCCTTTATAAGCCAAGAAGCCTCCAAAGTCGGAAGTAGGTGGCTCCACATATCCAAAAGTAGTCGCATCGACCATGAAAAATTCGGAGGATAAATCCCAACCCAATGACGCATATTCGGCGAGACCTTCACTGACCCAAAGTGGAAATTGGCTGCCTTGATGCGTTATGTTCGAAGCGGCATTGTCGCCGAACATCATATCGAAAACTACAGCATGAGTCATTTCATGTTTAATCACGTGGTAGAAATCGGAATAACTTCCTTCAAAGGGCAAGACAATGCGGTTCTTGAAAATTTCAGTAAACCCACCGATGCCTTCATGGAGAGGAAGTCGGATAACATTAGTCTGTTCAAATTCGACATGCGAGTTATGCAGAATGATCGGCACGCGAGCTGAAAGTTTATGGCCAACCGTCGAGGATACACTCTTATACATTTCTTCGACATGCCGAGCAGCAAACCCTGCAATTAAGTCCGCACCTTGAGGGAAATAAATGTCGAAATGTTCCGTCCGATAATAGGACCAGTGAAATTGATGAAACTGAACTTTGTTTTGTCCGAACTGTTGAGCAGATACTCGTACTGGAATTCCCAGGAACAAGACTACCCATAAAGTCAGAATTGATTTTAGCCCAAGGCTTTTAATTTGCAAAAGTGTCTCCAGAAAGATGGGCCTCCGCCCAATCCAATAATTCCGAGTCTGAACCATGCACTGGCGCCGTCCCGGCTAGACTAGAAAAGAACTGTGCCAATTGATGAGCCGACAATTGACCAGGAGCAATGGCGTCGCCAGATAAAAAGCCGTAAGTAAGAGGGCAACCCAGAATCGGACCCAAAACCCGAGTCGATCGCGCAGGAAGACCCATAGAGAGGACACAAATATTTTTTCCTGGTCGATTAAATTCTCGTGCAAATCGCATCAAGTCTAAGGCCTCTAATCGATCTTGGCATGTCACGGCCATTTTTTGCCCTTCGTATCCCCAACTAATCAGTTCATGACCTATACGATTTAGTTCCTGGGCTGGATAGCTCGAGATTAAATTGTGATGCGAAACGATGACTTTTACGAATCGATGGCTTAAGACTTTTTTTAGGGCGGGGGTTAATAAAGGCAGGACCTCCAATTCCAAGTCTATCCATTCACAAGGACAGTCCTTTGAATCTAGACCTATTGACAACCAGATTTTATCTCGGTCGGCCGCATTGGAATCGAGCCATTGCCCCCCATCGCGTTTTAGTCGTAACGTAAAAAGGGTTTCTAAGGTATGACCTAATCGAGACCGGCATTCAGAGCGAAATGAATGCAATTCTGATAAAATTCGGGAAGGCTCCCAAAAGTCTCCTCGAAATTCAACCCAGTCGCATTCTTCCAGAGCTTTCCAGGCTTGAGGATCATGGCGGTTTGCAACAGTAATAATACCGATGATTCTGGCCCCAGATCGGTTTTTTGTACTTTGACCCACAATGCCCTTTAAATTAAGAAAAGTATCCCACCTCGGCCCCATTCATTTCCATTGTGAATTTTTCTTAAGTCAAGATTGGACCTTGATCTGGGCAAGCATGCTACTTCTAATTTCAATTCCCTTGGCCCAAAACACTTCGAGACCGCAAAACAACTCACCTAATGATGTTTTACCCATGGTGACATCGACTACCCCTGCCCCAAATTGTTTGTTCGAGCCTCTTTATGACGCTGTGATTCTTAAAGCCTTGGATTTGATGTTCCGAATGAATTATTCTGCCTCCGACTCTTTGCTACAAACCATGCCGGATGTCCCCGCTCGTGCCTATTTCCGAGGGCTTGTTGGGCTCAACCGATTCAATGACTTAGGAGATACGAGCGCATTGTATTTGGCTCAAGCACTTTGGATAAAATTAGATGCGTCGACGTTTAATCCTAGTAAAAAACCGGAACAAGTTTTCCTCAATGACCCTTCTGAATCGCTTGATCTCTACCAAGGTCTATCCGAATTACAATTGAGTTATGTGGCTGGATTAACTGGACATCCTATTAAGGCCGCAACCTTGGGACGAAAAGCTATCTCGCGTTTAGAACGACATTCAGAGAATGCCGAAGCGAAAGCGGCCATCGCACTGTATAGATATTACAAAGCAGCCCTGGTTAAAAAAGTAGATTGGGTACCCTTTGTTCATGCTGACTTGAGTACCCCATTTCAGAGTCTGGAAAGGTCCATTCCGCAATCTCACTACCTGCAAGAAATTCTACAAACTTCGCTCCTGTGGCTTTATTATGACCAAGGACGACTTGACTTGGGTCTAACCTTAATTGCTCGGTTTTTAAGTCGGTATCCCCAAAACCGACTTTATCGGCAAATTCAGGCCGACTTTGAATTCCGAAAGGGTGATTTTTCTAAGGCCTTGAATCACCAAGTGGAGCTTAATCTTGAGTACGAAAAAATGCTGCAAGCCGATAGCAATGGAAAGTACCTACCACTAGGATACTTGAGCTCAGTCGGAAATCTCGCAAAGGTGTACCATTCCCTAAACCAGACAGATTTACTTCAAAAGCAACTTAGGATATGGCATGAGGCTCGGTATACAAAATTTATGGTTTGGATTCCTTCAAGCTTAAAAAGCGAAGTAGCCGGCCTCAAAAAATAAGCAAGACCACCCCCAAAATTTGATGTCCTCGACCCGTAAATTTTTCCCCGGTGAACCTACCATTTTATGATTAAAACCCTGATTTTGCAGGGAAAAACAAATCTTTATATGCTATTATTACTATGCACCTATTGAAAAAATCACAACGACTTGGAGTGTACTTCCCCTATGTCAACCGATGTGCATGAAATTCCCATCAATCCCAACGAAAAATCTCATATTGATGTTGATTCGGTAACCATTCGTTTTGCCGGTGACTCTGGTGATGGAATGCAAATTACCGGAACCCAATTCACCGATGCATCCGCTTTATTTGGAAATGATTTGGCTACCATGCCAGACTTTCCTGCGGAAATTCGCGCACCAGCCGGAACCGTTGCCGGAGTGAGCGCGTTTCAAATCCATTTTTCATCCATGGAAATCAAAACTCCCGGTGATGAGTTGACCGTATTGGTTGCCATGAATGCGGCAGCCTTAAAAGCAAATATTTCCGATCTCGAAGAAGGGGGCATTCTCCTTGTCGATGAAGCTGGGTTTACCGAAAAGGATATTGAAAAAGCAGAGTTGAAATCCAACCCACTAGAAGACGGGTCCCTTGCCGGTTACCGTGTTATTCGCGCGAACATTACTGAGCTGACTATCAATGCCGTTGCTGAAACTGGTCTTAAGGGTAAAGGCGCGGAACTTTGCAAAAACTTTTTCACCTTAGGAATGATGTATTGGCTTTATGACCGTCCCTTAAATCACACCTTAAAATGGTTGGACGAAAAATATGGACCCAAGACCAAGTACAAAGACAAACCGCAAATTGCGGAATCGAATAAGAAAGCCCTGACTGCAGGCTACAATTTTGCCGATACTGTGGAGTTATTCACCTCGCATTATCGCGTTAAAAAAGCATCGTTACCCAAGGGCAAATACCGGAAAATTTCCGGAAACGAAGCGGTGGTATTCGGTTTACTTGCGGCTTCACAAAAATCGGGACGAAATATTTTTTACGGAAGCTATCCCATCACACCCGCTTCCGAAATTCTGCATGGGCTTTCCAAATACAAAAATTATGGCGTGATAACTTTTCAGGCCGAAGACGAAATCGCCGCGATTTGCACGGCCTTAGGATCCTCTTATGCGGGAGGTTTAGGCGTCACCGCCACTTCCGGTCCTGGTGTCTGCCTAAAGCTTGAAGCCATGGGTTTGGCAGTCATGACTGAATTGCCCTTAGTGATCATAGACGTACAAAGAGGCGGTCCTTCCACTGGGCTCCCGACCAAAACGGAACAATCGGATTTACTGATGGCCATGTTCGGAAGAAGTGGTGACAGTCCCCTTCCCGTCCTTGCCGCACGTTCCCCAGGCGATTGCTTTGATATGACTTATGAAGCCGCTAGGATTGCTATGAAATACATGACTCCGGTCATCATCCTTTCTGATGGCCACATTGCCAATGGTTCAGAACCTTGGTTGGTTCCGGATCCCGAAAAACTGGCTAAAATGGAAGTTAAGCTGGCCCAAGCAGGTGAAGTTTTCAAAGCGTACGAACGAGACCCTAAAACTCAAGCGCGTAAATGGGCCATTCCCGGAACCGTCGGTTTGGAACATCGAATTGGTGGTTTGGAAAAGGCTCAGGTCACCGGGACCATTTCTTATGACCCCGATAATCACCAAGCTATGACCAATGAGAGGCATGCCAAAATTGCCAATATCGCCAATGATATCCCGCTTGCGGAAGTGGTAGGAGCCACCGACGGAAAAGCAATTATTGTCAGCTGGGGCGGGACATACGGAGCCGTTTCCACTGCCGTGGAAGAATGCAACAAAGCCGGTTTAAAACTTGGTCATGTCCACTTACAATACTTGAACCCACTTCCCCGAAATCTGGGAGAAATCCTGAGAGGCGCTGAGCGGGTCATTATTCCAGAACTGAATATGGGTCAGTTAAAAATGCTTCTTGGCGGTACTTTTGGTATTGAGATACAGGGCATCAATCAGGTGAGGGGCAAGCCTTTCCGAATTTCTTTCCTCACCTCAGAATTTCATCGGATTTTGGAGACGCAAAAATGACTACTATAACGACTCCAGCTGAACCACTAACACGCAAAGACTTCGCATCGCCTACGGCTATTCGTTGGTGCCCGGGCTGCGGAGACTATTCCATTTTGTCGACGATGCAGGGAATTCTCCCCACCTTGGGATTGCCAAAGGAAAATTTTGTGTTCGTATCCGGGATTGGGTGTTCGAGCCGCTTCCCTTATTACATGAATACCTACGGTTTCCATACCATCCATGGTCGCGCACCGGCTATTTCTACTGGTGTAAAATTGACCAATCCAAACCTGCAAGTTTGGGTCATCACTGGTGATGGTGATGCGCTCAGTATCGGTGGAAATCATTTTATTCATGCTTTGCGTCGCAATATGGATCTGAAAATAATTTTGTTCAACAACAAAATTTACGGTCTCACTAAAGGTCAATACTCTCCCACATCGGGCGTTGGAACTGTAAGCCCATCCACCCCGATGGGTTCGGTGGACTTGCCACTCTCTCCCATTAGCATGGCCATTGGCGCCGAAGCCGGCTTTGTCGCGCGTACCTCGGACAACGATGTCAAACACATGGGTGAAGTCTTCGCTGCCGCAGCCGCCTACAAAGGTACGGCTTTAGTCGAAGTCCTGCAAAACTGCATTATCTTCGCCGACAAAATTCATGAGCCCTATTACGGTCGACCGACTCGTCCTGATACCATGTTGTATTTAAAGCATGGTGAACCCATGCGGTATGGAAAAGAACTGGAAAAGGGCTTGGTTTTGGATGGGATGGCCATCAAAACAAAGAACAATCCAGGTGAGGGTCAAGTCCTGATACATAATGAAAAGGAAAGCACGGGTGCATTGGGTTTCCACTTGTCCCGCTTGGCCCACCCAGAATACCCGGTTCCCGTTGGCGTGTTCCGTAATGTGGAACGACCATCCTATACCGATGCTATGCGTGCCCAAATTGATACTGCAGCAGCCAAAAGCCCTCCCAGCCTTGAGAAACTGTTCAATTCAGGAAGCACCTGGACCGTGGAATAATTCTGATCTAGATCACCTTTTCCTGACTCTTAACAAAAATGGCATGATTGATTTCATGTCATTTTTTTTTGAATTTTTCGGTCCCTGTCTAATTTCTTCGCCATGAATTAAATTTGCTCACAAATAGAAGCAAAAAATTCTTAATAATGGATTCATTATAGTTTCCGGACGGTGCCGTTGAATACTCAAAGACATAACACCGAGATCGGGAAGCCTAGTTTGTTCCAATACGTGGAATATCGAAGTTTCTTGTCCGATTATGTAGAGTGGAGACAACAAGGCAATAGCAAGTTTTCCAAACGGGCTTTCTCCCAAAAATATTTCGGATCAACGGCCATTCTCTACACTGTTATTTTAGGCAGAAGAGACCTGGGTCCCAAGCTCCGGGTCAGATGTGCGGCGGCGCTTTCATTGGGAGAAAAGGAAAACCTATACTTCGATTTGCTTGTTCAACATAATCAGGCCAAATCTGATCTGGAAAGGAATTTTTTGTTCGACAAGCTTTCGAAATTCCGTAATTCCAAACCTTGGGTAGTGCGGGAAAATCAATATAGGTACTACGAAAAGTGGTACTATGCCGTGGTTTTTAATTATCTCGGGCTGGATCAAAAAAAAGCCACACCCGCCGATATTGCCAAGGAACTTTATCCAACAGTTAGCGTCAGTGAAGTCGAAGAATCTATTCGTTTACTGCTTGAATTGGAACTGGTTAAGAAATCAGAAATCGGCTATGCCCTTACGAAAAACCATCTGGTATCTGGAGATGCTTTTCAGGGAAGCGTCGCCCTGGAATACAACCGGCAGATTCATAAACTGAGTTCCGACCTGGTCCAAGATGGCTTTCGTAAATTTAAAGCGTATAACACCCAGGTAATTACGACTTCCGATTCTAGCCTTAAGAAAATTCGAGAAAAAGTTTCCGCACTGGAAGCGGAAATCAGTGAAATTGTGGCCAAGGATAAAAGTACGGACAAGGTCTGTACCTTAATTTTTCAAATCATACCCAATACTCGCTAGAGAGGTCAGCACGGATGTTAAAAATATCATCGATACTTTCTCTCTTTATCCTTCTATTCAATGGGTGTTTAAGGATAGACTCCACAAGTTCGTTAACCGGAAATCAATCTTCTACAGATATTCAAGATCAAGAATTGACAGCCGGGGCATCCTCAACCACAAATTGGCCTCCACAACTGGGTGGACTTCCTATCTTTGTCGCCACCAATCTAAAGGAACGCCTCGATTTGGTATTTCTGGAGCCGAGTAATTCATCAGTCGGTCTTCTTCAATTACCTATCCACTTATCTGGAAAAATAATCCTATTTAAAGATGGAGGCATTCCGGCGCTCAATACCCCGAAGGTTGTGTCTATTTCCTTTGTGAAAAGAGACACGGTCAATATTCCTTTTTCAAGTTTGGATTCCCTATTAGAAAAAAGAATCGATACGCTTATTTTTAATTTGGATATTCAGACAGATTCAGGGCATGTCTGGATTTTGGGATTGGGTTATGACCGGCCATCTCACTCTTTTTTCAAAACGCCATTTTCAACTGAAACGGGAAATCAGGCGTTTTTACAGAAGCCGGACTTCAATTTTAAAGGGACCTTAGATTCCAGCGGCGGCCTTTCAAAAAGCACTTTGGTTGGAGCGTCCACTTTCTACTTCTATATTCCTGGAACTCCCTATTTTTGGAAACAGGAGGCTGACACCCTTCAATTGGGACCCATTCCTAATGGAAATTATCCCTTGAGACTCTTACGAATCACAACCAACAGTGACGGAACTCAAACTGAGATATGCCTGTTTGAAGTGCATGGACAAAAAATAAAATCCAACGACATCAATTATATTTTTAAAATTGGTGGGAAGATATTGTCCAGAACAATCCCTGGAAAAGTACCAAGCAGACAAATGGTACCTTGGTAGGGTAATGAAAGGCTCAACATGTTCAGAATACTTCGACTCTTTTCCTTTCTAATTCTACTTCCCATCTTATCATGGAGTTTTCCACCTTCAATGGATATTGGCACTATTGCCATTGATCTTTTTAGTTTGAATGGCGGCGGCGCGCCTGATCTTTCCTTTCAAATCCCTGGGGGACAGAATTTTTTTACCACGGCCAATTTGAACATACCTCCATATTCTAATTCTGTTGGTACGCCAGGAAACCAAACATATGGTCCGAACTTGGCACTTGATCTGAGAAATACCCAAGTCGCAAAAACGGCCCTTATTTCTACGAGCAGTGCCTATGGCAACCGTGAATACTGCGACTTTATCTATTACGGTGGACATGGTTTCCCGGGTGGGTTTTTTCTCGGCCTCAATCCAGGCTATGGAAATGTCGTCGCTTCCGAAATGAACCTCGGAGTGGGATACAATCGATGGTTTCTTGCCAATTCCTGTTCAATATTCAACAGCGCAGCCCCTGCAACAACTTGGCAGCCTGCATTTCATGGAGTCAAAGCTTTACTCGGTTTTAAATCGGTAATCTTCGATAATAATATGGGTTGGGACCTCTACAACGATTTCTGGCTCAACTGGACTTTTCGATCAAAAAATTTATCTAACAGTTTTTTCGATGCGCAAGCCAATTATGGCTACAAACATCTCTATCCAACCAAGGGGCTACATCCAGGCTGTCTTTCTGCCCAAGTCCCAGCAGGCACAACCGATTATTGTTCTCAACTTTTTAAACTGATCAGCCATGATTATGCGGCAGCCACGCCGAACACGGGAAATTATTACTCCCGTATAATCGGAAACCCTCAATATTAAACGCCGATATTTTTCGGCCCAAATAAAGTAGCGGAGAAAATGATAAAATTAACTCTATCCCTTTGGGTACTTGCCGGATTCGCAGTTTCAATTGACGCGAAATCCACTCTGAAACCCTCGGAAACACTTGATGCCTCTCACATTGCCGATTCCTTGAAAAAAGCAGTTCCAACAGCGGTGGTGACACCCAGGCCCGTTGTAAACTCAACATCTGTTAGCCCCGATGTTGTTAATCGTGATAGTGTGACAGCCAAACAATTTCGAGTTCTCGATCGTCAGATGAACCCTGAAACGATCAAATACTTTCTAAACCTTTTCAGGTTTAAGGATTTCCCAAGACCGGAATCTACGGCCGTCAATATGAGCTGGCGAGACCAACGCGGCGGGGTATTGTCGTATGAAACAGGAACGTCTGAGGTTGGGTATATGAATGAAAATATAGCTGTGCTAACCGAAAAAGACCTTGTTCCTGATACGCTGATTCGTAATAGAACCAATGATTTGATTAAAACTGTTTTAGGCGCTAAAGCGGAGAGCTACGTTTTCGCAAATTATGAAATTACCGAGATTCAAAAGAAAATTCCAGACTCGAGGGACTCTTTACAGCCACCTGTTCCAGCTTATTATTTTGGAAGATACGTCCGGTCTCTCGAAAATCGTGTTGTATTAGGAGATGCTTTTCAGATTCGAATTGGCTACGGTGAGAATGGTGCAATCCAATCTTTTTCGTTTCGCGATCCTGAACTTGCCGAAGCCGGGACGATTAAGGTTCCTAGCAAAGAGATGGTTATGGACACACTAAAAAAATGGGAGAAGTCCAAGACTCATTCTAGGGCATATTATTTCCCTTACCATCCCGATCATTTGAATATTCGTTCCCTAAAACCCATAAAGGTGTTTGATAGTTATGTCCTAACCATGAAAAAGTTTCGTGACGATCCGAAAATGGATGGAATGTACCTAGTGCCTTCTGTAACGGTTTTGGCAAAAGTAGTCCTTTCAACTACTAAAAAGAAATTGACTGAACCTCTTCCTAGCGAACCTACTATTCTCCATTTTCATTTTCCTTGTCGCCCTGAAGCAGGTCTGTGTTGGCCTGACGGTAAACAAACCTTGGAAGAACATATTCCTGCTTCATCCAGGAATACTCCCAGTAGTTCGATGCCATCCCCTAATCAAGCCCCAACTGAAAAGCCAGTTATTCCTACCCCGTCCAAACAACAATTGCCCTTCAAAAAATAATAGCATGGGTGGGATTACCCCCCTCGCTTTCATAAAGTCTAATTAGAGGATAATGGGCCGGCGAAAATTGCCGCCCCCCCTTCGCTCCCCCAGAAACTGCTCACAAATCGAAGCACATTGTTGTGCAACCCTCAAAAGGGCGGCCACAATGTTGGATATTTTTTCCGTCCTAGCCTATGGAACCAAAAAAGAACTTGGTTCCAAAATGGAGGAAAAAATGATCGCACATGAAGACCTAAGAAATAACCCCAATTGGCAAACCCTTCTCTACGACCGATATCATCAAAAAGTATTGGGCATCTGCCTTTATTATTTAAAAGATCGCGAGGAAGCCAAAGACGCGACTCAGGACATTTTTATCAAAGCCTTCAGAGCTTGGGGTGATTTCGAATGGAAATGTGATCCATTGACTTGGATGAGCGCCATTGCGAAGCATGATTGCTTCAGCCGAATCCAAAAGTTCAAAAAGCAAATGGATCGCCGATCACAACTCGCACATGAAGAAGACCTCGCAATCTCCTTTGAACCAGAGGAAGAAATGCTACTTCACCGAATTCGTTTGGAAAAACTGTTACCTTCAGTACGCGGAAAATTAAAAGAAATTTTACGGTTTAGCCTGGAGCAAGGACTCAATCATCGGGAAATCGCAATTCGAATGGGAGTTTCCCGAGTTGCCATTACTCGAAGACTAACACGATTTAAAATAGCGATTCAGGAAACAGCCGAAGAGTCCATGCAAACCGCGACTCAAATGACACCCGTTCGATTGGAAAAAAACCAAAGCCAAAAACCGTTGCTTCGGATTGGCGCACAAGCAGTTTTAGGACGTCCAAAATTGCAGTTGAATTTTAAACCGCGCCTAAATTCAGCAAGTAATTCCCGGACGGGACTTGGGACGAAATCATTTGCAGGCCATCGTTCTGAAGTAGCCCTTCGCTTAGAGGCTGCCTAGCAGCCACCACCGGTGGTCCAGGGCTTGTTACTGGACCAAAGCTACAAGGGCGCGCACAAGCTTAGTGTTTGATAATCAAGAGCGACCCCTGGCGGACCTTAACGGCCGCCAGGTGACTCAATACCTGATGATAAAAATCCTGATCCTCAATCCACTCCGAAATGGCAATTCCACCTTTCCGATTGATCACAGAAACCGGAGCCTCTATACCATTCATGGTTGCAGAAACGGGAACCAGAGTAACAATACCCTTGTCCAGGAAAGGATAGGCACGCATTTCTGAGTTCAGAAAACCGGTTACACCTAAAAATTTAGAGAGAAAGGATAGAATTCCATCGAGATGGCTTACAGGCAGGCTATTTCGAGCGATGATAAGAGTGTCTTGCATATCTAAATGGTAGTCCAGTTTTAATGCATTCAAAGACTTACTAGACCGAATCAAATGATTGATCTCTTCAACCGATAAAGCGAGGGTATCCAAACTATCAGTGGAAAAAAAACGGTGAATCTTTGCAACAGCACTCATTTCCGCCTCTGGAGATTTTAAGAACGAAGTCAATTCAATTGAAACCGGAGAAACGAAAGCCTTTAATTGCTTGTACTGCATCGCGAGTAAAATTGCCAGGATTAAAATCAAAAAGCAGGGAACAAAAATCAAAAAAATAAGAAACGGCCCTTTAAAGAAGGTTGGCGGGGACCCACCCTGTACTCGAACTGTTTTTTGAGCCATATAATTAGGTATAAGGACCGAAATGCCGCTTATTTAGCGGATTCGTGACTTGTAGCACCAGCCGCTTCCGTTTTGACAGGAGAAACGAAATTGATGCTTTGAGTAAACGAGGGATCGACTTCTCCACGGAAAGAAGTATCCACCCAAGTGAATAGAACAAAGATCAACAAGAAAACAAAATTGGATAGAAAGATGGTCACATTTAACAGTTTGTGATCGTATTTCAACCCCATCAAGAAAAGCGATATAACCGTCCCCATCATGAGTGCAATCAGCATTATGACCGTTGTCTTGATGGCATGAACATCTATCCAATCTATTGCGATACGATCGGTTTTAACCTGAGAAATTGCCAGCATCAAGCAGGTCAGGATTAATAATCCGATATAGGTTCCCACTATTGTGGACTTAGGAATTTCGTGTCCAGGTTTTTCCATGTTAATTATCCAATTAAATAGAGGAGAGGAAATAAGAAGACCCATACCAAGTCAACAAGCGCCCAATACATCGCCACATTTTCAACCGGTATATAATAACTGCGAGTAAAACGAGTTTGACTTGAACGTATTAAACACCAAATCATCAAGCCCATACCGATAAGAACATGAAGCCCGTGCAATCCGGTCATCACGAAATAAAATCCGAAAAAGACATGAGAATAGGGATCTGAAAATCCTTCAGCATGCCAGAGTCGTCCTGGAAGAGTGCCATGGTGAAACTTAAGTTGGTATTCCATAAACTTAACGACCAAGAATCCGGAGGCAAACAAAAGACTCATAATAAGAAAGATGCGAACTTTGCCTTGTTCAGCGCGCTGTGCCGCCAAAACCGCCAGCCCCATGGTCAATCCGCTCGTTAGAAGAAAAAAGGTATTTATAGCCCCCATATGCCAATCAAGATGTTTCGAACCTTCACTAAAGGCTGCTGGATGAAGGGTGTGAAAAATCAACGCGCCCACAAATAGGGCCCCAAACATCATTATTTCAGATGCTAAAAATAACCACATCCCAGTCTTAGCCGAGTCGAACTCCTGTTCAAGCGAGTCGAAATGGTGTGGAATTTGATGTTCTTGCAAACCTGAATGTACAGTGGCCATTAGGCACTCTCCGTCTCAAAGGCATAAGGACCTTTGGTGACCACGGGGGTCTCGGTGAAATTATAGAGGACAGGGGGGGAGTCGGCCGTCCATTCTAGTGACTTAGCACCCCAAGGATTCTTAGGGGCAGTAGCTCCGAATTTTAAAGAGGCCAACAAATTGAACAAAGCCATAAACAATCCGGCCGCCAAAATTACAACCCCAACCGTAGAAATTTGGTGATAGATTTGGAATTGATCCAGATAATGGTAGTAGCGACGAGGACTGCCCAAAGAACCCATGATGAGCTGAACGAAGAAGGTCACATTAAATCCGATAAAGACGATAATTGATGCGAAGCGTCCCCAAAATTCGTTATACATTTTTCCCGTCATTTTTGGCCACCAGTAGTGGATTCCGCCAATGAAGGCGATCATGGTGCTTCCCATAGCAACATAGTGGAAATGTGAAACAATGAAGTATGTGTCATGAAGGTGGATATCCACGGAAAGAATCGCGAGAATTATTCCTGTAAGCCCTCCGATGGTAAAATTGAACAAAAACTGTAAAGCATAAAGCATCGGAGTCTTAAGGTCAATAGAGCCCTTATAAAGTGTTGCTGTCCAGTTAAAGACTTTAATAGCGGAAGGTACAGCGGTAAAAAACGTGAGGAACGAGAAAATAAAATCGGCCAATTCACTCTGGCCCGACACAAACATGTGATGGCCCCAAACGATGAAACCGATAGCCCCAATAGCGATGGAGGAATAAGCAACAAACTTGTATCCGAAAATATCCTTTTTCGCAAAGGCGGTAATCAATTCAGAAGTAATTCCAAAAGCCGGCACGATGATGATATACACTGCCGGATGGGAATAGAACCAAAAGAAGTGCTGCATTAGGAGAGGGTCTCCCCCTAAAGCCGGATCGAAAATTCCAATGCCAAAAAAGTTTTCCATCAAGAGCAAGATGAGGGTAATGGCCAAGACTGGAGTGGCAAAAATTTGCATGATCGCGGTTGAGTAAAGGGACCACATAAACAATGGCATCCTGTACCAAGTCATTCCGGGGGCGCGCATATTATGCATGGTGACCAAGAAATTTAGTCCTGTAAGAATAGACGAGAATCCTAGGAAAAAAGCAGCGACCATCATCCACAACACAGCGGGATTCTGGGAGAGGGAGTATGGCGCATACATGGTCCAGCCTTGATCGGCATGGCCTGCCACGATACTATAAAGGGCAATGGCCGCACCAATCCAATAAAGATAGAGGCTGGTCAAATTAAGTTTAGGAAATGCCAAATCCTTTGCACCAATTTGTAAGGGCAAGATAAAGTTTCCCAATGCTCCTGGAATACCGGGAACGACCACCAAAAACACCATGATCACGCCATGAAGAGTAAAAAATTGATTGTACTGATCCGGGGTTAAAAACTCCTTCAAGGGGCTCCAAAGTTCCATTCTGAATAGGAACGCAAAAGTTCCGCCAGCAATGAAGAACGTGAGAATGGAGGCCAAGTACATCACACCGATGCGCTTATGGTCAACCGTTACCAACCAGGACATGAAACCCCGTGTGGCTTTCAGATAATTAATATTTTGTGGATGTGCGTGGGCAGTCATGTGAATCCGTCCGGGTTTTAAACCTTTTACTTGTTTCTCACTTCAAGGATTTGATATAGGCGATAAGAGCATTCTGTTCCCTATCAGTCAAGACGCCTTTGAATGTCGGCATAACAGGCGCAAATCCCATTACAACTTTTGCCGCAGGTTCCAACATGGATTGACGAAGATAATCATCGTCAACCATTATCTTTCCGCCTGTGCCACAGTCTACAGTTTCACCGTAAATTCCCTTCCAGGAAGGGCCAACCATTTTTGTTCCATCTATGGAATGGCATGCGCTACAACCTCGTTTTGTATACAAAATTGCTCCAAATGCCTCTGGTGTTTTTCCCTTGCCAGGATCCGAGGCGGAGGCCAACCACTCCTGATAAGCCTCAGGTTCCAACACCTTAACACCAGTTAGCATATACGAATGGTTAGTGCCGCAATACTGTGTACACTCCACCTGGAAGGTACCTGTTCGAGTGGCTTGAAACCAAAGTGAGCTATATCGATTAGGAAGCACATCTGCCTTGGTCCGAAAGGCCAGGATATAGAAACTGTGAATAACGTCACGAGAAGTCATAACCAGCTTTACAGGTGTATTTACTGGAACAACTAGAGAATCATTGACCGCGCCGGATGGATATTCAAAACTCCAACTCCATTTTTGACCGCGCACATTCACTTGCATATAGCCTGAAGGGGGTATTCGCATTTTGAGATAGCCCTTCAGACCTACGAAGAAAAGACCCATTACAATAATAAGCGGAATCAAGGTCCAGGCCAACTCTATGGTGAGGTTGTGCGTGATTTGCGCCGTTGCAATTTGATTCGGACGACGGCGTAGATACTTCACCGTAAAAACCACGATTATAGCGCAGATTAAAACGAAGAAGAAAACTGAAATCCAATAAAAAAGCATAAAGGCCGGATCTACAAAGTCAGTAAATGTCGAAGCCTTTTCAGGAAGCCAAAATGTTTTGCTATTGTCCATATTCTTCTCTTATACCCGATTATTTGTGGGTTTGTCTGTGCTAGACTTGGTGTGCATCATGATTAAGCGTTCACTTCCGCGGGAATGGGCTGGCTGTTGTCGCGTTTTTTGAATTCCTTACGCCAAAGTCCGCCTAATAACAGACCAAGGCCAATGATAACAACCACGCCTCCACCCTTCATAAAATTTCTGGCGAATAGGACATAACCTTTCACATTGGGGTCGTAGCGGTAGCAGAACATGGCAATTTTATCTCCAAAAGAAATGGACTTCCCTTCAGAGGCATCAAGAAGGGCCAATTTCAAATCCTTGGAACGATATTCTACCCCATAGAGATATCGGGAAATCTTCCCTTTTGGCGAGATCGTAAATACTCCCGCGGCATGCGCAAACTCTTTACTTACAGGCATATACTTGAATTTAAAACCGACGACATCTGCAACTCTTTTAATATTTTCTTCTTTTCCAGTGAGGAAGTGCCACCCATTTTCTGCACCCGCAATTCCCAAAGCTTCTATATGTGTTTCCTTTTTAGCGCTTGCCATGGCGGGACCTTCTTTTGGATCCATGCTAATCGTGACTACTTCAAATTCTTTTCCAGGAGCCCAAGCCATTTTTTTCATTCCATTCAGCATGCCATTCAAGACCATATTACATAACATGGGACATTGATAATAAGCGAAGTTCAATAAAACCGGCCTTCCGGCAAGGAAGTAATCTCCAAGTCTTACTTCTCTTCCAGATTCATCCAGGAAGACAGCATCCAGTGGGACTTGGGCACCAAGGTGTTCTTCTATTCCAACATCAATGAGTGCATCGGGTAAAGTTTGGCCATCTTTGGCTACAACAGCGCCTTCGGCGCCGTTATATTGACCGCCAAAAGAATAGGCTCCCCTACTCCCCAACACCAACATCAAAGCCAAGGCTATAACTGGAATTCGCTTGGAATTGGAAATAAAGGTCTTCGTTTTCAGTTTAATCAATTAGTGGCTCTTTTTTTCCTTAGCACCCAATGATTTTTTAGGTGGGACTTCATCGATGGAAATTCCTGAATTATTTTCTTTGACTTCCACAATGGGAGGGGATTTAAAGGCTGCACCCTCCATATAGATATCCGTGATCGGCTTCCAATCAGCACCCGCAACTTTTTGGTTTTCCTGAACCAATAAGTTCATGGCCACCGTTACGGGTATCTGAATTTTTCCTTTTTCCTTGTCCAAATATTTGTACTCGGATAGCGCTTCATTTTCCTTAGCCGTCAGAATATTCAATTCGATTGTGGTAAATTCTCCCTGTCTGAGAGCAGCGGCATCATCCTTATATCCACGGAAGGAATAAATGCAGATCATGAAGAAGCCACCCAAAATAATAACCGAGATAGGCAAGCACCAAAGAATCAAGGCCCAATTAAAATCAGTCTTTTCAAAACCTTCAACAGCCCCGGATGAAATTGCCGATCCTTCGCTGTGATGATCAGTGCTGCTCATGCGTTATAATCCCATTGTCATAGGTGAGACATTCGTTCAAGCGGGGATCCCCGGCTGGAATAAAATTATAGCCCTTTAGGCGATTTATAATCAGGAAGATATAGAACCCACCTACCATGGCCAAGGAACTGATATCACTTAACCCAAAGTGAGCGCCTTCATGGTGGAAATTTGGTTGTATTAACCAATAAATATCAATGAAGCACATGGTTAATAGCCAAATACAACCGATGCAAATCGCGGTTACATTTCGCTTGACATGGTGTGACATTAAATAAAGAAACGGGACGGCAAAATGAAACCACGGTAACATAAGGCTAATTGTCTTCCACGAACCGGCTGCTCTGTGTAAGAAGAACAAGGTCTCTTCCGGAATATTCGCATAATAAATCAAGAAAAACTGACTGAAACCGATATAGGTCCAAAATACATTATGCCCAAAGAGCAACTTTCCAGCATCGTGATAATGTTCAATTCGATAAATATCCCCGCGCCCGCTCACCGCTCGGGCAACGGTTGTTAAAAGAATAAGTGCACAATACTGAGCTACGACCGAACCGGCGAAATAATAAACGCCAAACATGGTTGAAAACCAATGCGGCTCCAATGACATGATCCAATCGAATGCCCAAAAGGTTTGCGTCACTGCGAACAGCGCTAGCCCACCGGCTGCAACTTTTCCCATTCGCTTTGTGAGGTTCACATCTCTGGATCCATCTTGTTTTACAGAAGTACGGAGGAAGTACCAGCTAAGTACCCACCAAACTCCGAAAAAGAATACTTGTCGAATTGCAAAAAAGGGAAGGTTCAAATAAGCTGATTTTTTTTGCAACAAAAGATCATGGGCGCGCATTTCAGGATTCAACCAGGGAAAGAGTTCATTCAAACCAAATGCAAGGGGTAGGAAAAACAAGGGCATCCACATGAGATTTGCTGAAACCGTTTCGGCCAACCGACGCACGGTGGTACTCCAACCCGCTCGAGCAAGATGTTGCACCATAACAAAGAAAAGCGTTCCCAAGGAAATAGCCAAAAAGAAAGCGAGGACAGTTAAATAGGATGCAAAAAAGTCCCTACGGTTTTGCATGAAACTCACAGCGCAACCTAATGCACCCAGAATTCCAAGGCCTAAAAAGATCGGCCCACCTTTCAGTTTCAAGTTCAATCGGTAGTTATCCTGTGACATCCTATTCCTTGCTACTTCAAGTTTGCGCGTTCACTCTCGGGAACGTCGCTAATGGTGGCGCGCTGACTTCGCTGTAAGGCACGAATATAGGCAACAATGGCCCATCGATCCTCTTCCGGAATTTGTTTTCCGTAAGAAGGCATATTTCGTACTCCATACGAAATGGTATGGAAGATTTGACCCTCCGCCATATTGAGGATCCTTTCATCATGAAAATTCGGAGGAGTAAGAAAACCCCTTTTTACCACAATTCCATCCCCATTTCCGGTTTGTCCATGACAAGGCGTGCAATAGATTGTGAACCGATCGTGACCGCGTTCCATCAACATCGCAGAAACTTTAAGCGGGTTTGTGGAGACATAATGCGCGGTATCTGCCCCACCTCTATAAAAGGCATCATCTTCCTTGAGTAATCCAACCGCAACGGTTCCTTCCGGAGGAGATTGCATGTTACGTCCATCAGGATAAAATTGGTTTTTACCATAGGGCAGCCACTTCGGCTGAAATTCCATCCCGTGTTTAATCCAAATGGGAGTCTTTTGCGAAGTTTGTCCACGGCATCCCATAAGCATTAAAAGTAGCCCGAGAGCTGCGAGGACTAAAAGGGTTCTGATTTTGGATTTCAAGGGTTCAATCCTCCAACACTTCAATACTGCGCCCACCGATATCTTCAAGCAACTTGCGAGTCTCAATTAGATTGAAACGCGAGTCCTTGGCCTCAATACTGATAAAAAAGCTATTGTCAGAAAAGCGATGAAAATTTTTGCTCTTAAATAGGGCATGATAAAGTCGAGGTAATCCATTCAACACTAGCATACCGATTAAGCAACCCCAGGCAGTAAACAGAATGCCTGGTTCAAATGTCACTGGAACAAATGCTGGGTACGGGTTCATTGCTTTACCGCCGATCAATACGGGTTGGGCATAAACATTGATCCAATATTGCAAACCAAAGCCGCCGAATACGCCAGCCATCGCCATGAAAAGTGCTATCCACCCCATGCGCGAATCACCAATACCCATGGCTCCGTCGATGCCGTGAATGGGATAGGGAGAGTGAACATCCCAACGTTTGTATCCCTTGTCACGCACTTTTTCTGCAGCATGGTAAACATCGGCTGGGCTTGAGAACTCAGCTAGAATTCCGAAAATTTTTGGTTTGACGTCGGAGATGGTCTTTTCCATTTCTCAATGTCCTCTGGGTTTTTCGCCCACGGATGCCATTGATCCTGGGGGAGAGGTATGTCCGTCGCCGAAATGCGGGCTGGCTTCAGGCATTACACCCTTCACCTCCGCGATTGCCAACTGCGGCAGGAATTTCAAAAAAAGGAGAAAGAAGGTTCCAAATAAGCCAAAGGTTCCAATATAGGTCCAGATATCAACCCAGGTTGGCCTGTAATAACCCCAAGATGAGGGCAAGAAGTCGGCATGTAGGGTGATGACGATCACGAAACGTTCGAACCACATACCAATGTTAATGACAATGGTAATGATAAACATGATAGGAATACTGAAGCGAATCTTTCTGAACCAAAAAAGTTGGGGTGCGATAACGTTACAAGAGACCATGATGGCATAGGCCCACCAATACTGGCCAAAAGCGCGATTCCAAAAAGCAAACCGTTCGTAAATATTGCCGCTGTACCAGGCAATGAAGACTTCCATCGCATAGGCATATCCCACTAAGGATCCGGTGAGAAGCATGAATTTGTTCATGTTGTCCAAATGGTGCATGCGAACAACTTTTTGAAGTCCAAAGACCTGTCTTGCAACAATAAGCAAAGTCTCGACCAGTGCAAAACCAGAAAACACGGCGCCGGCAACAAAGTAAGGAGGGAAAATAGTGGTATGCCATCCAGGAACCTTGGAAACGGCAAAATCAAAAGACACGATAGAATGGACAGACAAGACTAGTGGCGTGGAAATTGCCGCAAGAATCAAATAGGCACGCTCATAATTCTGCCAATGGCGGGCAGAACCACGCCAACCTAAGGCAAAAATCGCTAAAACAAATTTTCGAACCTTTGTAGTTGCCCGATCACGAAAGGTGGCGAGATCAGGAATTAATCCCATATACCAGAACAACACCGAAACCGTGAAATAAGTGCTAACCGCAAACACATCCCAGAGTAATGGGCTCCGAAAGTTTGGCCACACTGCCATTTGATTTGGGATTGGGAAGACATAATACATGACCCAAATTCGTCCAACGTGAATGACAGGAAAAATACCGGCGCACATCACGGCGAAAATTGTCATCGCTTCGGAGAAGCGATTGATTGCCGTTCGCCAACGTTGACGGAACAAGAATAGAATCGCTGAAATCAATGTACCTGCATGGCCAATACCAATCCACCAAACGAAATTAACAATGGCCCAACCCCAACCTACTGGAATGTTGACGCCCCAAACCCCAGTACCTTGCCAGAACAGGTAACCAATGAGACCTATCATCAAGGAGAGCAATGACAAGCTCATTAGGAACATGATCACCCAAATACCGTTCGGCTTGGTTTCAGCGGGAGAGCTGATTATTTCCGTGACCTCGTGGAAGTCACCGGTTTCAACCAGAACCGGTCTACGTGTGGGATCGTTATCGTCGTGTAAATTCATGCAGTTCCTTGCCTTTTCCCTCTACCTTGCCTAGGTCCTTACGCCTGGATTTTCTCGATGGCCTTATTGGGATTCCGGACTCGTCCGAGATAGCTGGTCCGGGGCTTTGTATTGATATCCCGCAATACACCATAATTACGTGGATGCGCTTTCAGCTTTGCGACTCGACTTTCTGAATCGTTGATATTGCCAAAAACAATGGCATCGGTTGGACAAGCCTGGGCACAAGCAGGGGTCACGCCGCCATCTGGAATTGTTTCCTGGCCCTTGTTCTTGTACTGAATCCGCGACCGATTAATTCTCTGAACGCAATAGGTACATTTTTCCATAACACCACGGAAGCGAACCGTAACATCAGGATTCTTTTGCATGGAAAGCGTCGTGTTCTTCCACTGTGACGTGTAATTGAAAAAGTTGAAACGACGTACTTTATAGGGGCAATTGTTTGAGCAATATCGTGTTCCGATACAACGATTGTAAGCCATGTCGTTAAGCCCCTCATGCGAATGTGAGGTCGCTGCAACGGGGCAAACCTCCTCACAAGGCGCATTTTCACACTGTTGGCAGGCCATAATCTGAAAAACAACTTCCGGGTTATCGATGGACCCGGTGAAATAACGGTCCAATCGGATCCAGTGCATTTCACGACCGCGAAGGACTTGTTCTTTTCCTACCACGGGAACATTATTTTCGGCTGTGCAAGCGATTAAACAAGTATTGCAACCGGTACAGCTGTTAAAATCAATAACCATTCCCCACTGCATCCCTTTAGAGAAATCGTAAGTCCCGCGATCACCACCGGCGCTGGCAGGTCCTTCTGTCCAAAGGGATTTTTCAGGCGGATGTTCATTCCATTTTTCTTCGGAGAAAGCCTCGGTTTTATTTTCTTCGTAACCTTCAAGACTGGATTCACGAGCGATTGGTCGGTTTTCCATTGACCAATGATCCTGCGTGCAGGCAACTTCGTACAGTCCACCTGTTGCTTCGATTCTGACATCGCTGCCTAAGAAAGGAGATACAGAATTCATGATTGAGAAAGCATCAAATCCAGTTCCGGTTCCAACTTTTCCAGTTCGACGCCGACCGTATCCGAAATGAAAAAGAATGGTCTCATCCGCCAAACCAGGTAAAATCCAAGCAACGGCGTCAATACTTTTTCCATTTACGGAAACTTTGACCATTGGGCGATTTCGGTATTCACCCATACTCGTCCCGGTCTTATCCTTATTGAAAATCTGATTGGAAACGCCAATTTTTTCAGCCAATTTTGGACTGATATAGATTGCATTGTCCCATGTTAATTTTGTAATGGGATCAGGCAATTCCTGCAGCCACGCATTGTTAGCGAAGCGTCCGTCATACAAATTGGGATGCGCCTTAAATTGAATTTCGAGGGTCCCATTTTTTTGAGACTTTGCCATTTCAAGATAAGTATGAGCCGTTTTTGCAATTCCATCTTTAACCATGCTAGGTTGAACTTTAGCATAGGCTGTTTTTTCAATAACGCCTTCGTGAAGCCAGCGACGCCAAACATGTTCGAAGTCTACACTATTGGATCGTTTCCGCCAGTATTCTTTAACTATTTCATGGTTATTTCGCTGGGGTAAACCAGCAATGCCTGCCAGAATCTCTGAAGTGCCCTGAGTGTTATACAGAGGCGCAATTAAGGGCTGTCCAATCGATGCAGCCCCATCATAGGCTAATCCATCGCCCCACTCTTCCAAGAAGTGATTTAGTGGCAAATGCCAATGAGCTAAAGTCGCCGTTTCATCAATTTCCATTCCAGCATGAATGACATGTTTGACCTTACCCAACTTGGTGGCAAACTCCAAATCTGCCGGAGTTCCAAAAGCGGGATTTGAATCGAGAATCACGAGAGTCTCAACCTTGCCAGCCGCCATTTCTGAAGCCAACTCTGCAATTGAGGCATAGGATCCGACCGTCTCGCCGTTTAATGCTATGGCAGCCGAAGGACGATAGTCCAGTGTTGTGCCAAGACTACCCAGTGCAATATTGACAGCATACCCTAGAGCGTGCGCTAAAGCGGGCTGATATTTTCCAATAATAACAAGGGATGTTCCCTTATTTGCTGCAAGATCTTTGGCCACCTCCGAGATCCAAGCAGGATTTACCATAGCTGCAGAAGCATCAGCAGGTAGTGCCGAAATATCGGCAGTCCAATCACCAAACGAAATGCCTTGCGCTATCAATTCTTTTGCAATTAAAACTAGAACTGGAACAATCTGACTTGGTTTTACTCGTAACCGATGATCCGCGGTTCCACCCGTAGGTGAAAATTGCGACTCAACAACGTAGAGACGGCTCATTCCTTCTAAACCTAAATCTGGATTCCTGGTTTTTACAAATGCCTTCGCATTGACCAAGTGATTTGATTCCGATTCCAAGAAATCTGCATCAATGGAAAGTACACGTTTGACTTTGCTTAAATTGTAATGAGGATCCAATGAAGCACCCGTCATAGCCATGATACCTTGTGCCTGGTTATCACGGTTCACTGATTCGTAGGTGGTCCATTTGGCCTTTGGATAAGCTTTCAAAACAGCTGCTTTGCCATCTGCCGTCGATGGGGAGGCTATAAAACCACTGAGGAAACGAAGTCCCTCTCCCCCATTTTGTTTGTATGTCGCCAAAACTGCATCCATCTCGGACCAAAAGGCTGTCCAGTCCGAGGCTTCATTTCCTTTCAAAACTGTCTGGCTTCGGTCGGGATCATATAATCCTAACACCGAAGCTTGATTGTATCGGCTTGAACCACCCAAACTCGAAGGATGCTTAGGATTGCCTTCAACCTTGGTTGGACGACCTTCATGGCTTTCAACCAATAAACCAACAGCTTCGCCACTAACCGACATCGTCGTTGCGTAAAATTGTGGCACACCAGGAATGAGACTTTCAGGCATTTTATTGTAAGGGAGAATATTTTGGACGGGACGACGAATAACTTGGCAACCGGAAACGCCTGCCAAGGCCATACCAGCGCCCATGACCTGTAGGAACTTGCGACGAGAAACTCCGCTTCCCATTTCGGATGCGCCTTCAGGGAATTCTCTATGCAAGAAATCCTGAAACTCCGGAGCCTCGCCTAATTCATCCAGGCTCTTCCAATACTTTTTTCGGGTATCTTTAGGGTCTAGGTTTAGCGATGACATGTTGAACAATCCGTTCTGGTATTGACGTGGTACATTTCCATGAACTTGCGTCCATTCTCCACCGGATCCCCATCGGGATGCCAGGCCAAATTGGTTATCAGCTTCCGGTCACGAATATTCTTAGCGGGATTCTGGTGGCATTCCATACACCAAGACATACTAAGGGGGGCGAATTCTCGGACTACATCCATTTGGTCTATCCGTCCATGACAAACAACGCAACTGACACCCTTATTCACGTGAGCGCTATGATTGAAATAAGCGAACTCAGGAAGCTTATGTATTCGAACCCATTGAATGGGGACGCCACTGGAAAATGCTTCCCGAACTTTGAGAATTTCCGGAGAAGTAGTTTTGATAAGCGAATGGCAATTCATGCAGACTTCCGTGGGGGGGACTCCCGCAAACTGACCTCGCTCTACATTGAAGTGACAATATCGACAATCGATCCCAAGTTCACCTGCGTGTAGCTTATGACTATAGTGAATAGGTTGTTCTGGCATGTATCCAACATTCAGGTGTTTGGCTGAAAACCAATACCAGAATACGAAAACCAGAGTACATAGAAGTCCGAAGGTCGAGATCACGGCAATGGCCGGGATCTTGTTAGTCCACTTAGGGAATACCATTAAGTAGCTCTCCGTCGAAAAATTGGAGCGAGATGAAGTTCCTGATTTTGTCCGACTGTTTCATCAACGGCGGAAAAAGATAGCACCAGGAAAATTGAATTGCAATATACCACGTCAGATTTTTATTGGTTTTTTAGATTTTCACAAACGTCAATTTAAAGTCAAAAGAGAATCGGTAGAAGTTGAGCCGTTGATAAACTCCACATTGGACTGTGCCAATTTTGCATATAAAAATTGGCACAGTCCTTATATGGCATTATGTGATACTATGGGTGGTCGAATTCGGAGGCATGGCTAAAGGAGGTATTAACAATCGCTTAGGAGATATAGCCATTTTTCATTGTCAATCTTCATTGACTATGAAATAAAACCTTTCGTGGGACCTTTTTACAATTATAAATTGGAAATTCGATCAAACAAAAAGGATAGCTTTGTCCCAAGCCATTATCAAAAGCAATATGGGAAGGTAAATTAAAGAGGCAAAAAAAAGTGTACGCGCGGAGTCACGAGTGCGACGCATGGACAATTGTACCCCAGCTAACAGAAAAAAACTTCCCCCAATCAACGCAGTGGCCAGATACCATGGGCCAGCCAACCTTATTAGGAATGGAAAGGTTGACACTAAGATTAAAATTAAGGTTTGTAAAATGATATGCCGATAGCAAGCTTCTCCTGTGGGATCCGTTACACTGAGCATTTTAAATCCACCCAACCGATAATCATCCTTGTACATCAAAGCCAATGCGAGAAAATGCGGCAGCTGCCAGAAAAATAGAATCGCTGCCAAAGCCATTCCACCTGCTCCAAAATTATTTTGAACCGCCGTCCATCCCATCAGAGGGGGCAATGCACCTGGAATAGCGCCAACCAGGGTATTGAGACTGGAAAGCCTTTTGAGTGGCGTATACACAGCTGCATACAAGATAAGGGTCAAACCACCAAGAATCGAGGTCAAAACATTTGTGTAAATCCAAAGATATCCCGTTCCGGCCAAGAAGCAGATGAATCCAAAGGTATACGCAGCGCCCAGCCCCACTCTCCCTGTTGGCAAAGGACGAGCTCTAGTTCTAACCATAAGCTTGTCATAATTTTTTTCCATAGCCTGGTTAAGCGCAAATGCACCGATGGCCAATATCGCCGTTCCGAGCAAACAGTGGCCCATTAAGGGTAAGTTCAACTCGACCTTGGTTCCCATGTAAAACCCGACAAAAGTGGTGATGAGAATATGGAACACCATTTTTAGTTTCATCATCTCAACAAACGAGGACACGGTCCCGGATGATGTTGCTTGAGCCTTTACAACCAAGGTTTCGGTTACAGAGTTCATGATAAAACAACGCCCCCATTTTGGAGTTGAGCTGCATCGTTGTTCGAGTTTGAAATTGGGGATGGGGTCAAAATTTCTTCACTGCCATTCTCATATGTCGATGTTATTAGAAAAATCAAAAACCCAGTTCCAAAGACCAATGCTCCAATAGACAGGTGGAAGGTTGTTGGGATGGGTGCTTTTCCACTCCAAACGGTGATCATACCTAATAAACACTGAACCAAAAGAGCTATTGCTAAAAAACTGGCCAGTCCCTTGGTTGTTTGGTCCGATCGCGGAGAAATCAGTACACTGATAATCGTGACCAGTCCTGATAAAACCAGCAGAGGCGCGCCAATTCGAGTGTGTAAAAAATGGACAACAATGCCAAAATTCCAAAAGGGCGGAACAATCTGCCCAAATGCCATGGGGAAAGTGGGAATCGCGAGACCCGCATAACTATGCCGCATTACCGCGCCCACTAAAATCTGGACAAAAATGAACAAGCAAAATAGTAGACTAAAAATTTGTTCCCGGTGCTTCAATCGGAAATGGTTCGGGCCAATAGTGGAAAAAGATTTGGAACTAACAAAGGCCATAAAGAGGGTTAGCATAAAAAATAATTCAGCAGTACAAGCATGCGCCACGGACACGACCATTGGAAGTTTAAATTTTACCGTCAATCCCCCTAATACTCCTTGAATTATAACTAGTACGATTGCAACAACCCCGGTCCACCTTAGCCAATTGCGTTTATCCCAAATCCAAAATGCCGCACAATTAATGAGAGTCAGGAGTCCAACCAGACTTGCAAAAAGTCGATGCCCATGTTCATAAAAAATTCCACCCTTCATCATTGAGGGGGGGAAAAGGAACATGTTTTTTCCAAAAGTTGTGGGCCAGTCTGGAACGGATAATCCGGAGTTAGTACTCGTGACCATTCCGCCAGCAAAAAGCAGTAAGAATGTAAAGAAAGCCAATGCCACACAATAAAGGTGTTGAGTTGCTCGGTAAGCAGTTGGTGAAGGGTTTTTCATATTGGATTTAAGGCCATGAAAGTTGGCCAAATGTATCTAATTAACCGAGGAATGGCTAGCGTTAGAGCCTAGTCTTTATCAGTGTGAAATTAAGGGGTTATGGCGGTTGGAGAGCTAGAAAATCCCTTTAAAAAAAGAAAGATCAGGACCCCGGTAATTGAAACGTAAAGCCAAATTGGGAATGTCACTTTGGCTAATTTTCGATGCGTTTCAAATCGACCTGTCAGAGCAAAAAAGAAGGTACCCAGAACCATCGGTAGGGCCGCCATGGATAGGACAATATGGGTAATAAGAATGGTAAGGTAAACGGCTTTTACCGCCCCATGTCCTTCAAAATGCGTGTCCCCATGCACGGTGTGATAAAGGATGTAGCATATCAGAAATAGAGTCGAAAAAAGAAATGCGGCCTTTTGACAAAAAGCATGTAAGGCCCGATTTCCAACCCTAATCGCTAAGAAGCCTCGAATTAAGAATGCGGTTGTTATTCCGTTTAAACATGCATTAACTGCTGGTAGAAAATAAAGTGTAGAAGACTCTCCACGTCCATGCCTTAAATAGAGCAACCAAAAGAGAAACCCAATAGCCAAGGTACTGATAAAGGCGTTTATAAGCATAAATAATCGGCTACTCATTGAAATCCTTTACCACCGTTGTCCAGAGGGAAGCGGCTCCGGAAGGTAGCTACGAACTTGACTTAAGCTATCACCAGGTGCCTTTTCCAAATGTAACCCTCCCACTTGAAGGCAAGCCAATCCCCCACATACAATTCCGAAATCGATGGCATGACGAAGTCGGAGAGGACTGATTTCCAATAGTTCGCGTTCGATATGGATTTCTCCTTTGGGATAAAAATCATCCTCGAGAATTTGCATTTGCAAATCGGCTAGTAAACCACCGAGAAAATTATCACCCGCTCCTACCGTATCACCCATGTTACTAGGTCGGTTCTTGACTGCTTCCATTATTTTGGGATGAGCAGGTACATAACCCTGGGTCTGTCCAAAAATACCTCCCAAAGATCGGTGGTAGACCCCTTGTGCGCCTAATGTTACAATGCATGCTGTCAGGCCTTGTTGGAAAAGTGCTTCCGCCGATTCCTCAATCCCTGATAACCCTGCCAATTTTCGAATTTCTTCGGAATTGGCCACCAACAAATCGATAGAGGAATAGGATTCTGGAATGCCTAAAGTCCAAGCTTTTCCGGGCGAAGATTTTTCCGCCTGGAAATCGTAAATCGTGGCCACGATATTCAAGGCCCCACGACGACGCCCCTTGGCCAAAAGCATCGGTAGAGCAGAATGTAACTCGGGTAACAGCGCCGTAGCGGCGTAAACATTGAATGTCGCTTGGAAAAAACTTTCACCCAAAATATTAAGGTCAAAAGAAACATCGCCAGGCGAATGGATAAAAAATCGTTCTACCATTCCACCCTCCATGCGAAGATCGGTACCGAGCCAAGTACAAGCCGATGCGCCTTGCCTTTGTCGGAAACAGGTCAGGTCAAGAGGGGTATGGGCCAATAAGTGGCGCAGGCGAGAACCAAGCCCATCGTCGCCGGAACAGCCATAAAATGTCACCGGGATCTTGGAGGGGTTCAAAAGTTGCGCAGCGAGCGTCATGGAAACCAAAGCTGGCCCACCGGCATTAAATGTCAGTCCTTGCCCCTTTGTCCACTGTTCCAAAATTATATCCCAAGAGCTTTTGGCAAAATCTAAGAAGTCCGGTAAAAAAACCAGCTTTCCCATTTCCAAACCACCATCCCCAATAAATTTCGAGTGGTAAGGCTGAAATAGGGATGAAGTGAAATCCACTTCCGGAAGAATTAAATCGGCAAGACCATGACCTACGCCATGGATACGAAAGGCACTATTTGGCATGCTTGGGGATGACGCTCTCGGTATATCGGAACATTTCCTCAATACATTTCATGGCCCGCAAACGTACCGATTCCTCTATCTCCACTCGGTCCTCAGGGCGAGGTTTAATTAAGACACGGAGAATGTCTTCCAGGGTATTTGATTTCATGTATCGACACATCGTACAAGAACCAACGAAGGTTTTATTGGGATGTTCGGCTTGCAGTCGGGAGACCAATCCACATTCCGTAAGCACCAAAAATGTGTCGTTCATGGACTTTGCCACATGAATCAACATTTGAGAGGTGCTGCCTACATAGTCCGAAGCTCGCACCACGGCAGGACTGCACTCAGGATGGGTAACGACGTCAAGTTTCGGAAATTTTAGCCGCAGGAAACGAATCATTTCAGGATCGTACTGCTCATGAACATAGCACGTGCCTTCATAAAGTTGAATGTCCTTTTGTACCCCTCTTCTGGTCATTTCCTCCTGGAGATTTTTTCCCATTAATTTATCGGGTAGAAAAAAAATCTTATCGTTAGGAATGGCTTCCACAATGTCATACACATTGGAAGATGTCACGCAAACATCACATTCGGCCTTCACATCGGCCGTCGTATTGATATAACAGACATAGGTATAATCGGGAAAGCGAAGGCGAAGTTCTCGAATATCTGCTCCGGTTACAGCATCGGCCAAGGAACATCCGGAATCCAAACCGGGTATTAAAACCTCTTTTTCTGGATTCAAAATTTTTGCCGTTTCGCCCATGAACCGAACCGCGGCAAAGACAATCGTATCGGCTTTTGTTTTGGCTGCGTCTTTACTCAGGCCATATGAATCGCCGGTAAAATCGGCGACCCCATAAATAATTTCTGGTGCCACATAGGAGTGAGCTAGGATAACGGCATTTCGAGTTTTCTTGATCTCGTTAATGGCATTGATAAGAGGAACCAGAGTCTCGCATTTTTCCAGAGTATAGGCACAAAGCGCACCATTCACCTTTACGTTGCGAAGTTTTTCAAAAAGTTCTTGAGCCGTCATCATGGCACGCCTCCTTACGACTCGGCAGCTTTACCGCATGCTCTACCTCAGGGAATTTAGAAAAGAATGGGTTATCGAGTCACGATCGAAAGCGGTAAGGAAATGGAGGCAGAGACATTTATTTCCCCACTTGGAACAATGCCCCCGGAAACGGAGGCATTCCAATTTTTAGGTCGTTGTGTATCGCGGTGGGAATAATAAAAATAGGCACCGCCTGCGACTAAAGCTGTGACACCGGCGGCACCCATTGCCGAATTTAACGAAGACTTATCGCTGTTCACAAACCCAACTTTGGGTCCAGTCATAGAATTTTGAATTGTATAAAAAACCCCGCCTACTGCTAAGGATCCGAGAGAAAAAGCGGCTAGTGGTGCATGGGTCCAATAAGCATTTGTGGGTATAGAACCTAAATCGATTTTTTTTTGAGGCGCAGTTTGAGCCATGACCAAGCCGGTGAGCATTAAAATCTGTCCCATGCAGTTGGAAAAAAACCGAAGTCTCATGACTAGAAAAATACTTTTAGACGGGATAGAGTCAAGGCTGCAATTGTAAAATCGGGATCAGAGCTATAAAATTCTCCTCAAAGTCCAATAAAAACAACAGATTTTTTGGGAATTTAATTCTGAACTCATTTAAACATTGAGGTCGCTAACGATTTCTTCCAGAAAGTCGAAAACGTCCTAAAAGTCCCATTCCATCGGTGATGGAAAGGATTCCAGGGGTCGAACTTTTCAAGTTGGACCAGTCCAAGATCCTGGTTTGTTCCGAGAGAGTACCACTAGCCATCAGCCTGCCTTTTATATCTTCAAATTCCCAATGCAAATTACCACCAAATGATCTTTTCAGGAGGTGTATTCCGTCTCGCTCTAAAGTGATTTTAACTGGCATGCTAACCCAAGGACGAAGCGGAACTAAAAGGCGTTCTCGAATATAATCCACCGAACCCAGGACCAGTGCATGAGCTGTGCTATCGAAAAGACCGGCATTGGGACAATTGGTATCCTCGTAGGTAAGTGCCAATACTTTTTCCTGATAGGTTAGCCACCAGAAACTCTCTGGGTATACCAGCTTGGTCCCCGTATCCCAGCTTTTCACGAAATCCCAATTCTTGATTCCCTCCAGAAAATGGCTCTGAACTTTTTCGATAAAAGTCTTTTCAAGTTGGGTATAGATTTCCGAGGTACCGGCAGCAAAATGGAAAAAGAAAAACCGAGTACAGTTGAATTGATCAGAGTGCAGATTGAGAGCGACTTCAATGGGAATGGGACCATTCATAAATCGTTGAAAGGTTTTTTTGAGGCTAAGGACCTCCGGTTCCAGTGTCAGGGAATTCCAATTCGATTCCAAATCGACCAGATTACCATTGAGGCGGCTATGGCCTTTTTCGACTCCATCTGGATTGTACATGGGAATGATGTTGAAAATAAATCCAGATCGAATTGCACTTGCGGAAGCGGTTTCATCGGTTAAAAATCGAATAGCTTCATTGGCGATATAATTGGCTTGCACCTCCGCAGGATGGGTTCTGGCATGGATGAAGACACGATGCTTTCGAGACGATGCACTTCCATGCCCACTCAGACTATCTTGCGAGCCTGTAATGGAGATCATCCAAATGGCGCGACCCTGGGCAGAGGCGCCTATAGAGTCGATTGTCACATAAGGACTTTTTTTCCATTTGGCGATATCACTGAGTAGGGAGTCGTAACCATAACCCCAGCCGTTGGTACTATCGGAAGTCATAATTTGAGAATGAGCGAGTGAAAATCCAACGAGTAAAATTAGGAATGAGAAAATAAATTTGTCTTTTTCGGGCCGGAATCGAGTCTGATCTATCACGAGGCCCATTTTGGTGAAAAGTTTGTCCAACTGATTTCATATATTAACAGACAATCATCGCCTCCGCAACCAGCTCATTAAGTTTATTTTGCGGTAACAAAGGATATATCTCTATGAATAGAAAATTTTTTCGCCTCCACCAGCTATTTTTCTTGACCGGAGCAACACTTTTCCTATTGGCATGCACTGAACCCGAAGGAAAAAAAGATTCGGTCGCCATCCTTACCCCTTCCCCATTAATAATTGTTTTAGGTGATACCAGTTCGATTCTGGTAGTTTCACGAACCACCACGACCGCAACTGGGCGAGTGATAACTCAAAATCCTTATACTTCTTATCAGGTCTTTCTTCGGGATACAACCCTCGCCGGTCTCATCGATTTACATAGAGTAATAGGTAAAAAAATTGGTGAAACCTCCTTGAAAGTTGGGGATGAGAAAAGCGCCCTGTTCTCCGATTCCCTTAAGGTCAGGGTGGTAGGGTCCTCTAAATAAGTTCGCCTTTTTCAGGGGTAAACAAGTCTTGGTAAGCGGACGACAAGCCTTGCTTAAAGATTTTTTCCAAAATGAAAGGCGTTGAACTCGCAGCAAAATCACCCGGATGAATTGCGACCTTGATCCAGGGTAAGCGAAGTAAAGCTTCAAGCCAAAGCGCGCCCCCAATGAGTTTTGGTTCGTTAGACAAAGAGAGATCCCAAGCTAAGGGAGGAACAAAGACACTTCTATTGGTTTCAAAATGATGGATCCGAAATCGTGTTTCCAATATTTGGAATCCATGATCCAGCAAGGCAGAAACAGGAGGCGCTCCAAACCATGTCGGGGCCACAAAACCAAGACAGGGCAAGTCGCATTTTTTAAATGCCACAACGCCCTGGTCTAAAAGGTGAATCCGTTCGGGTAATGAAAGACCACAAAATTCCGCTTCTTGACCCACCAAACGACGATTGACCCAGCGACCCCAAGTGGTTCGATGCCCTTTAAATGCTTTGCCTTCAGCCTGTTCAGGCATCCAATGACGATAGCCATGAAGAAGGATTTCCGAACCCGTCACCCTTTCCTCGCGCAACCATTCCAAGAAATTAGCTTGGTCTTCAATAGGTTTTTGATCATGAAATCGGGGGACTACCAATAGGGCCACCTTAACGGCCCCCAAGGAACGCAAACGCCGTAAGTAATCGGCAATCAGTGGATAATTACCAGGCCATACATCATGGATGGAGAGAAGGAAGCGCATCGTTTCCCTAGTCGTGGCGGGGGCGTAATTTTATCTTTGCAATGTGTTAAAACTATTAGTTTTCGACCTTGATGGCACCTTAGTGGATACTCGCAAAGATTTGGCCTCTTCCGTAAATCACGCGCTAAAGGAATCGGGGTTTTCTCCTTTGCCATTAGAAACTGTAATCGCGGGAGTCGGAGACGGCGCCCAATCCTTAATCGAACGTGCTTTGGCCATCTCAAAAGGAGGACGTCACCCTGAAACCGTGACCGTTGAGACTGTCTTAACCGACTTTTTAAATCATTACACCAAACACTGTATAGAAGAGAGCCAAGCTTATCCCGGAGTTTCATTATCTTTGGAACTATTAAAAGGGTATAAAATGGCCGTGTTGACAAACAAACCGCTGGAACCAGCCAGAAAAATCTTAGAAGGGTTGGATTTGGATCACTACTTTGAATTTGTTGTCGGTGGCGATAATCCTTTTGGCAAGAAACCGAATCCTATGGCACTGAAGAACTTAATGTCCCAGGCAGAGGCCGAACCGGCCCAAACCATAATGATTGGAGACGGTATCCAAGACTTTCAAGTGGCCGGATTGGCATCAACTCACTTCCTAGCCTTTCTAAGTGGGATGGCTGATCGAAACATTTTAATGGCTGAGAAGCTTGAAGCCGTTATAGATGACATGCACTTTCTTCCCCAAGTCCTGGCGAACATGGCGACTAACAAACCCGGCATGCGAGGGCTAAATTGAGCGAAAAATATTTCTTAGCGACATTCGGTTGTCAGATGAACGTCTATGATTCCAATTTGATTGGCGGAATGTTGGAAAAACGGGGTATGAGCATGACAGCGGACCCGGAAGAAGCCGATGTCCTAATTGTCAATACCTGTTCGATTCGCGGCGGAGCAGAAGATAGAGCTTATGCTCGCATTGCGGGCATGAAATATTACAAGCGCCGTAAACCTGGAATTCGCATCGCCGTCATTGGATGCATGGCACAAAATCACGGGGAAAAAATTCCAGTCGAACTGGATCATGTGGACTATGTTGTCGGCCCTGATAATTATCGCAGCCTTGAAACCATGCTCTTCGAATCAAAACCCGCTTCGGCAATCGTGCTAACCGAACAAAATGCTTTTGAAAACTATTCGGGAATCATGGCCCGTCTCGACTCAGCCATGTCTTGCAATATCACCATCATGCGCGGATGCAACAAACGGTGTACCTACTGCATCGTGCCCACAGTTCGAGGTGAGGAACGCAGTCGCGAAGCCTCTTCAATCATCGAAGAAGTGGAACGAGCTGTATCTGAAGGCGTTCGCGAGGTTTGCCTTTTGGGACAGACTGTCAATTCCTACAGAACGGAAGCGGATGGATTCGCTTCTTTACTTCGCAAACTTAACCAAATCGAAGGCCTACGTCGCATTCGGTTCACATCGCCCCATCCAAGGCACTTTGATAGCGAAACCATCCGAGTGATGGCGGAATGTGAAAAAGTTTGCAATCATGTTCATATTCCTGTTCAATCGGGTTCCAATGCCATCCTCAAGAAAATGCGGAGGCAATATACCCGAGAACGCTTCCTGGAAATCGTGGAAGAAATACGTTTTCATATTCCCAATGTCGGATTATCCACGGATATTATTTCAGGTTTTGTGGGTGAATCGGAAGCAGATTTCGAAGACACGCTTTCATTGGTTGAAACTGTTGGATTCGATAGCGCTTTTACTTTTTCATATTCGCCACGTGAAGGAACACCGGCATTTGACGAAGTAGAGACACTTACGGATGGACAAAAACAAGCAAGATTGGAACGACTCATCTCGTTGCAAACTAAAATCACAGAACGAAAATTGGAAGCTATGGTTGGGAAAACGGAGGAAATTCTGATTGAAAATACCTCCTCCCGAAATGCGCAAGAATGGTTAGGCAAGACTGGATGTTTTAAAAAGGTGATTGTACCCAATCTCTCAGGAATCTCCAAAGGGTCCATGGTTAACGCCCGCATTTTATCGCGCAGCGGAACGGTTTTGCGTGGGGAAATAATAGCCACGTGAGTCCATCAATCCATGCTAGAGTTGGAATAGTAGTTGTGGCTGGGGTTGGATTTTTGGCAGGAATGGGCTTCACGATGAGTGCTTCCCAAATTGTGTCCTCTCCATTAGGAATCACTTCCGAATCTCCCCCAACTCATTCCACAACTGGGCCTGCTTTAAACTACCGTGAGGATATTTTGAGTGTCGCTAGGAAAGGATTTCTCGATTCAGCCTTTCAGATGACTCAACGAGCATTAGGGGCTGATTTCAATGATGTTTTTGCCTTGTGCATGATGGCCAAATTGAGTCTGGATGCAAAGCGATCATCTGAACTTTTCAAGAAGGTTATTCAGTTACGAGGGGCCTCGCCTGAAGCGGAGGAAAGTTTTTTTAGGCTGGGTCAATACTATTACGCCTCTGGAAAATACCATCAGGCAATTCCCTACTTTCGCGATTATTTGAAATTGTTTCCAACCGGAAATTGGCATGAACCCGCACGTTATTGGATGGGAAATGCTTGCCTTGCCTATGCGCAGAGCAAGCCTGATAAAATTTCTTATTTAGATTCTGCGTTTGCCTACTTCGAACAACTGGGCGATACTAAAAAGCCCGATGAATACTATTTTCCCTTAGCCATGGAGGGGTTGGCGAAAGCCAAAATTGCCAAAGGCGACCGTGACGGCGCCATGGATGCCGTACAAGGTGCCATTGCAAAGGCCCCGGAGGAAGAACAAGCTTCCTTGCTCCTTTTGAGCGCGCAATTATGGCAGGGATTTAACCGTGAAAAAGAAAAAGAAGCTATCCAAAAGTTGGTTAAACGGTATCCACAAAGTCCAGAAATTCGTTATCTCACCAAGCTTAATTCAGGGGCCGAAAAGGAACGCTGGAAATCGGGCAACGGATTGCCTAAACCGCTTATTCCAGTCATCAAGGATTCGACCTTGACCGAAGCAACTCCATCGGTCTCCAACACGCAGACCAAAGAATTCTCCGAGCTGGAAAAAGGGTTCACCCTGCAATTGGGCGGATTCTCTCAACCTGCCAATGCGAAAACCATGATTGAAAACCTCATGAAACTTGGGCTCGCTCCTGAACTGATTGAAAGCAGTCGAAATGGAAAAAAGTTCTTCCAGGTAAGACTGGGAAAGTTTAAGACTTTGGATGAGGCAAATGAGTATTCAAAGTCCGTTCTAAAACCGCAACATCTGCTTTCCCAGCCTATGCCCTTTGGACCTTAGTCTTCCCTTTCTCGAGATTCAAAAAACTACGACTTCTGTTTGCGAACACTTGGTTTTAGCTGAACTCTTTTTTTTTCCACCGCATTCGGCTTGACCTTGATTTTTGCTCTGGGCTTTACTGGCTTTGAGACCTCTGCTGCCTTTTTTCTAGGTGGTTTAAGTTTATCTAATGCCTGAGGCTTGTTCGCTTTTTTGATTGCCGGTATTGACCCTAATTGTCGAGAACTGACCGAGCTTTTTGTGGCTTTCTTAGGCGACCGGATTTCTGGTTTAGTAAGACTCGCATTGTTTGGCACTACGTTTTGAATAGGCGTAAACACTATCTGTTGCAGTTGGGTTTGAGGCGCCTTCTCTTTAACGGGTAGATGCGATTCTGTTGTAGAGCCCATGGAATTCGGAGGATTGATTTCTAGCGGCGTCTCGGATGCAATAAGTGTCGGAGAATCCACCGATTGCACGTTCTGGTTTGTCCAACCTTGGGCTTGGTGTTCGCGGCCTCGATGAGACCGACGACGCCGATTACCTTCCCCTTCCTTTCGATGCATTCCCGTATCCTGATTTTGATGTCGTGTATTTTGAACCGGATGTCGTACTTGGTGTGCGACTTCTTTTCCACCCAATGGGAGTGGGAATAAAACATCGCCTGTAGAGCGGGGAAGTGCCGAGATTTGGATGGAACATGAATATCGATTTTCCAATGAAAGAACTTGATCTCGAAGTGTATTCAGCAATTGATTGGCAATGGGAAAGGGAGCGGAAACTTGGAGTGTTGTTGGTATAGGCCTTCGCGTCAAAACCTCTTCCATTTTTCTCAGTGCGGAAAAAGCGCCGGCAGCGGGACTCACTTGCCAACCCTTCCCATCACAAGCATCACAAAAATGTTTCGAAAAATTGGGTCCAGCCTTTCGGAGGCGCTGACGACTGATTTGCATTGTTCCCAATGGACTGATATCATAGGCTTTGACTTTAGCTTTGTCCGCTGAAAGCGAGCGTCGAATCAATTCCTCCACTTGCCGACAATGTCGTGAGTCTTCCATGTCGATAAAATCAACTACGATGATTCCACCAAGGTCTCGTAAGCGCAACTGCCGTGCAATTTCTATCGCCGCTTCCTTATTGATGGCGAAAACAGTTTCTTCGTGCATAGAATTGGATCGGCCCTCTTCACCTCGGCCCCCGGCCTTAGCTGAATTCACATCAATTGCCACCAAGGCTTCGGTTTGATCAATGACGATATTAGCGCCCGAAGGCAAGGTTATCTTCCGCGCTGAAAGTTGGTCTACTGCCGCCTCCAACCCTAACTTTTGAAACATTAATGGACCATCATTGGAAAAATTCAACTTCGATAAAGAAGCGGGTTCATATAACTGAAAGAACTGTTGACACTGCCCGAGAATCATCTCATCGTTCACCCAAATCTTTGCCACTTCGGAGTGATAGTATTCACGCAAGTAACGAAGAGCCGGGAGGGCCTCCTGAAATAAAAGGGCCATCTCCTTAGCCTTGACAAATTTTTCTTGGACGTCCTTATGCGCTTCGGAAAGGCGATCCAAATCCTTTTGCAGCTCGACGATGCCTTTTTGTATTGCAGCGGTTCTCAATATAATGGACCCGCTCGCCGGAATTTTGATCTCCTCAAGAATTTTTTTCAAGTGTACCCGATCCGTATCACTGACCCGACTGGAAATCCCGTCCTCATCGTTACGTCCTGGCACAAAGACCAAATAACGTCCGGAGTACGAAAGTTTAGCGGTCAGTGCCGCCCCCTTATCACCCACTTCATCCTTCACTACTTGTATCAGAATGGAATCTCCTACTTTAACCGTACCACCTACAGAGGAAACCGTGTCGGCATCTCGAAGTGACAAAAATCCGTCTCTTCCTGCAGAAAAACGGATAAATGCCGCTTGCAGATTTCCATCCACTCTTTTGACCACACCACGATAAATGTTTCCTTTTATCCGACTTTGTTCTGGAGACTCTTCATAATAATCAACTAGGTGGGTGCCATGAGCTATCGCAGTTCGAACTAAACCAAATGAGGAGTCTAAAAGAATTTGCCTGGACATTCTGAATCAATCTTTCTGAAAGAATTGGGTAACGAGGACATTTCATTGGAAATGAACCCCAATAAAAACCGGAAAAGGTATAATTTGGATCGAGAATGAACTCAACTCATGAGAATTCTCCCTTTTGGGAAGGTTATTTTTTATATTTCCCGATCCCTGAAAGGGGAGTTATCCACGCCGAGGTGGTGAAATTGGTAGACGCGTCGGACTCAAAATCCGATAGGGGCAACTCTGTGGGGGTTCAATTCCCCCCCTCGGCACCAGAAAGCTTTTTCTAACGGGTCCTGTTTTTTTCGGGAAATGGCCTTAGTTTAAACCAGCACAAATAAAGGGAACCACTCCTTATGGTTTTGATAAAGAAAGCTTTAATTCTAGCAGCACTACTTCTCCTTCCAACTCCAAAGATTTTCGCTGGAGAGTGGGAGAACACAACGGCAGAGGACATGGGTATTAGCCAAGAAGAATTCCAAAAAGTTAAAGAAAGCGGCATGTCAAAGTCGAAGTTTCTAAAACTTTTGGAAGTGGGAATATCTCCAAACGAGTATTTTTCTGAACCCTGGAAAAAACTTGGCGTCACTGAAGATCACTGGATTACAGAAAAAAAAGCGGGCATGGCTGACGACGATATTGATCGGAGTTATCGTAAGCAAGACGCCAATAATATGACTCCATTTCTATCCTTTATCCTTCCAGGTTTTTATGAATACAAAACTCATAAGCCTATATTTGGTGCGGCTTTATCCACCATTGCTGTGGCAGGCATTGCCCTGACATTTTTGCATCAGAATAAAGATACCCACAGTATTTATCCCTTTTATCCAATAGCAGCCCTGGCCGCTATGTTCACAAGTGCAGGCGATGCCTATATCGGAACGCGATATGTTGATAATCAGGAGGCTGGGCGTTTTAGCTGGAATTTGGGTCTAAATACTCAAGGCGGCCCTTCTGCCCTACTTTCCCTTCATTTTTAGTAAATTGAGGGAATGCTAAGGGATATACTTAAATCGAAAATCCATCGCGCCACTATTACGGATGCGAATTTGAACTACAATGGGTCGATCACCATCGACCCTGTCTTATTGAAGTTGGCGGATATACTCGAATTTGAAAAGGTTTATGTCGTTAATCTGAACAACGGTCAACGATTTGAGACTTACGCCATTACAGGAAAGCCCGAATCCGGTGAAATTTGTGTGAATGGTGCTGCAGCCAGATTGGTTCACATCGGCGACATTGTTATCATAATGACCTATGCAATGATGGAGAATAAAGAGTTAGCCAATCATCAGCCTCGAATTATCCAGGTGGATAGCAAAAATGTACCCTCAAATTAGCTGCCTAACTATATTATTATGAAGCGGATTGGATCAAAACTGATTAAACAGAACTATGGAAATCTGGAAAAAAAGAAAGGCTTAAAGAAACCTTTTGGTCTTGGTTTTGCTTTTTTAATGGTTATATCTGCCACATTTATTCATGCTATCGATCCACAAAGTTCCCTTTTTTCGTCCTCCGAGCCGCCATCCTTGTTGACCCAAAATCAGGACTTCGATCGTAAAGAACTGTTGGCTCCCAGCTATCGATGGGGCGATGTCACTCCTGGCTTTTCGTTTTTAAATCCAAATCGCTTTTCCATGCATCAAAGTTATTCCGTCAATTTTTCATCGGGTTCTATGGGTGCGTCCTCCGCGGGACTTTATTTAAATACTCTCAACTATAAATTAGCCGCGCCTTTAACGCTTTCTGCAGATGTCGGGTTTTACTCACCTCTCTATTCCAGCTCCGCCGGAAGTTTTGGAAGCCGGGGCATTCAAGATCCCACTCGCGGTTCATCCATGATTTTTCCACGACTTGGGCTAGAATATAAGCCTAGCCAAAATACGACCTTTTCCATTCAACTTCTTAATGGCCAAGATGCGACCAAGGCCTATGGGTATCCAAGCCCATTCCTGAATCCTTGGTCCCGATAAGCGCCTATTGCGTCTCCCTTCATTTATCAGTTCCCTTTGAAATTTCCTGTGCCCAGTATATCCAATATGAGAGTTATTCATTCCAAGCTAGGAAATCCTCGGTGGAGTCATTGTTTCAGCTTAATGGCGCTGTTATGGGTCGGGTGTAAAAAAGAGGAACCTGTTGCGGTTTTCCTTCCCAATACTGGCCAAATTCAGGTTTTGAATGGATGTGGTAAAGGCGGAGCCGCGGAGCAATTCCGAGATTATCTGACTAATCAGGGATTCGATATTATTGAGTTTGGAAATGCACCAAGCTGGAATTATGCTAAAACGATCGTTGTTGCGCGCACGGCGAATGAACCTGTGGCACGTGACCTTGCAAAAATTTTACACACGGATAATTTGATCCACCTTTTCGATCCGATGGCTTTGGTTGATGCCACGGTATTTATTGGAAGGGACTATGAGGAGCTGATAAAGCGATGGCAAAAGCAAAAAATGTAGAAGCGCAAGAATTAGCGCATAAGGCAGCGGCTATTCTCTTTGGAAAAAAAGTGGAAGATGCAGTGATACTCGATCTAAGAGGATTAAGTTCATTGACTGATTTTTATCTCATATGCACTTGTGCCAATGAGGCTCAAATGCGCGCGGTCCTGCACTACACTTACAAGGTTTTAAGTCGCGACGGCATAAAAGCACTTCGCTCCGAATATCATGGCGGCGTGAAATGGGCAGTGCTCGATTACGGAGATTTGATCATCCATCTGTTCGAAAAAGATACAAGAAATTATTATTCACTCGAACGCCTCTGGGCGGACGCAAAGTCCACCAAACTTAACGCTGAAGATTATGTCATCCACCAGGAAGATACCGAAGACGAGGATGAAGACCTATAAGGAGGAAATTGCGGATCTATGTGCTCCGCATACTGGCCTCCCACCCCAAGAGATCCATGATACCCTGACCCGTCCTCAACATGAGGGACAGGGTGATTTCTCTTTTCCCTGTTTTGCACTGGCCAAAAAACTTCGCAAAGCCCCTGCCGTAATAGCACAGGAAATGGCGTCGTTGATCAAACCCGTCGGGCCCTTTTATAAAATTGAAGCCTTGAGTGGTTATCTTAATTTTTTCATCACCCCTTCTGATTTTGCCAACCGAACCTTAGGCGCCATTTCCCAATTGGGAAATCGTTATGGAGCGAGTAATCGTGGTAAAGGCAAGACGATTGTGATCGATTATTCTTCTCCCAATATGGGAAAAGAATTAGCCTTCCACCATTTGCGTGGAACCATGATTGGGAACTCCCTCAGCCGCATTTATGCAAAGGCCGGCTTCAATGTCATTCGAATTAATCACCTCGGAGATTGGGGGACGTCTTACGGCAAGTTAATTGTGATGTTCCTGCGCGAAGGTCTCAAAGAGAGCGACTTGGCGGGAATGACAATCGAACGTCTCAATGCCCTTTACAAAGCTTTCGAGAGTGCCTTCAAGGAAGATCCCACTTTGGAAAATCAGGCGCGTGAAGCCTTTCAACGCTTAGAAGCGGGAGACAACCGATATTTAGGATTGTGGAGTGCCTTTAAAGAAATCACACTTCTTGAGCTACGGCGAATTTACGATATGCTTTCTGTCGAGTTCGACCATTACACAGGCGAAGCTTTTTTTGTTCCCCAAATGCCAAAAACCATGGCGGATTTATCGGCGATGGGACTTGTTAGCAAAAGCCAAGGTGCTGAAATCGTCGACTTGACCGCACATAATTTGCCCCCTGTGTTATTACGGAAAACAGACGGCGCCACCTTATACATCACCCGAGATATTGCCGCGGCTATTTATCGGATGGAATCCTACCATTTCGATCGCTGCCTTTACATAGTTGACAACGGCCAGAGTCTCCATTTCCAACAATTGAACAAAGTGTTGGAACTGATGGGATTCGGCTGGCATCAAACTGTTGAGCATGTCCCATTTGGTTTAGTCCTGATCAAGAACGAAGAAGGTGGATGGGAAAAAGGCAAAACTCGCAGTGGCCAAACTAGCTTGCTGAAAGATGTGATTATCGGCGCACAGGAAAAAATCTTAGGGATCATCGAGGAAAAAAACCCCGAAGCCCAAGATAAAGAACTTTTAGCCCGTAAAATCGGAATTGGCGCTCTTGTTTTCAGCGAATTGAAGAACCGAAGACTCAATGATATCCGCTTTGAATGGGATAAGGCTTTAAGTTTTGAAGGCGACTCTGGACCTTATGTCCAAAACGCACATGTACGGCTTTGTAGCATTTTAAGAAAAAGCGCCGAGCGCTTTGGCCGAACCACTCAAGAAAATACGGCCCAATCGGGCATTGACGGAATCAACTTCCAAAAATATCCAGAACCGCAAGCACAAGCCTTGATCCGAACTTTAAGCGTGTTCCAGGATAAAATTGGCGTTGCCATTGAGGCGAACGATCCCATTGCCTTAGCCCAATATTCCCTGGATATTGCCGAAGCAACTCATAGTTTCCTTCATGTTTGCCGCGCCCTGGGGAGCCCGGAGGAAAAAGAGAGACTTTTTCTGATCGACTGTGCCCGCATCGTCCTGGGTCAGACCTTGGAAATGATCGGTGTTCCCGCAATTGAACGGATGTAATCCTTCTTTTTCCTAATGGAGCGCTCCTATTCCATTGGACCTACACTTATATAATGACTTGAGGGTGAGAACCCTTATAGCATTTCTCTTTTTAAATCAAGGACTTACATAAAGATTAAAGCAAGGATTCGAAAAAAATTCTTTGCTAAACTCAAGGCAAATAAAAAAAGGAGGTCAGGGAAACCCCAACCTCCTCTTAAGCATCTGATATCACCCTTGCGGGGATACCGAAGAACTACTTCTTCTTCTTGGTAGCTTTCTTAGCTGCCTTCTTCGTCACCTTCTTAGCAACTTTTTTTGCAGCTTTCTTCTTGGCGGCCATGTAATCACCTCCCTCCGGCTTTTAAATTTTTATTGATTGTTGTTGACTACTAAAAACTGTAGGCTGCGTTTCAGGCCCGTGGTTATTGGCCGAGAAACGATTAGAGAAACTACTTGCTTCTCTTGATTGACTTGCTTCTGTGTACGGTTGTTGTTCAATCTTTCCTACTTCATCTCTTTGATGTCTTAATGATAAAGTTGTTGACTTAAATAGTCAAGCAATTTTTTTTGAAAAATGAAAAAAAAATTTGATCAGCGAATGATGTGATGTGTGATCAAAGTGTAATTCAGATATCACTCAACTCTGAAATGAGTGTAGTCACAATTGAATCAACGAGTTGAGAGTCATCCATTTTTTTATTCGCCGCGTCGGTGATATAAAATGAGTCCATCGCCTTATCGGCCTCGGTTGTTAGAATCGCACCATGCACTTTTAATTTCATTTCAGTGAAGACCTTGGTCACTTGATAAAGGAGACCAATCCGGTCGGAACAAGTGAGATCGACCGTGCTAAAATTGTCCGAGATCGCGTTTGAGAACGTAACGGCGGGCTTCATACGCATGTCCCGCACTTTTCCAAACACGCTTTTTGGCTTCAGTCTTACTTGTAAATCATGCAATTCTTCCCTCGAGAGCTTGAAGTTCTTCTCTAACTCCTGGATCAAACGATGTTCAACCGAACTGCTCGACAGTTTACCTTCGGGAACAGAAACCCAGAACTTATCTATGACTTTTCCATCGACACGAGTAAAAATTCTCGCGCTGAGAATGGAAAGTTCCAAACGGGTCAACGTTCCCGCTATCGTTCGTAAAAGTGCATCGTCATCGTTCGCAACCACCGTGATTTCCCAATGAGTGGGTCTTTCCAGAATGCGCGCATTGAATTTTTGAGTCTCCAATGATGACAGCAGGCCCAAATGGATAATAATGTCCTCGGGTGTAGTGGAAGAGGCATATTGGCGTGGTAACTGCTCCAAATGCGAGCGGACCTGCTGTTCTGAGACATGTTTAGAGACGTTTTCAATGAGAAGGTCTTGTAGATTCTTGGATGCCAAGACTGCTTGGAATGGGCTCTGCATCTCCTCTAGCGCGGCATCATAGAGCTTTTGAAGTAAGGTAGCCTTCCAATTGGACCATGCATCGGGATGAACCGAAGATACGTCGCAATAAGTCAGCACATATAGTTTATGGAGGGTCGCGGGAGTTTCGACCTTGGTGATGAAGTCACGAATAGTCTTGGGATCATCAAGATCCCGCCTTTGGATAACTTCATTCATGATGAGATGGTAGAGAACCAGGTTGGACGCCTCTTTGCATCGAGAGGGAGAGAATCCCATCTTTTCCATATACTCAAAAACCATTTTAGCGCCGCTGATACTGTGCTGCGGACCCACACCCTTCCCGATATCATGATAGAAGCAGGCCAATATCAACACTTCCATATCATTGACGAGAGAAAATGCCTTCTTCAAAGATTCCAATTGTTTATCGGTTTGTTTTCCCATGTAGGCCAGTTGCCGAACCACCGTGATTGTGTGCTCATCGGTGGTATAGATATGGTAGATGTCATGCTGACTATGGCAATAGATATGGTTGAAGTCGGGAATTAAAAGCCCTATGAGGTGAACATCGTTCATGCATCGCAGCATTCGACCCACTCGGTTTTCACCCTGACACAGTCTTAGGAATTCTGGTAGGTTAGCCTTAGTATCCAAATTGGGTTGAGTGGAGAGAATGCTGACGGCCTGCTTTATGCGAAGGATGGCATGATGCGCAAAACCCAACCTACGTCGATTCGCGATCTCAAAATACTCCAATACTAATCCAATATTGCCGACGAAGGGATTGCCGACGCGCGCTTTTAGATCCAATGCTCCATCCACGGTGTGAAAATGTGAATGGTCTTTAAGGATGGCGGGTTTACGGGATTTCTCTTTGGATTTAACCCATCTGGAAATCACCGCTTCCGTGACACGGAGTAGGGTCTTGGTATGGTGATAGAAGACTCGAAGGAATACTTCAACTGGTTTTTGGCTGCCATCTGCTTCAAAACCAAGTTCGGCGGCAACGTCTGGTTGTAAGGTAAAGGTGAGGTGATCGTCCTTCTTTTCTGTCATGAAATGCAGACAGCAACGCACCTGGAGCAGGAAATCGTATCCGACTCGAATATCTTCGAGCTCCTGCGGCGTGATCAAGCCTTCGCGCACCAAATCGCCGAAGTTGTTGCAATCGTGTCGAACCTTCGCGATCCACATCATGGAATGCACATCACGCAAACAACCAATACCTTCTTTCAAATTTGGTTCAAGTAGCTGCACAAGTGAGCCCAACTGACTTTTCCGATGTTCGCGTTCGGCGATTTTGGCTTCGATGAGTGCAGAAATACGCCATGGAAAAAGTCTTTTTCCCATGAGGTCGACAAACTTCCGGTAAAGGTCATGGTTGCCGGCTACAAAGCGTTCATTCAAAAAGGATGTCCAGGTTTCCGGATCCTTTGTAGAGGCTTCCTTGCACTGCGAGATGCTGCGTACGGAGCTTCCTAGAACAAATCCGAAGTCCCAAAAGTTTCGAACTATTCGTTCGGCCTGATCAATCTCGTGTTTAGAAGGCTTTTCAGAAGTCAAAATTAAAAGATCGATATCCGACTGCGGGCATAATTCACTGCGGCCATAACCGCCCACAGCAACAATCGCAACGAGGCATGCTTCATTGGGTTGGGTCATTTCAACTTGATCCCACATCACTCGAATCAAGGTATCGGCCATCTCACTGATGAAGCGAACGGTATCGGTTCCAGACAATCCATTGCGGTTGATGGTTCGAATTCTTTCCCGATGTCGAGCTAGAACACCCTTGACTGAGGAAATGCGTTCACTTGGA
>JAYVCH010000265.1:0-4406 GCA_043750055.1 Fibrobacteria bacterium
AGCTCAGACCTCGCTTGCAATTCCGAGGATGATTTTGCAGGCGGCTTCCATAGCAGCGCTTCCGCTCGAAGAGTTGCATTGATGAGAAGGCTGTCTCCAGATGCCGAGTCCAGATAATCGGGAATCAATCCAATTGTGTGATAGTCTAAACCAGAGGCACTGGTAAATTTCAGAAAGGTTACCAAGGCTAATCCATTCCCTGGCGTATTCCTGACGGTTTGACCCACCCCTTTTCCAAAAGTCTTGATCCCCATTAACGGAGCTTTGGCTCCTTCTATCACCGACACCAACAGTATCTCGGATGCACTTGCACTGTGGTCATTGGCTAGGAGCAGGTATTTCCGTTTTCCACCAGTGGGAGACATTTCTCCCACGCCTCCCGATGTGGCAATGGATGTGATCTCGGAATTCAAAACAGCATGTAGGTTTTCATCAAACCGTCTTTGCCGTTGTCGAATAATAACCGCTCCGGCGGGGAGGATTTCATCACACATTCGAATCGCGATATCCAATGAACCGCCACCATTATCACGCAGATCCAATAGAGTGATGGGAAACCGTTTGGTAGCCAATAGAGCGTCACGAAACTCCGTATAAGTTGAATTCACGCCCAAAGTTTGCGGTGTAAACCCACTGATGGAGATATATCCCACTCTGTTTGAGAGCGAATCAACAAGTACGGTGGGAAAAGAGACCGGTACTCGAATCATGGAGATAATCCATTCTCCATTTTGAGTCTTTAGTTTGAGGCGGATTTCCACTCCCGAGTCTCCAGCACTGAAGCGTTTAAAGCGTTCAATTGCTGAATCGCCCACGACGTTGGAATCATTTACCTCCAAAATGCCCATGCCCATTTTGAGACCTGCTTTGTCCGCTGGCGAACCCTTCACTACTTGGTTGATGACCAGGGTGTCCTTGTGGAGAGGAAGCTTGATGGAAATTCCAATGGCCCCTCCCTTGGTTGAAGTATTAATCACGTTTAAAATACTGGGAGCACTGGCACTGTCGAAGTATTTTGTGAAGCGATCACGAATGTGGATAGAATCGTACAAGTTTTTAGTAAGAACCGCCATTCCGCTAGTGTCAGGTAGGCTCTCTGGAAAAAGAAAATTCGATTGGAGCAGAAAATAATTCCATTTGAACTCCAGTGTTTTATCCCAAGTTCCAAAACGTTGTCTTGTGAGGCGGTATTTCACGATCATCCCAGTCGATTTTTCCTTCACATTGACCCCGGGATACACTTGTGGGGCCGAGGCTTCGCCAATAGAAAGGTGCGTGTCCAATAGGGGCTGGTACAAGTTTACCGTCCGTGAGGGAGTGACCCCTGAAGGGTATATGGAATCAATGACATCGCTGTGGTTTACATCCACCGGTTGGGAAGGGAGTTTGGACTCTAAAATGCATCGGGGTATAAAAAGGATTGGAACTAGAATCACAAGGATGGAACGGGCCCATTTCCGAACTTTCCCTTGTGCCACCTTCGGGTTGGGCATTATGTGAATTAGTAGAGGTTGCATGCGGATTTATTATAAGCCTGGATCTAGGATTCGCCCCTATGACTTCGAAGGGAAAAAATTCCAAAAAGTGTGATTTTCTGGGCAGCCCTACGCATGACAGTAAAAATGGCCAAAAATAAATATGCTGAATCCGTCTAAATTTAGCCTATAAAAAATCAAAGAAGGTCATAAACTATCTTTACTGGTTGACAACTTGTCTATTTTTGTTATATTTCCTTGAATAAAGGGAACCGTATGCCCTTTCAAATTTCTGAGAAAGCGACATCATGCAACTTCCTAAATACAAAAAAAAGAAACGCATCAAACTTAAGGTATGCCAGGAACCGGGTTGCGGCAGGGAGTTTTGGGGTCATCCCATCGCAAAGTATTGCGAACTTCATCGTGATATCAAGCAGCGCGCCAAGCATAAAAAAGAATTTGAAAGCGTTGATGTCAAGAACATGGTGTTTAAGCATAATTACACCGAAGTATTGGATTTAGAATTTTGCTGCTGCCTCCAGGGTTGCGAAACGAAGTATATCATCAAGGTATTCCCGAAACAATTCGTGTATCCGCGTTATTGCGTTGAGCACCGAAATGATTTCCGTCGAGCGAATTTCATTCGTATGCAAAAGCGGAAGAGCCGCTCGCTAGTTGGAGCTCGGTAGCGTGCACTTTTTAGCATTCTGAGTTAGGAACCTGCCGTACCCTTTCCTGGGTACGGCAGGATTTTTTTCAGCTTTTCCCATGTAAATGGTTTTTGTAAAACCCCCAGCACATTGAATTCCTTGGCCGCCTGAATCTTTGAGGCATCATCGCTCCCGGTAATCACAACGATAGGCAATTTCGGGTCGATGGTTTTTAAGGCTTCAAGGGTTTTGATTCCGTCCATTTCTGGCATTTGCAAATCCAGAATCAGCGCATCATATTTCCCTTTTTGGAGTTTTCGCAGCGCATCCAGGCCATCGACTGCCAATTCCGTTGTCATCCCATGGGCTTGGAGCATATCTGAAATCAGAGTACGAATTTTCTCTTCATCATCGGCGATTAGAATTTTTGGGGCCTCATCCAAACCGTCACGACGTCGATTACCCAGATTTTCCAAATTGGAAAATCGGAGATGTTCAAGCAAGTATTTAGGCGGATATAATTCGCCCATCAATCCCCGTTGCTTCAGTTGTTCAATGAAGTCAAAGACGGGCGTGTTGCTTTCCAAAGTTCCAATGATAGGTGTCCCATGCGCCTTGAGCTTGGCCAAACCAGCCAGGCCATCGTCGTCGGTTAACATTCCCGATAAAATCACAACACTACACGGATTGGAAAGTTCGGCGGCGGAGGTAAACAAGTGATCCAAGTTCAATCGACTGGCACCGGGCATTTCGGCTGAGACCAGTTTTTCGCCCGAGAAAGCGAAGCTCCGTTCATTGGGAAGAAAATGAATGGCCCCACCAACGAGTTGAAGCGAGTGCCCGGCCACCAAGATTTTTCGATTAACCTCTTCACGCACACATTCGACTAAGATATCGAGCAGTCCTGCACCCGCTAATCTTTGAATTACGATATAGGCTACATCGTCTTTTAAAACTCCGGAAAAAAGAGGGGTAAGCATGCGGGGGCCGCCAATTGACGACAGGATAAAACAAAGTTTCAATGGGGTAGGATTTGGAGCAGTCACTCCTTGCTCCCCATACCCTGAAAAAAATCATTGCCTTTGTCATCGACGATGATAAAAGCTGGAAAATCTTTAACCCAGATACGGCGAACCGCTTCCATGCCCAGTTCCTCAAAATCGACGATTTCCATTTTGAGGATATTTTCTTTTGCCAAAATAGCGGCCGGCCCCCCGATGGAACCTAAATAAAACCCTTTGTGCCGTGCGCAAGCCTCGCGAACAACAGGGGAACGATTCCCCTTAGCTAACATGATAAGTGAGCCACCTTGGGCCATAAAACCATCGACGTAACCGTCCATGCGTCCCGCTGTGGTGGGACCAAAACTTCCCGACGCCATGCCTTCAGGGGTTTTGGCAGGGCCGGCATAATAAACTGGATGATCCTTTAGCCACTGCGGCATCGGACTCCCTGAATCCAGCAGTTGCTTGATGCGCGCATGTGCGACATCGCGTGCGACGATGAGAGGGCCGGATAAACTGAGTCGGGTTTGGATGGGATGGTGGGAGAGTTCCGCCAAAATATTGGCCATGGGTCGATTTAGATCGATGGCGATGGGTTTGGCTAAATCGGCGCTGGGTCCCGGCGGTAAGAATTTACCCGGATCGGTTTCCAACTGTTCTAGAAAAATTCCATCCCGGGTGATCTTGGCTTTGATATTTCGATCCGCACTGCAACTGACTCCTATTCCCACAGGACAGGAGGCCGCGTGCCTAGGCAAACGAATGACACGCACATCATGCACGAAATACTTTCCACCGAATTGCGCGCCGATGCGGCTTTCCTGCGCCATGCGAATAATACGAGCCTCCCATTCGGGATCGCGAAAGGCTTGACCTTCTCCACTCCCCGTCACCGGCAGGGTATCGTAATATCCGGCCGATGCGAGCTTCACAGTTTTCAAAGTGACTTCGGCAGAAGTGCCGCCAATTACAACTGCGAGATGATACGGCGGGCATGCGGCTGTACCAAGCGAAAACAGTTTTTCCCTGAGAAATTTTTCCAAAGACTTTTCATTCAGAAGCGATTTGGTTTCCTGAAAGAGATAGGTCTTGTTCGCGGAACCTCCGCCTTTAGCGAGAAAGAGGAAATGGTACTCATTGCCTGAAGTTGCATGAATGTCAATTTGGGCAGGCAGATTGTTGCCGGTATTTTTCTCTTCGAACATCGACATGGGTGCCATTTGGGAATAGCGCAAATTCTTTTCTTGATAGGTTTGGAAAATCCCTTTTTCCAAAGC
>JAYVCH010000266.1:0-4771 GCA_043750055.1 Fibrobacteria bacterium
CATTTTACTAATTTTATTTTAAAATCAAACTTCGAGATAAATCATGGACAGTCGATATTCTCCTCAGGACATTGAAGAAAAATGGTATCGGTCATGGCGCGAAAGCGGCGCTTTTGAGCCGAAGGGCGAAGGCAAACCTTTCACCATCGTCATCCCCCCACCCAATGTCACCGGGGCTCTGCATATGGGCCATGCGCTTAACAATACCCTGCAGGACGTGTTGATTAGGTTCAAGCGCCTGCAAGGCTATCGCACCCTTTGGCAACCGGGAACGGATCATGCTGGTATCGCCACCCAATCGGTGGTTGAAAAACAACTCGCCAAAGACGGCATCAAACGCAAAGACCTGGGTCGCGAGAAATTCGTGGAGAAAGTCTGGGAATGGAAAAACGAGTATGGCGATCGGATTGTAAATCAATTGATGCGGATGGGGAGTTCCTGCGATTGGTCGCGCCTGCGCTTCACCATGGACGAGGGACTATCAAAAGCTGTGCGCGAAGTGTTCGTACGCCTCTATGAAGACGGGCTCATTTATCGCGGCACACGCCTCATTAATTGGTGCCCCAAATTGCAAACCGCCCTCGCAGATGAGGAAGTTGAGAACAAAGACGTTAAAGGACATTTCTGGTCCATCCAATATCTGCTCGCCGATGACGTTTCGCAATCGATCACCGTGGCCACTACGCGTCCCGAAACCATGTTCGGTGACGTGGCCGTTGCCGTCAATGCTGAGGATAGTCGTTATAAACATTTGATTGGAAAAGATGTTTTAATTCCTTTCATCAATCGCCGCATTCCTATCATTGCCGATGAACATGCGGATCCAGAAAAGGGATCGGGCGCGGTTAAGATAACGCCGGCGCATGATTTCAACGATTATGAAGTGGGCAAACGGCATCGGTTGAAACCCGTCATCGCCCTGAACTTGGATGGAACGCTGAACAATATGGCCGGAACCTATCAAGGTTTGGATCGTTTTGAAGCCCGCAAACGCGTGGTGGCCGATTTGGAAACCTTGGGACAATTGGTCAGCGTGGAAGACCGCGTGATTCCCATTCCTACTTGCTATCGATCCGGCGATGTGGTGGAACCGTATCTGCTTGACCAATGGTTTGTGAATATGAAGCCGCTGGCCGAACCGGCACTGGATGTGGTTGAAAAAGGCGAAACGCGTTTTGTTCCGGAGCGTTATACCAAAACTTATCGGGCTTGGCTTGAGCCCTTTAAAGACTGGTGTATTTCTCGACAACTGTGGTGGGGTCATCAGATTCCGGCTTGGTATGTCATTAGTGAAACCGACGGCAAGCGCCGACAAGACACGCCTTTTATCGTGGCCCGAACGGCCGCGGAAGCTCAATTGGCTGCCACCAAAAAATATGGTGATAAAGTCGCCTTGGAGCAGGAAGAGGATGTGTTGGATACCTGGTTTTCCAGCGCCTTATGGCCCTTTAGCACTTTAGGCTGGCCGGACAAGACGCCGGAATTGGCTACCCATTATCCCACCGATGTGCTGGTGACTGATCGCGGCATTATTTATTTTTGGGTCGCGCGAATGATTTTCTCAGGCCTTAAATTCCTGAACAAAACTCCGTTTCATACCGTTTACATTCATGGCACCATCTTGGACGAAAAAGGACAACGCATGTCCAAGTCCAAAGGCAATGGCATTGACCCTATCGAGATGATTGGAAAATACGGAGCCGATGCTGTGCGCTTCGCCCTCATGACCTTGACCACCGAAGGCCAAGACATCAAGCTTTCGCCAGTTAAATTCGAATCGGGACGCAACTTCGCAAACAAGCTTTGGAATGCCGTACGCTTTGTTCTGCCACATTTGGAGGAAGCGAAAATTGGCGCGGCCGGTCATCGTGAACCTTTGCGTCTTTCGGAATTGCATGTTGCCGACCGCTGGATCTTAGGTCGTTTGGATGAAACCATTCGCACCGTCACAGAATGCTTGGAACCGCCCACACTCCGATTTTCAGAAGCGGCGCAAGCCATCTATCGATTCACTTGGGACGATTTCTGTTCCAACTATTTAGAGATTCGTAAAAAAGTCATCGCCGCCGCGCCTGGAGAAGATGGAAAACCCAGCGCCGAGAAACGCCAGGCTGTTCTCGTTTTTGCCATGGTCCTGGAAAAGCTCATCACCATCCTCCATCCCTTCATGCCCTTTATCACCGAGGAAATCCGTTCGCATCTTGGTTCCACCGAACCTCTCATCACCTCCAAGTGGCCGGAGGTCGCGCCTCAAGGACAGGGCGTGGATGCCGATGCCGTGGAGACCATGAACCTATTGCTCAAAATTGTGGATGAGGTCCGTTCCATTCGAGGTGAGTATTCATTGCCCCCTGGACAGGGATTGGAATTGCGCATTAGTTGTGAGACGACGGCCATGCAAACCAAGATTCAAAACCATCAGGATGTGATTTCGAGTTTGGAAAAAATCTCGTCGCTCTCGGTTGAACATAAAGCGGCAAAACCCGCTTTCTCCGCCTCAGGAATGTTTCCAGGTGGACGTATTTTCATGCCGCTCCAAGGGATTATGGATATCTCCGCAGAAAAAACTCGTCTCGCTAAGGAGTTAGGCAAGGTCGAAGGCTTCGCCATGGCGCAAGAGAAAAAGTTGGCCAATGAAAGTTTCGTAAAAAGTGCGCCGGGGGATATCGTAGAGGTGGAACGCGAAAAGCTTCGATCTCAGCGTGAGAAGATCGGTAAACTGAAAGCGGCGTTGGAAGATTTGGGTTCCAAATCCGGGGAAGATCATTAAATTAAAAAGGTGACCAGGAGGTCTTAATCAAATCATGGCTGGATTTTGTTTTCTTGGTCATTTTTGCGGCACTTTTTTTAGCCGCCTGTAAAGAAAAATCCGCCCTTTTACCGCAAGCTCAGATCCAAAGCACCACCTTCTTTAGCCTAAGCTTAAACGGAAAAGTAACCGAAGGGCGCTTTGGAATTAAAGTTCATCCCGGCGATACGTTAAGATTCCAAATCCATCACAAGTTACCTGTTCAGTACGCGGTTTATTATCGGGAAGGGACCGAAAGTTGGGAAGAATATATTCCCCCCCAATCGACCACCCAAAAAAGGTATCCCCTTGGAGAAGCCATCCTCAACCCTATTATTATTGATTCGGGTTGGAAAGAAGAAACCCTCGCTGCCATTTCTGCACCCATGTCCATGACTCGGGTCGACTGGACAGACTGCGTGGAGCATACCCCGGCCTTGGGCTGCGAAGGAATTCAAGTCTTTCTATTTAAGCTGCTCCTTTTTTGAGAGCGGATTCTACTGGCTTCGACTCCAATAGATTGGTGAACCTATTTAACTTAAAGTCAGGGCAATACCCGAGCCCTTTTGACAGACTCGATATTGAAATAGTGCCCCGTGGATGGGACCATTATTGAATTCGCACCATATAAACACCCGTCCGCAAGTCATGCTCAGGTTCGATGGATAACGTGGGGCCTAAAATTTGGACGGTAACGGGAATGCGTCGCCCGGAGAGCTCGACCAGTTCAAGCTTGGGAAGTGGATCTTTAGAATTTCTGGGAATAAAAAGCGGAATACGTCCACCTCCATGATAGAGTCGAACCCAACCTACCGGAGACGCATGCGGCAAAGTATCGCCATTGATTTTTAGAAATGCCGCCCAGGCATTTAACAGTCCGTGGCCCACCAAGGAATCTGGTGTTTCATACGAGTCCGAAGTGGAGATCAAAGCCTGACGAATTGTTTCAGCCTTGAGTTCGGGATGCGTTTGCCGCAAAATCGTCGCGATTCCCGCCACTACCGGTGCCGCGAAACTGGTGCCTTGCAATTGTTCAAGGCTTGCCACTTTCATCGATGTATTCGCTACAGACACCGCGCAACCTCCTACCGCGCCCATCGAAACCAAATCCGGTTTGACACGACCATCTGCCGTGGGTCCCGTACAGGAATACGAACATCGTTGGCGCATTTTGTCTGCAATGCCGACGGCAAGAATACTATCCGCGTCCGCAGGAGCCGAAATGGATGGCGATGTGGGAATATGATCGGGACTGGGTAGGTTTCCCATGGCCACAGAAACCAACACATTGCGCCGAGCCGCGCCTTGGGCCGCGATGGAAGAGGGTCGTGTTTTTCCATCCAACGCCGAAAAGGGCAGGTCAGCGTGACCGTCATCATATTCATACCGGTATCCCAAACTGATGCTGATTACTTGCGCTCCAGAATCGACTGCGCGTTCGATAGCGGCCGCCACATAATCTTCTTCCACCCAACCTTCATGCAAATTTTCTTCAGCGCGGTACAATAAAAATTCAGCCTCGGGCGCGACGCCCACCAGGGTACCTGGTAGGTTACCTCCGATTAAAGAGAGACATTCCCCTCCATGACTCCCAGAATCCAAATCTTGTTGCACCGAGATCGCTTGGTTGGAAACGAAATCCCACTGATCGCGAATGCGATTTTGCGTGAATAGCTCGCTAAAAATCGGGCTTCCCAAATGAAAATCAGCATCGATCACGGCCACGCGCATTCCTTTGCCAGGTTTCATTTTGGCGCTCCGCATCCAAGCATGCACCTTATCCACTTGTAGGCTTTCCATTAGAGCCCGTCCGGCTCCATAATCAATTCCCATTGCGGAACTTTTTCCCAAACCTGGCGGCAACCAATTAAGGGGAAAGCGTGGCAGAGTGGGCAACGGTTTTGCCTTGCGAGGAAAATGGGAAATACCGGTGATAAAAGCGTAGGCGCGTAGGCCCGGAATACTATCTGGATCGATGCGACC
>JAYVCH010000267.1:0-5001 GCA_043750055.1 Fibrobacteria bacterium
CATTATGCCAAATCTCCGTTGTGATTCTTGATGAGATTCATGCCGTGGCCGCTAGCAAACGCGGTGTCCATTTAATCACCGCTATTGACCGTCTCGTCCCAATAGCGGGGGAATTTCAACGCATAGCCTTATCCGCTACCGTAAAGCCTTTGGACCTGGTTGCGGCCTTTGTGGGCGGGAGCATTCTTGGTGAATCGGGATATGTTCCCAGAACGGTGGTAACCGTTGTGTCACGGACACCGAAAATCTATACGTTACAGGTAAGGTACGCCTTTGATCCCAATGGGGCGGGTGGCCCATCGGGAAACGCGGAACCGAATCAAGAGCATGACATTTGGGGATCGATTGCCCTCGAGATCAAACGAATGATAGCAACGGCGGGTTCGACGCTCATTTTTGCCAATAGCCGTAGAATGGCCGAGCGCCTGGCTAGGCTATTGAATGATGGCGAGCCTGCGCCCATTGCCTATGCCCATCACGGTTCACTGTCACGTGAAATCAGGGCCGTGGTGGAGGAGCGAATGAAACAGGGACTATTGCCCGCCATTGTGGCAACAAACTCCTTGGAACTTGGCATTGATATCGGCGCATTGAATCAAGTGATTTTAGTGCAAACGCCTTTCTCCATCGCCTCGGCGATGCAAAAAATTGGACGGGCAGGGCATGGAGTTGGACAAGTCAGTCGGGGACAATTATTTGCCTCTCACGGACTCGATGCTGTCCACGCAGCCGTGGCGGTTCAATGTATTGAACTGGGCGATATCGAAGACCTTCGACTGGTTCAATGCCCTTTGGATTTACTCGCGCAGATTTTGGTCTCCATGGCCGTCACGGAAGCGTGGAGTTTGGATCGGCTGTTCGCATTTATCCGCACAAGTCATCCTTACCGTGACCTCACGCGAGTTCAATTTGATTTGGTGGTGGAAATGCTGACCGGTCGTTTCGAAGAAACTCGAATACGAGAACTGAGACCGCGCTTATCAGTCGATGCAGTCGATGGTAAGGTACGTGCGGTGAAAGGAGCCGCTTTTGTGCTGGCTATGAACAGCGGGACCATTGCCGACAGGGGTTACTATGCCTTGCGGCATTCTGAATCCCGAGCCAAAATTGGCGAACTTGATGAAGAGTTTGTTTGGGAAAGACGCGCGGGAGAAATTTTCGCGTTAGGAAATCGAAGTTGGAAAATTATCCGCATTACCGCCAACGAAGTCGAAGTGATTCCAGCGGGTCGCGATGCTCAGATGGCACCCTTCTGGCGTGCGGAAGAACGCGATAGGGGTTTTCATTTTTCGAATCGATTGGGAGTATTCTTAGCGGATGCGGACGGGAGCCTTGAAGACGCGACTTTTTCGACTCAATTGTCCCAAAGCAGTCACATGGATATCGATTCCGCCGAGGCCGTGGCTACCTTTTTGAAAAAGCAGAAGTCTGTCACTAAAGCCTCGCTTCCTCACCGCCATCATTTGGTGGTCGAAGATGCAGGTAGCGCGCCGGGTACGGATGGAAATCGGCAAGTGATACTGCATGCCATTTGGGGAGGACGGTTGAATCGTCCCTGGGCCTATGCGCTGGCTGCCGCCTGGGAGGCGCGCACGGGATTGCAGATAGAAATCATTCCCGGAGACGATTGCCTGCTAGTGCAATTGCCACCAGGGGAATCGGCGACCGGACTCTTGGACTGGGTACATGCTGACAATCTGGAAACCTTGCTACGCAACCGTTTGGAACAGACAGGCTACTTCGCGGCCCATTTTCGGGAGAACGCATCGCGCGCCCTATTGTTGCCGAAATCCAATTTCAAAAACCGTGTGCCATTGTGGATCAGCCGGCTTCGATCCCAGGGACTGCATCAAGCTGTTTCCCGTTTCTCTGATTTTCCCATCGTTTTAGAAACATGGCGAGAATGTCTGCGCGATGAATTTGACTTGATCACGCTTAAAATGATGCTAGGGGAAATTCAAAGCGGCGCGATTAAAATAAGCGAAGTCCATACCCATGAGCCCTCCCCCTTTGCGCAAGGAGTGCTATGGAAGCAAACGAACGCAAACATGTATGCAGGGAGTAAGCCTGCGGAAGGGGCGAAAGGACCTAGTGAAGATTTGTTACGCGAAGTCGCTTTTTCATCGCCATTACGTCCTAAAATTCCCCACGAAATAATCGAGGACTTCGTTGCAAAAGCCCAGCGCGTTGCGCCGCTTTATGCTCCTGACGATGCCATAACCTTGCTGGATTGGGTCAAGGAGCGAGTCCTGATTCCTTGGTCTGAATGGTTAAAACTTTGGTCTTTGAATAAGGAAACACCGGACGAGTACCTGGAAGAGAGAATCATTGGAATTCAATTTTCGCGACCAGTTGTTGATGGCAAAACTATTGAACCTGGAAGCTTAGTAGTTGCCATTGAAACGCTGCCCCAGCTTTTGGAAGCTTTATCGGTTCAATTATCGGAGTTGAACCTTTTCTCCCCTTTCTCTTCCTTCGCTCCATCGACCCAAACAATGTCAACTCTGAATCGACTGTTACAAGCGAGAAAACAAAACTCCGACTCCAACCCTCCCGACATGGGAGCGCTTATATCCCAATGGTTACGCTGTTATGGCCCAGTTCCGATCGATTTCATCAAATCCATTTTCGGAAGGCATTTCCAAACCATCCAAGTTGCCTTGGAAGATTTATCAGCAAATTCTCAAATCGTGATGGATAAAATAAGTGAAGTGGATAAGGGAATCGGTGCCGAGGTTGACAGCAACCTTGAAGTCTGTGACGCTGCTAATTTGGAATTACTCCTTCGGCTCTTGCGTCGTCGCTCCCGACCCACTTTCGAAACCCTGCCTGTGGAAAAACTTCCTTTGTTCCTGGCTTCTTGGCAAGGACTCACCGATCCAGCAACTAACGTCGAAGATTTTCAAACCGCATTGGAAAAACTTTTTGGATACCCCGCTTCCGCATCCCACTTTGAAACGGAAATCCTGCCTGCTCGGATGGTTCCTTATCGCTCCGGTATTCTAGATGAATTATTCCGCGATACCGATCTCGCTTGGTTTGGATGTGGGCAGGAAAAAATTGCTTTGGCCTTCGCTGAAGATTTGGATCTTTTTGCTCAGAAAGAACCGGTCAACCAAGTTTATTCCTCGGAGCAAGATCTGGTCTTAAAATTATTGACTCAAGCTGCCCCGTCTAGGCTGGATTATCAGGCCTTGTCCACTCAATGTCCAATTCCATCCGACCGACTCGTTGAATCTTTATGGAACCTTTCCTGGCAAGGACGTATCACCAACGATACCTTCGCCGCCCTAAGGAAAGGTATAGAAACCCAGTTTAAATTCGACTTGCCCACACCCATCGATCCCGTTAAAAATCTCCGCGGTCGAGGACGCAACCGATTCCAAGGCTGGAAAGCCACACGTCCCCTGGCAGGAGCTTGGCGCGTATTGAACCCTGTCAATCCCGAATCGGACCTTTTGGAAGTTGAAGAAATCCAGAAAGATCGAGTTCGACAAGTTCTACGCCGCTATGGAATTTTGTTTCGGGGTTTACTTGATCAGGAGTTGCCCTCTTTAAACTGGTCCGCTCTTTTCCGAACCCTTAGACTGATGGAACTTTCCGGAGAGGTGCTATCAGGTCATTTCTTCGCGGGAATTTCCGGTCTACAATTTCTTTCACCCCAAGCCCTAAGGAACCTTTCCGCTCCACTTCCCGAAGATGCCGTTTATTGGATGTGCGCAACCGATCCCGCTTCGCCCTGTGCCCTTGGACTGGAAGGCCTTCCTTATCATCTCCCCTCCCGTTTACCATCGAATCATTTGCTTTTTCATGGATCTAATTTGGTTATGATTTCCAAAAAAATGGGTCGCGAATTATTGCTTCGAGTGTCTCCGCGGGATAGGTATGTACCCGGTTATCTCAGTGCCCTAAAAAATCTTGTGGAGAGGTCGGCGCTTCCCGTCAAATCTATCGAGGTGGAAAAAGTCAACGAGGAAGAGGCGGTGACCAGTCCCTATCTAGAAGATTTTTTGAGCGCGGGATTTGAAAAAGGAATAAAATCGCTTTCTCTTCGAAAACGGTATTAACGCGCCCTTAAGCAGGGAATAATGAATTACCCGCGTCTTAAGGACTTGCTGAAACGAGACGTCCTGCTAAACGTAACAGTTCCGTTTCCGCGCGCTTGGTTTCAAATCTTGCCGTGACCAACCTCGTTTCCGCAGCGATGTATTTTTCCTGCGCCGCGCGTAACTCCAAGGAGGCAATGGTTCCAATACGCAAACGCTCCATGGCAATTCCAACATTCTCACGTGCCAACCCTAAATTAGCCTCTTCCAATACTAGCACTTCACGACTCGCGCGAGAGCTTTCCCGCACTTGGGCCAAAGCGGTTTCCAATTGAGATTTGGTGTCCTGCGCTAAAAGATCGGCGCGTCGTTCCGCGACCTTGGCGGCATGATAATCATTAGGAAGCACAAAACCATCAAACACATTCCACTTGACATTGATGCCGTAATTCCAACCCAGAGTTTGATTCGATTTAATGAAGCCCGCTTCAGACTCGGATCCGGTATAATTGTATCCCAAGCTCAATCCTAATTGCGGGAATAGATGTCCACGATATTCCCGGAATCCTGCGCTGGCAATATTTTTTATCTGCTCGGCTTGTTTCAAGGCAGGACTGTTTGCTCGGGCAGAAGCAACTAGCCCCTGATAGTCCACAAAAGGCGCGAGAGGAATGGTGTCATTCACCGTGAATGAAACGCTGTCTTCCATCGTCAGGAGACGTGTAAGCACCAATCGGACATTCGCTAAAATTGCAACTTGTTTCAGACGGGACGACAAGTCTTCATTTAGATCCAGCTTCGCTTGCAGCATTTCCAATTTTGAAACGGATCCAAAACTGTATTTTCCTTCCGTAATCTTGGCTCTTTCTTTGGATAAGGCCACGGCGGAATCAAGCGCAGATAAAACTCGTTGCTGCCGCACCACATCCATGTAAGCCATGATAACTTGAGCGGC
>JAYVCH010000268.1:0-5556 GCA_043750055.1 Fibrobacteria bacterium
CCCCTTCCGGCCGAGGGATTGTCAAAGCATCCATAACTCTCCACACCATTGGCATTCTTCGTTTGGTTAAAATCGGCATTTCCACCCACAGCACCGGCAACCAATTCTGGAAAATCGCGAACCACCCCGGTTAAAGTCAACTGTGACCATGAAACACATACCAGGCTCAAACCCATTCCAAAAAGTATTCGACCAAATGACATCCAGCTCATCGTAACTCCCAATTCCACTACCCGTTTTTGCTAACTTCTTGGGCACATTGATTTAGTAGTCAGAATCATCTCCAAAGGAGTTTTCCTTGGCCCAATTATTTAAAAGAACTAATGTTGCCCTCGTCCCTACTTTTTTGGTTTTCCTTTTTTCGGGAGTATTTACCTCGGTTACCGCTGCCCCAGCTGATACAACTAAACCTGTCGCCCCCAGTCAAACCCCAATGGGACCAGGGTTATATGCTGAGCTTTATACCAATAAGGGAAAAATCACTACCCAACTTGAATTTGAAAAAGTGCCCTTGACCGTCACCAATTTTGTGGGATTGGTTGAAGGAACCAAAAAGTCGAATAGGCCAGCGGGTTCACGGTTTTATGACGGACTTCTCTTTCATCGAGTTGTCCCTAATTTCATGATCCAAGGCGGGGACCCGGAAGGAACTGGAACAGGCGGTCCCGGCTACCAATTTCAAGACGAGTTCGACTCCACCCTTCGACATGACAAGGCCGGTATACTTTCTATGGCTAATGCCGGGGCCGGAACCAATGGCAGCCAATTTTTCATCACTCATTTACCTACGCCCCATCTGGATGGACACCATACCATATTCGGGCATGTCATCACGGGTCAAGACGTAGTCAATGCAATTGCACAAAATGACCGAATGGACAGTGTCCGCATTATTCGCGTGGGGGCCAAAGCCAAGAAGTTCAAAGGGGATGAAGATCTTTTTCAGGCCTTGATCAAAAAAAATGCGGATGCCATTGTTAATAAAAAAAGCAAACAGCAAGCCGAGTTCACTGCCCTTTCCAAGAAAGCGAAGTCCACTCCTTCCGGCCTCAAGTATATTATCTCCCACCCAGGCAAGGGTCCAAAGCCCACTTCGGGATCCACCATTAAAGTTCACTATGCGGGACGTCTCACCGATGGTACCCCCTTCGACAATTCCTATTCTCGAGGCCAACCCATTGAGTTCAAAGTCGGCACCGGTATGGTTATTCCTGGTTGGGATGAAGCCCTCCTCGACATGACCAAGGGCGAAAAGCGGACTTTGATCATTCCTCCTAATCTCGCTTATGGTTCCGAAGGCCACCCTCCCGTCATTCCCCAAAATGCCACGCTTGTCTTTGATGTTGAACTGGTAGAATTCTAAGAAGGACGGTTTTATGTTTTTGAATTCAAAACGAATAAAAAACCTATTCCTATCTCTCGCGCTCCTTTTTTGCGGTGGGATAGGTTTAGCGAAGGTAGAGGCGAATCCATTACGAGAACACCTTTCCACTTTTTTCGAATTTCATGCCCTCGATTCCGTTCTCGCCATGGAACAAAAGTCACCGACCTCCCTACAGGTTACCGTTGTGGATGGCGCCACCAATGAAACCCGGACCTTGGTGGAAGAGGTGGGAACTAAACCCATGCAAAAGTTGCTGTCGGAAGCCAATGATTTGGGGCTGAAAACCATTCCCCTGGTTTCTAAAAAATCTACGGCTGCAAGCGAAAATTCTGACCCTGCAACCGAAAAAGTTGAACCTGGGTCGGAAAAAATGGAACCAAGTCCGCCGGTAGCTGGAAAAAAACCGGGTGTGGGCCGCAGTGTTAGTTCCCAACGTAAGAATCGCATGTGGTATATCGCGACCCAAAGCGCCCTTAGCACCTATGTTTATGGTATTTCCATTCCATTGGCACTGGAAGTAAAAAGTACTCGCGTCGCCGTTGCCACCCCCATGATTGTTGCTCCCTTCGCCTTCGGAGCCCATTTCTGGTTTGCTAAGAACCGACCTTTTGAAGACTCTCATAGTCAAGGCGTCTCTTATCTCTCCCTCGCCACTCTGTATGCAAGTTATGCCCTTCCCTTTGCCGCTTTAGAGCAGTCCAGTGATCCCTTTCGGGTTGCCAGCTTTCTGACTATCGGAACTTATCCGCTGGGAATTTGGGCTGGATACATGCTTGGAGATAAATACTTGGATTTGCCGGGCCGCATTGATACCCAGGAAAAATTTGCCATCGGATTTGGGATTATGGGCTTCTTTTCCCCGTTCCTCTACTACAGTGATATGGAAAAGCATGCGGAGCCCGTGTTTAGGCTGGCATTGGGGCAATCGGTGGCCATGGCGGCGATGGGACATTTCCTAGCCGACCATTATCGATCGGGTCAAAATATTCCCGGTGGCGTAAATACTGGAATCATGGATCACACCGTATTAGGAATGAGTCTCGGAGTAGAAGTTGCGGCTTTGGCCGATGCAAGTCATGTTCGCCCTTGGATTGGAGCAGCCCTGTTCGGAGGTACTTTGGGTTTTATGGAAGGCCTTTTTTATTACAGAAATAGCTATGACAGTCAAGAACGTGGGCTGTACAACACTCTAGGCGGCTTAGCTGGAACCCTGCTTGGCGGCGGATTCGTTTACCTACTCGATGATAATACAGCCTCCCCTTATGCCCGAAAAGTTTACCTAGCTAGCTTTCTAGTTGGCGGGACGCTGCTTGGTTATGTCGCCACCAACTTTTTGACCGAAGGCATGGAAGACCGGACCGGTTTGAAACAGAACCCTGCGTGGTTGGATAAAGTCGCCTTTAATCCAATTCCCGTTCCGGAAGTTCAGTTTCGAGGCGAAGAACTCTATGTTCGCTATCATATCCCAGGTATTTCATACCGATTTTAAATCCAGTTAATTTCCCCATAGCGCCTGTGAAAAACTATCCTTTTATAAGGAATCGGAAAATCTTTAAAATCAAGGGTTTACGGCCATGAAACTGGTCGAAGTCACACAGCCAACACCAGAAGTGATTCGACTCTTCCAAGAGCCGCGTCTATATGCTGGAAATTTTGTGCTCGCCCTACTCAATTCCCTAGGCCAAGAAAAGGCCCATAATTTCAACAATGTGAATGCTTATTTAGAATCTTCGTTGGGAGACGCGTTTCTCACTCTCGAAGAAATGGGGGATTTTCAAACCACTATTGAAGAAACCAAAATCAAGGGCCCGGACGTCCAGCTAGAGGAAGATTTCGACGAACTCAAATCTAAAGCCCAAGGTATGATAGTGGAGTTACACCGCTCCAAAATCAAACTGAATGATCTTAAAATTGCGCTTTGCCGTTTCATCATCGCCTATGAATCGCCGACCAAAACCCTGACCCGTATGTTTTATTCGGTGGAAGAGTGGATGGATGCCGCCGCCCTGGCAGAAATGCGCCTCACACGCGCCATGACTGCAAGCGTGGATCGAAACCTTCAGAAGCTGATTGCACTGTTCATCACCTTTCGATCCATTGTGTGCTCATATGATGGTCCCGCCATGTATATCCGCCAAATCGAGAATTCACTCGCTTCCCTGGATGCGATTTATGAAAAGGTTCGGTTGGAGATGGAAGTGGTCTCTGCCAAAAGAAACCTGGTTCAGACTCGAAATGAATTGTCTACCGCTAAAATCAATCTTACCAGCCTTCGTGAAGCCGTTGACGAAAAACAACGACGAGATGAACAGCTTGCCAAACTGTTGTTGCTCCAGGAAAAATCTTCCTTTTCACAACTTCTCTTCATTGGACTTTGCGTCATCATCCTCTCTGGGGGAATGGCGTATTACTTTCTTTTCCATCTCAAATCCGGCCCAGCCACCGCGGTGGATCCGCTTTCCCAACGGTCGTGCCGGGAGATAGCCAAGCAGTTGGATAAATCTCCGCGTTATCAGAGTCAAGTTCTCATCTTCCGAAAATTCGGTCAAGACATTTACTTTCATGCCAATGCGATGACTTGTGAAAAATTGCATCGACTCGATTCAACTCAACTCGGTTCGTTGGGTGATTTATTAAAAATGGATTATGCTGCAGGGAACCAACAAGAGGGTTCGTATAACGGGAATCGGGTCTTGCAAGTAAAGGATGTTGGCATCAATAAACTGGTTATGAAGCTAACCAATCACACGGCCCAAAATCTGAATTTTAAAGTCAAGGTATTGGAAAAAGCCAATGCCTTACGGGCCATTTTAGAGGCCGACAAACAGGCTTTGAAAGAGGATGTATTGATTTTGGATTTAGCCCAGGACCACTACGCTTCCGAGGAATAACCACTTTCACTTAAGACTAAGTGATTTGTAGAACCGATTCCACCATGGCCTTAAGGGTTTTCAAATCATAGGGTTTAGCCAGCACCCCTGAAAAGCCCGCCTCCCTCCAAAGCTTGTCTTGACCGGGCAACAGATATCCACTTGTGATAATGCCCTTTGCCTTTGGCTCCAGGCGAAGGATAGCCTTCATCGTTTCAAGTCCATTCATCCCATTCCCAATCGACCAATCCAAAAGGACCAAGTCGAAAGGCACGGCCTCTCTCAGGTGAGCACGATAGAGAACCAATGCCGAATCGCTATTTTTACACACAACGGATTCGTAGCCAAGAAACTCCAACATTTTTCCAACGACGTGACAAATCACCTCTTCATCATCCATGACTAAAATTTTTTGTTTATTCAATGATGCCAGCGCCTTCAGGCTTATCCATGGTGTAGATCATTTTGCGATATTAATCGCAGCGCCAAGGGCAAAGCCATAGGCAAACATTAAGGCGATGAATAATCCCGGCAGGCGGACAAAACCCCAGACCCATTTGCTCCAATTGGCGGCGGCATAAATGGTAAGGAGAGAATGCAAAATCAACCACCCAGGTAATTGATAACTTAGGACTCGAAACATTTCAGCGATGGTAGCCTTATCGAGTACAGGATTCAAAGCCACAAATTTTTCGAGACCATATTTATTGGCTGTATCGAGAAGTAAGGCTTTATGAAAGAAATACCAAGCGACTAAAAGCAGGATGGATAAAAAAATATTAAATAGCGCGCCTTGGATTTTCAAATAAAAAACATCTTGCGTGCGTAAGGAAATGGTTACAAAAATGGTCAAGACTAAGAAAGAAATCAAAGTCAAATAATCCCAAGTGCCAACTAAAATGAGGCTTAAAAATGCTTCCGCTCCAGCCAGAATTAAAGCCGAATAAAGTTTCCTACGGTTGCCGGCGAAAGAGTTCAAAAGCAATTAAGCGCTTACCAGGGGGAAACTGAACCGAGGGGAATTTAATATCATAGTGAGTCCGTTTCCAATCAGTGCCTTAATATAGAAAACCCAAAAACCCAGGGCTTTGAAGCAAGTTTAGTCAATCGGGTGAATCTAGTTATTTTTCTAGTTTTTCCTTTATTAAATTTAGGCCAATGCCTATTCTATCAGCGTTACAGGACGCTTGGAGGATTCATGGTGAAATCAAAACGTAAGTCCACTGCAAAAGTTTCAATGAAAACACTGCCTCTCGCTTCCATCGCTGATGTTCAGAATTTTGAAGACACGCGGCAAATTGG
>JAYVCH010000269.1:0-5411 GCA_043750055.1 Fibrobacteria bacterium
TGCGAAGATCCTTCGATTCTAGCCTTGCCTCGGTTTTCTGTAACGACACACAAGCGTCCCGAAAGAGTCAAAGGTTTGATAGTAAGTCTTCCTGGAATGCAATGGGCTCGTGGTGATTCTGTCCGCGCTTTTTTTGGAAACAAAGATGTGAAAATAGTTTTTACCCTCAATCGTCAAATGTATTTGGTAACCTATCTAACCGGTGAGGCGACGGTAACTCGAATTTCGCATGATGATGAGGGATTAAACGGATTAGTCGGGTCAATCAACAGTCCCCTCTTTTCACCCGATGGAAAAAAAATTGTTTTTCCAGGTACAACCCGAGGAAAACCCGCTTTCATTTTGGATGCCGTTACCGGAAACACGGAAGCCTTGCGGGTTCCAATTGATCCTAAGGCGCATGTCACTGCCGATCCTCATTGGCATCAGGAAGGCGGAAAAACTTGGATTTATTTTTCTACCCTGCCTGGATTGGTTGGCTATTCGGATAAATGCGGTCAAGTTACAGGTAGCACTTATCGGATTGAAGTTTTGGGAGACTCCTCTATGGGACCGATTGAAACTACGGGTATACATGGCGCCTATCGCGGCGGTATTTCAAAGGATGGAATATGGGCCGGCACTTCGTATGCAACTACGGCGCTATTTAATATCAAGGATAACCGGACGCGAAAATTGGCGGGGGGTGAACAACAATGCAATCCCTCTATGAATCCTTTTCCAATAGGAAGTGTGCATATGGATTATATGATGGTGCTAGCTTTTGGTGGCGTGAATTATTCCACCATTACCGGAGATTCTTTGACCGAAGGATTACATGAAAACCTATGGATCTACAATCAGAACGATAAAATAGTTTGGCAGGCAAAGCGACCGGATGAATCTTACTATTTGCGTTGGGATAAACCTGAATGGTCCACCGATCCTCAATTCGCAACGGCCGTGGCCCTTCGACGAGCGGATGAAAACGGCGATCTTATGGTGGTAAAAATTGGAGCCATTGCCGATGCCAAAGAAGGCGAATTGCATCAGGCCGAGGCTATATTTCGAATTGGCATCGGTGGGTTTACCAGCGATTCTTATTCACATTTATGGGTGGCACCATGAATCCGGTGTGCCAAGTATTCCAAAGGGAGATTGAGTAATGAAAAAGTCCGTCCAGGCTTTTATACGGAAGTCCATAGGAAAATTTTTACCAATTTTTTTGGTGCTTGCTGTAACTTTTGAAATTGGATCCAAGTGGGAAATGGTTGGGTTTGGGATCCCAAGTGGGTCGGGTGGAGGTTCCACCGGAAACTCTGACGAAGCGGTTGCCCTTTGGAATAATATTGGAGGTTGTGGAAGCAGTGGTGGCGGGGCCGCAGCCGGAGCTGGTAAATGGGTGGGACGTGGTGTCAGTGGGGGATTGGTTGATTTGGAAATTTTGTCAAACAAAACTTTGGGCGGCGACTATCTCTATTCCGCCGTGGCCGGGTCGCTGACCTGGCATTTCCCTACTCATCCCACTTGGACCCTGGGATTATCAACTGCTTGGAAATCCAATACCTTTGAGTATGAAGGGTATAAAGTAGCGGAAGATTTAACGGGTAGAAATGAACGGACCACGGGTGGTTTCGGAGACATGGGGTTTACAGTGAACCGTACCTTTGGAAATGAGAATGAGAATTCATTTGGACTCTCCGCGGCAATTCCCACGGGTCAGCACGATATTAAGCGCCTGCATTTCAAAGGTCAAAATATTGAGTCCGATGATGTACGCTGGATGAATCCATTTGTGCAGCCCGGATCCGGACTCTACAATTTGGGACTGAGTTATGAGTATACCAAAACCAAGGATTGGGGGCTGGTCGTATTCGGGGCCAGTTATTCCTCCGCTTTCGCTTGGGACAATAATAAATGTCGTGATGGCCTGCCCAGTACGGCCACGGTCAATGAACGAGTATTAAGCTGTCAAGCCGCAGCCCCATCAGCGTTGACCTGGCAAATTTGGAATCTGAAACATCAGCCTTTTGGATTTGAAGATCGCGTTCCGGATTGGACCAATAGTTATGGTGTTCCCGGGACCGGCGCCACGGGCGCGGACGGAATAAGTGCCTATGGTTATGTGGGACACAAGGAAGAATCCTCAACTCAAAATTTTGGGTTCACACTCTCCGCACCCTTGGCTCCAACTTACTATTGGGAATATGGCCCTGGCACCAATGAAAACAGGGTCAGTACGCGAATCAGAACCAATGATTATACCCTGAAACTTAGCGCGGGAGTGGAAATTACCAATCCCAATTTCCCCATTTTTCTTTCTTTAGGCGTACCTTACAAGCTCAATGATATCCTGGCCCGTGGTCGCTTAGTTGATCCCCAAAATTATATCGGGACCGTCGGAATTCGCGGCACTTTTTTATAAACCGGAGTCATTGCTGAATCATGAGTAAAATTGCGTTACTGGGATGTGGTGGATTTATCGGCAGTCATTTTTTAGATGCTTTTTTATCCGATCCCACTTTCGAAATTGAAGGCTGGGACTGGGATTCGGAAAAAATCAAAACCCACTTAAACCATCCTGCCTTTTCTTTTCATCAAGGTGATTTGTACACCTTTCCCAATGTGGAAAACCATCTGGCCAAGGCCGATGTGGTTATTGCCTTGGCTGCAATTTGCAATCCTTCCGAGTATAACCTTCACGGCGTGGATGTCATTGAAAGCAATTTCATTCAGCCCCGACGCATCGCGGATATTTGTGCAAGCCAGGGCAAATGGTTGATTCAGTTTTCCACCAGCGAAGTGTATGGTCAAACGTTGGCCTATTGGACCGGTCAAGAAAATCCTCCGCCTGCTGCCTATGAACTCGACGAAGAATCTTCGCCCCTGTTGATGGGCCCGGTTTCGGGATTGCGGTGGAGTTATGCCTGCGCGAAGCAACTTCTTGAACGATATATCCTGGCGCTTCATCGCGAAAAAGGGTTGAAGTACACGATAATTCGTCCTTTCAATTTCTTGGGGACACGCATGGATTACCTTCCCGGTATTGAAGGCGATGGCCTGCCACGTGTGCTCGCTTGTTTCACGGCGGCCTTGTTAGAAAGACGACCATTAACCTTGGTTGACGGTGGATATTCTCGTCGCACGTTTTTGGCGGTTGAAGAGGCGGTGGGAGCCTTGCGGCTTATGTTGGAACAGCCTGGTAAAGCTTGCAATAAGGTGTTCAACATAGGGCATCCCGGCAATGAAATTTCGATTCGGGGTTTGGCAGAATTGATGCGAGATGCGGCTGCCGAATTAACGGGGGATGAAACCTATAAAAACCATCCCATGGTTGATGTGCCGGCTCTGGAATTTTATGGAGATGGCTATGAGGACTCGGATCGACGGATGCCACGCATTGATCGGGCTCGTCAGCTATTGGGTTGGGCACCGGTTAAAAATTTGCGCCAGATTCTTCGCCCTGTCCTCGCGGATGCTTTTAAATCCTATTTGAGTTTATCGGCCCACAGTGCCCAATAACGGGCATGTTTATCCTTGAAGTAATCATCTTCAATCGCGCCCGTCCAAGTTTCATCCATAGGGGCCAACACTAAGTAATGGATTGCACCCACTTCGAAGGATTTCACATTCCCGCCGACCCTGGCATCTTGTTCATCTTTTATTTCTTCACGGGGCATGCGCGGATTATAATGTCCAACTAGAATTTCAGCATCGGGAAAAGTTCCTATGACAACCTTGATGAGTTGATATCTCATCACGTAGGCATAATTATAGAGATCATTTGCAGGAAAAGAGCCTGAGATATCGATGAGTTTTGCCGTCACCACAAGAGATCCTTCCACCGGTGGTGTGGCGGGAATGGCCATGCTCGTTTTTTTTTCACAGGAGCATAAAAATAAGGCCAGGGCAAAAACGACAGGTGAAAAAACAGGAAGGAAATATAATTTCACGAGTTAGTTTTTCACTATCCATTAACTATGGATAAAAAGTTTAGACAAGGATTCCATTTTTTGCATCACGGCATTCTCAATGGGATTTTCGCTATCCAGATTTGAAACCGATCGAAGAATATGTTCGATCCCAAGTTGTAAATCCTGATCGCGAAATGCGATGTCGTCTGCGGACCACTCCGACGAGGGTAAGGCAGTAAAATAAAGTGCGGCCAGATATGCCTGGCCAATCGAATCCCAAGGTAGGGAATGCCGTTCTGCCAAAAGAATCGCTCCCATAAGGCGGTCAGACTTTTGGAGTTTTCGCTTCAAATCACGACCAACTCGGTGAATGGTGTCCCCAAGAGAACGGTTGGCAAATCGGCGTAGCAAATCCTGAATGTGATTTTCAAGTTCTTGGGGAGTAAAAACTCCCGGCCACTCCACGAGTAGTGCTGCCGCGGCCTGACGCATTGCCGCTTCCGTTTTCAATCGTATAGTTGTGACTGTAATCGCTTGCCAAGTGAATTTTAATTGTTGCGGATCCAATTCAGCGGCAAGATAGGCCATGGCGGCATGCCCAAGATTATGGAGATACAACTTTCTATCGACCCATGCTTTCATGGGCTTTTTTAGGACGAGACCGGGAATGTCCGTGGGCGGTCGAAGGAATGCTTCCGCATCGGCATACAGGGTATCGAATGCTTCCGCATAAAGAAGCAGCGGTTCGTCAGCCGGTGCTATGGCAACGGGGACCATTTTGCCTACAGCCGTTCCCACGAAACCAGCCATATCCGCTAAGGGGAAACCAACTGGCAAGTATTTCGAAACTTCTTCACGCAGCCATTTATCGACTCCTGGAACGTTTTCAGCGAGCAAAATATCCAGGGGCTTTTTTCCATACCGACTCAAGCGTAGTACCAGACCCGCTGCGAGGACGGGGGCAAGCATCCGCAGGGAATTTTTTCCCACAGCCGTGGCGGCATATTCTGCATTGGCTAATTCTTCGACCACAGACTCGGGGTTACTGCCTTGGATAGCTCGTACTCCAGTCACCTGTACGGTACGGTTGGGTTTATCATTCTCCAGGATGACGACGGAATAGCCTCTGCGTTGATTGAGTTCATCTACTAATGCAATGTTGATGTCGCTGAAAACCACCTCGTATCCGGCTTCCGAGAATAGCCGGCCTACGAAGGAGCGGCCAATTGCCCCTGCTCCCAACTGAACAAAAGTTCCGCGTAATTTCTGGCGCTTGGGAAGATTGATTCTATAAGATTCCCTCATGATTGCCAATAGGTCGGCTTTTTGACCTGGGTGGGATTCCCTAAACAAGCCCCCTAAAGTTCCTCGAGCTACTGCACCTGCTATAGCTCCCTCTGCGAGCACTTCGTCCGTTGGAATGCGTCCTCTTTCACATCCATCGGCAAGAAACCGTGCCAAGCCCGCTGTAATGCCACCCAGAAAATTGTCACCACATCCTGTGGTGTCTCCAAGAGG
>JAYVCH010000270.1:0-3346 GCA_043750055.1 Fibrobacteria bacterium
AGCGGCCTGCATTCCCTTGTGATACAAATCACGAGCTGCAATCAGGGATTTCGCATCTTCTTCAGCGAGAATGATATACGCATCCCCGCAATCTTCCGAGAGTTCCAACGCTCTCCGAGCCAAACGAATTTTTTCTGGGCCTTCTGTGTTCCAAGCCTCATAGATCAAACTCTGCGCTTCATCTAGGGGATCTAAATCCATGGAGGGAGGGATTTCACCCGTGGCCATTTTGCTGTCGAGAAAAGCATCGAGGTCCAAGTCGGAAAGAAATTCTTTGCCGTCCAAAATTTTGCCAAGACTGGCCATAACCGACTCTAATCCTGCTTTGTCGTCCATGCTTCCTTTTTCCAAAGGCAGTTTGGACAACCCAACTTTGGGTTTGAATTTTTTAACAGGTTTGTGTGGGGATTTTTTTTTCTCCGGTAGCTTTTTTTTCATTCGAACTCCCGTAATAGAACTAGTCAAAACTTGAGGAAAAAATTTAGTAAACGGGACGCGAGCCTAGGGATTGCTATTAATCCGGGTTTGAGCGGCCCATATTCGCAAGATTGGCTGGGACAGCAAATTCGATGCTCAGCGTATTAAACTCCTCGTGAATACAAAGATTTAGCTCTTGCTGAACATCCATGAAGCGGCCATAATTCGGGGTCTCCAGAAAATAAACCACCTCGAAGCGTAATCCCGAAGGTGTAAAGTCTTTGAAATGAGCCCGGTCCAAACTGACATCTGAAAATCGAGAGAGAATGGTTTTGACCAGGGTGGGAATAGCCCGCAGAGAGTCAGGACGGGTCCCGTAGCCAACTTCAAAAAGAAATGTGTGTCGTCGTCGATGCATCCGTGTAAAATTCTGAACGCGGGATTCAGTCAGAAATCGATTCGAGACAATAATTTGTTCTCCGTCCACACTGCGAAGGCGCGTGGTTTTGATGCCGATATGCTCTACCTCGCCAAGAAAGTTGTCGACCTTGATAGTATGGCCGATGTCAAAGGGTTGGTCGAAGAAGATGACGAAATAACTGAATAAATCCCCAAGAATAGTCTGAGCCGCCAAAGCCACGGCAATGCCCGTAATCCCAAGGCCAGCCATGAAGGCTGAAATTTTAATTCCCAAGTTGTCCATGAGTAGTAGCGCACCAAGCATCCACATCACAATTTTTGACATCGTGAAAAGGCCGTTGAGATGTTTCTCCCCCTTTTCAGTTTTTTCCCCGGCATGCCTAAGCCAATATGATTTTATTCCGTGATTGACAAAACTGAGGGCAGCGCGAATGGCGAAAAATGTTACTCCAATAGTAGTGACACTCCAAATTCCAACTTGGAGGGAGGATTTTAATTCCAAATCATGTAAAGCCAGATATGTGACGAAAACATACAAGGCGGGAATGGCATTGGAACCCAAATTGGAGACGACAAGATCATCCCAACTGGACTCAGTCTTCGCTGCCCATTCTCCCAAACGCCGCAAAACATATCGCCTGAACATTTTGACGAACAGAAATCCGCACAATAGTATTAAGATGAAAACCGCATACTCGCTTACTTTGTTCCCAGCCATTCGGAAAGATAAGATTCGAAGCGTGGAATCGGCGATTGAATGGATGTTCATAGGGAAACGGTTCCTCGCGTTCGAGGCCGATTACAAGGGTCCCGTCTCGCCGAGGATCAAAATTAGTAAACCCGGCAAGGGCGGGCCAAGTGCTTAGGACGATTTAGGGCTTTCCATTTTCAACTCTGCGATGAGAGGCAGGTGATCGGAAGCGAGCATGGTCAAGTGGGTTCTGGGAACTTGAACTTTTAGTGTCTTAAAGGTTTTACCACAAAAAATATGGTCTATTCGACTCAAGGGATATCGCCCTGGAAAAGTATTCCGAGACTGATGTCCCTTGGCGCTGTCCTGGGAACAATGAAATTCGGTTGCTAACAAGCGAAAGGCGGTGGAGGTGGGAAACGCGTTAAAGTCACCACAAACTAAGGTGGATCTTTTGTCTTCAATTGCACCAGTCCAATCCGGGCCTAACAATGCTTCCGATTGTTTCTGGCGTTCCTTAGAAAAGAGGCCAAAGTGAGTATTAATGAAAGGAATGTTCTCCCCGTTGCAGGCGAGCGTGACCCATATTGCCCCTCGCGTTTCAATTTTTCGGCCCGGCAAAGTTGGCAAAGCTTTTGACTTCACGAGTTGCATCGGAATCACGGATAAAATCGCATTTCCAAAGTCATCCTCTTCGATTTGCATGGATGCGGGATAATGGTAACGAGTTTTGAGTTCCAAAGCAATGGCCAATGCCTGTCCTCCATCCAAATGCTTATCACATTCTTGCAAGGCAATCACATCTGGTTCATAGTGGGCGATGACTCTGGCAATTCTCGCGGTCGAAATTTTTCCGTCCATGCCTGCGCATCCGTGGACATTGTAAGTCATGACACGAATGGATGTGGACCCATGCCCTTCCCTGGGATGACGTGGATAGAAAGGGGTCATGGATAAATGTCCACGCAGATGCATGGCCGCCTCACGGATAATGGAGTATCGCAAGATTTTTCCATCATTGGGAATGGGTGCGTTGCCGGGGAAAAATCCGAAGGCCAACGTTTCTTCAAATCCGGGACCGCCATGCGCCCCATTTTCCCAGACAAAGGACAAGGGCTGAGACTTGGTGCGCCATCCGCAAATAATAAAATCTCCCGCATGGGGATGATGACAAACCTTCACTAAGTCTTTTGCGCATTCCTTAAGAAACGGATGAGCGGCTCCTAAAACCACTTCGGCATCCCGAGGCAACTCGAACTGCCCTTCGGGGGTAACGGCCCTGGCCTTCCCTGGGCCTTCGGGATAAAGGACCATGGGAATATTAGCTTGTCCTACTAATTTTCGGGCGATGCCGACTCGGCTTTTGGGCTCCAAAGGTTCGGCAAGGTACAAGTGGCCGAAGGGGCCAATGGCAATGACGACATTGCTTTTGTCCTCCATCTTAAATTCCACGTTGGCCGTGCCCGTTCTCCGTAAGAAGAAGTTTTCCAACTTGTTACCCGTAACTTGTTCGCTACCTTGATGTAAAACACGTTTAACCCTATTGGGAGATGCCACGGGTCCGACCAAAACCTCAGCTAAGGCTTGATCCAGAGAACGATGATTTTCGCGAGCATAAGGCACCACATTTTCCTGCCCATGATCGGAATAGATCCATACATCATAGTCACGTAAATTGGAACGGTGCGACGCATTCCAAATCCGTTGCAGGCAATTATCTATGCCCCTAAGGGAAAAATGCGCAAATTTGGAAGAAGGACCGCGACGATGCGATTGCTCATCATAACCCACAAAATTGACATGCACAATAGGTAACCC
>JAYVCH010000271.1:0-5651 GCA_043750055.1 Fibrobacteria bacterium
GCGAACCTAGTCAATGCCCCAAAGGGAGCGGAAATTTTACAAGGATGGAAACGTAATTCTGGGTCGCAGAAGGCCGCGCGTATTGGCAGCTTCGGAGTCCTACATCCCCGTGTCCTTAGTCGTTTCGACCTGAAGGGTCCGGTGCTGGTCGCGGAGGTTTCTTTGTCGGGATTGATGGCTGCAGAACGTCGGTCCTTAAAATTCTCTGGGTTTGGACATTTCTCATCCAGTTCGCGCGATCTCAATCTGGTGGTTGACGATGCTCGAAACCATGCGGAAATCCTTGAGAAAATGCCTATTTCTCGGATTGCCAATTTGCAGGAAGTACGACTCAATAGTGTTTATCGTGGGCCGGGCATTCCGGAGGGTAAAAAAGCATTACATTACAGTTTCGTCTATCGTCATGCAGAAAAAACTCTGACGGATGAGGAAGTCAATAAGGCGCAGGAAAAACTCAATCAAGAACTTGCGAAGGATGCAGGAATCGTTTTTAAGTAAAAAAATTTAGTTTTTGTCGGGCTAGTTAAGATTAAAGAGGAGAAAAAATGGATTTCAGTCAATTCGATGCGCTTGCAAAAAAGGTTGAAAATGCGGTGAGCATCATCGAGGAGTTAAAGCGGGAACGGGACTCGCTTCGTTCGGAGCTCCATGTTGCCATGGAAAAATCCGGAGATTTGGAAAAGGTTGTGACCCAAAAAGATGAGGAATTGGGTTCTCTTCGAAATGAGCTGAATAACAAATCCGATAATATCAATAGCTTGGGTGAAAGAATCCGGGACATGGTGAACCGTTTGGATACCGCCCTGGCCTAAAATTGAGGGCGGACAGGCTGGAATGGCAAGACCGCCGGATAGTATATTAAGAAAAACCGGATCAGGATCGAACTTTTCGAGACTGGCATTGGAGGCTTCTCAAGCCGATGGAACTTATGGAAAACTCCTACAAAGTGAACATTTGCGGAGAGACATTCCAAGTCAAGTCCGATCAATCGCCACAAACTATCGAGCGGGTTGCGGGGTATTTGGATTTTAAGATCCGCGAGATGGGCAAGGGCGGCATCAATGTGGACAAGCACCGCGTAGTGGTCATGGCTGCATTGAACTTGGCGGGTGAATTGTTCTCTCTCAAATCAAAAGTAGAAGAGTATGACAAGCAATCCGATAAAATTCAGGAGAAAGCGAGGTCTTTGGGTGCAAGTCTTGATCGCGCGATTGACACGGTAGTTTAGTCTCTTCCAATCTCCAGCTTTTGAGTCTGTGACTCAAGAGAAAAAGGAGCTCTGTCGCACGCTTCATGCATCTCGGCTTTACAAACCTAGATCAAATAAAATGGTTTTTCCAGCCGACTAGAGCAAGCCCCTTTTTGGGGACGCACGAACCGGTTGGGGCCCATTAATCCTATTGATCACAAGGCCCGGGAAAATGAGCGGTAAGTCGGCAGAGTTTCTTTTCATTGCTACTTTTCGGCCTATGGCCAAGCTCCTCGATGGAAAAAAGACCGCTGAAAACATTAGACTTGCTCTCAAGGAGCGCGTGCGAAAGCTCGCCGAATTTGGGGTGCGTCCGGGCTTAAGTGTGACCTTGGTCGGAGACGATCCTGCCTCTAAAGTTTACGTGGCTGCTAAGGATGCGGCCGCAACTGAAACGGGCATTCAGGCTTGGACACATCGATTTCCATCTTCGGTCACGGAAAAAGAACTTGTTGAACATTTGGAAAAACAAAATCTGGATACGGCCGTACACGGGATCCTGATGCAATTGCCTTTTCCGGCGCATCTCCCTTCCGAAAAATTGTTGAACTTGATTTCCGCTGGTAAGGACGTGGATGGATTTCATCCCATCAGTTTGGGAAATTTAATGCTGGGGCGCTCCGGATTTCGGCCCTGTACACCATGGGGCGTGCAGGTTTTGCTAGAGGCCTACGGACTTTCTCCTTCGGGAAAACATGTCGTGATTGTAGGACGCTCTAACATTGTTGGAAAGCCACTGGCTAATATGCTTGTGCAAAAAGCAGACTTCGCTAATGCAACGGTGACAATTTGCCATACCGGAACTCCCGACTTATCCATTTACACCAAGCAAGCTGATTTCTTAATCGCCGCGGTGGGTAAAGCTGAGGTGATTACCGGTGACATGGTTAAGGAAGGTGTGGTTGTGGTGGACGTAGGAGTGAACCGGGTCCCGAGCGACAAAACTAAATCCGGGTTCAAATTGGTTGGGGATGTCCACTTTGAGTCCGTGGAAAAAAAGGCCAGCTATATTTCTCCCGTTCCCGGTGGCGTTGGTCCCATGACCATTGCAATGCTATTGACCAATACCGCTATAAGCGCCGAGGCCAGTCTGGCTTAATGGTTATAGGCTTGTAAAACCCTTAGAACTTTGCGGTTTTCATGCTGGCAAACTTAAGAAATCGGCTCAAATCTGAGTTTCAAAAGGGGAAACGTGCCCCCAGAATTCCCCTGATTTAGTATCTTTGGTTGTCCCTTTTTAGTGTGCATTTGCAGTTACCAAAGCCAGTGTAAGGAATATGTCAGCTCCAAAAAACCAAACGATGATTACAGTCGAAGAGTACCTGCAACAGGCCTCTCTTAGGGTTAACTCTGCTTTGGAAAAATACCTACCCTCTGAAACCGAACAACCCTTTGATTTACACAAAGCTGTTCGGTATTCCATTTTTGCCGGCGGAAAGCGTCTGCGACCTGCGCTTGCCATGGCTTCTTTCGAGGCATGCCAAGGCGAAGGGGAAAATATCCTTTTGGCCGCTGCGGCTTTGGAGATGACGCATACTTTTTCTTTAATTCACGATGACCTCCCCTGTATGGACGATGATGACTTTCGTCGTGGCCGACCTACCAATCACAAAGTCTTTGGCGAAGCTTTAGCCATTCTAGCGGGTGATTCTTTGTTGGTTTATGCATTTGAGTTGTTGGCGAAAACCGGAAATCCTGAATGTATCATCACCCTAGCGCGGGCTTTGGGTACCAAGGGTATGCTTGGCGGTCAAGTTGTCGATATTCAAAGTGAAGGAAAAAAAGTCACTTTGGAAACGGTGAACTATATCCACAATCATAAAACGGCGGCGTTGATCGAAGCATCCCTGATGATGGGTGCACAACTCGCCGGGGCCGACCGCGAGGTGATTCAAGGCTTCGGTGCTTTCGGAAACAAAATCGGACTTGCTTTTCAAATCGTCGATGATGTTTTGGATTTGGAACAGACAACGGAAGCGCTGGGCAAAGACGCCGGCTCTGATTTAGCCAAAGGCAAAGCCACCTATCCAGCCGTGGTTGGCATTGGAGCGTCAAAGGCGGAAGCCCGTCAATTGATTGAAGAAGCGAACTTGGAGCTTCGTAAGCTTCCTATTCAAAGCGGCATCTTGGAATTGATTGCTGACTATATCATCACTCGGGTGCATTAAACATTAGAACATTCGAGACCATGGGGCCAACAGATCATGCTTGAAAAAATTGAATCACCGGCGGACTTGCGCGGACTGTCCATTGACCAGCTCAAAGAGTTGGCGAATGAAATTCGTGATGTTATTGTCCGGCAAGTCGCGAATAAAGGCGGGCATCTGGCGTCGAGTTTGGGCACCGTCGAATTAACCTTGGCCTTGCACAAAGTATATAACACACCTGTCGATAAATTGATTTGGGATACGGGGCATCAGGCTTATCCTCATAAACTCGTTACAGGCCGTTACAAAGAGTTTCATACCCTAAAGCAATTCGGTGGCTTATCCGGTTTCTTAAAGAGGGATGAAAGTCCCTACGATGCCTTCGGAGCAGGACATGCTTCAACCTCTTTGGCTTCCGCGTTGGGAATGGCCGCTGCACGCACCCAAAAGGGCCTTAACTTCGACGTCGTCGCGGTGATTGGGGATGGGGCCATGACGGGGGGCATGGTTTATGAAGCTTTGAATAATGCCGGAGAAATTGAAGAGAAAATCACTTTCATTCTTAACGACAATAAAATGTCAATCGCGAGGAATGTAGGCGCCATCTCCAAATATTTGAATCGCATCATTACCAACCCCACTTACAATCGTCTCAAAGAGGAAGTCTGGGATTTTACTGGACGGCTTCCTCGTGGCAAAGAATTGCAAAAGTTGGCGAGTAAAGTAGACGAGGGTATAAAGAAGATTTTATTACCCGGTGGATTTTTTGAAGATCTCGGCATTCGTTATTTTGGTCCAGTGGATGGCCATAATCTTGCTGACCTGATAGAAATCCTGGAAGCGGTCAAGAAACGTCCAGGGCCCAATTTGATTCACGTGGTCAGCACCAAAGGGTATGGTTGGGAGAAATCGGAAAAGGATGCTATCAAATGGCATGCCTCCAATCCTTTTGATATCGAGTCCGGTAAACCTAAAGCCGCACCCGCAAAGACGCCGACCTTGACCCAAGTCTTCGGCGAGGCCTTGCTGGAACTCGCCAAACAAGATACCCGGATTATTGGCATCACCGGTGCCATGCCCGATGGTTGTGGTCTTAGCATCATGGCCAAAGAAATTCCTGCCCGCGTTTATGATGTGGGCATTGCGGAACAGTACGCTGTCACTTTCGCAGCCGGTATGGCTTGCGAGGGCATGAAGCCTGTCGTAGCCATTTATTCCACTTTTCTACAGCGGGCAATAGATCAAATTATCCACGATGTGTCGATTCAAGATTTGAACGTTATTTTTGCCATTGACCGTGCCGGTCTAGTCGGTCTTGATGGCGCAACTCATCATGGCGCAATGGACCTAAGCTATCTCAGCATGATTCCCGATATGGTGATTATGGCGCCCTCCGACGAAAAAGAATTGCGCAATATGTTGTACACCGCGGTTAAATACGATGATGGCCCTGTGGCACTTCGTTATCCGCGCGGCAGTGCGTATGCCTTGGATGCCAAAGCACCATTCGAATTGGTTCCCATGGGATTGCCCCGCATTATTCAAGAAGGCGAAGATATACTGATTCTTGCAGTCGGAAATATGCTGGCTTATGCCAAGAAGGCCGCGGAACTACTTTCGCAGGATGGAATTCATCCCACGATAGTGGATGTTCGTTATGTGAAGCCTCTAAATACTGCGGCCTATTCCGAACTTTTTTCGCGCCATCGAGCGGTGTTGACTATTGAAGAGAATGTGATTCAAGGTGGATATGGTGAAGCCGTTGCCTTGATGATTTCCGAAATGGGACGTTCGGATTTGGTCATTCGACACATGGGATTGCCTGATGAGTTTGTCACTCACGGAGAAATTCCGGTCTTGCATAAAATCATTGGCTTGGACGCTGAAGGCATCCAAAAGAAGGCCATCGACCTTCTTGCCCAAAATCATTTCAATCCCAAGTCCCGATAGGCGGCCACGGTCATGAACGATTCACTCCCCGGTAACTCCGGTGATACCGATGGGGATTTTGACCTTTCTGGATTTTTGGATGATTCCGACACGGATGATTCTGCATCTTCAAAGCCAAAGGGTCTTACAGGCAATCCAACAGCTGGGCGAGCTGGAGCTTTGAAGCCCGATATCGGGACGCTTGGATCTTCCAAACCAAAAATCTCGAAACCTGTTTCCGCCAAGCCCTCCGCAAGTATTTCTAAAGGTCACAGGGATATTAAATCCGCACCGATCGAACGTGCCCCGGCGCCAACCGAACGAAA
>JAYVCH010000272.1:0-6467 GCA_043750055.1 Fibrobacteria bacterium
CCTCTATAATTTTTCTGAATTCTGGCCTAACCGTTGGTTCGCCACCGGTAAGCCGAATTTCTTCGATACCAACGTCGACTAGGGCCTTGCAAAGCCGCCCGTACTCATCGGGCTCAAGGAGCAAACCTTTAGGCGTAAAAATGGCACTAGAGGGCATGCAGTAGAAACAACTATAATTGCAGGCATCGGTTAAGGAGACGCGAAGCTTTCGCATGACACGTCCGTATTGATCCGTAAGTCGTTCCGCGGCTATCGGGGCTTTGGCATCTCTACTAAAAAGCCCTGGTTGGGTCGGTTTCACTCTGGTTCAGAAAAGCAAAGTCTATACCAAGGAGCTAGGGTTGACATTGCTGGGCTAGTTAGGTTGACTTAGCATGGAGAAGTTCAAAAAGGCATAATATCAGGGGATACTATGCCTTTTTGGCATGGCAGTTTACTTTGCTTTTTTGACTTTAGGAGGAGTGCTTAGGGTTAAAACGAAGGCTAAAACATTTTCTATTTGAACTGGCGTCAAAGATGTTTTCCAAGCCATCATGACCGGAGAAAGACCCACGCTCTGGCCACCTTCCGTGATAACCTTGCGCAGAGTGTCCACAGGACGCGATTTCATATAAACGGCATCGGACAAATTTCTGGGCTTGGGATTAAGCGCCGCCGCAGCAGCGCCATCGCCTTTACCTTCCGGGCCATGGCACATGGCGCAATTGGTTGTAAAGACTATTTTGCCTTCAGCGACTATGCCTGCCTTTTTGGCGGGTGCGGCTATGGCTACGCTTGCCATGGACGAAAGTACTGGCTAAAATCGATGTGAATCGCATTGTAATTCCCTTTGTTTCGGCCCCTTCTTAGCGATAGTGGCCTCGAAACAAATTTTCGCAAATCTTGGACCATTTATTTCAGATGGATGATTTTTTTCCCCAAACCGTCATAAAGGGTTTTTGAATGGCCTCGAGTCGGAAAATAAATACGGCCTTGGTAAGGAATGAGCGTAAAGGGTCCAGAAAGGTCATGGTTTGACTTTGCGTAGGAAGGAGGGCGCAAGGCTGTGGTATTCATTTTGCACGTTCCCGAATACTGCACTTGATAGAGAGCATGCGCGTCGTATTCTAGCAGAAACATATCTCCATCAGGGCCAAAGGCCATATCAATGGGGCCATTGGGGTTTTGTGATTCTAGGAAAGGGGATACACTGGCTACCTCGCCCGTAGGTGAAAACTGGACTTCATTGATCCAATCTCTCGCCCAATCCATAATGAATAAACTTCCGTCGAAACGAGGAGGAAGCCTTTTTGGGGAAGCCTTGGTCGCATCAAAATTGTATATGCCACCCATTATTGAAGCTCTAGCATTGTTAACCCCGAAGGCAGGATATTTGGAGTTGGCGTCATCGGTATAAGCCAATATCGAAGGTTGCGCTGCGGGCAGATTTTTTTCTCCTAAATTATTCGAGGAGTTGTTGGTAGGATGGGCCGGATCTTTTTTAACTCCATTCATGACATAGGCCAGGTTTTCTGCGACAAAATAGGGCCATCCAAAAAATCCCGGTGCTTTGGCTCGGTTGATCTCATCCCAGCCTTTGGGTCCCCGAGTCGGGCTATCTACAGTTGCATCGGCACCGGGCTCACCCCAGTATAGCCAACCGGTTTTAGAATCAATGGCAATACGAAAGGGATTGCGCATACCCATTGCGTAAATCTCACCCTTGGTTGTAGCTGATTCCGTAAAAAGATTTCCCGCGGGTAAAGTATAGGTGCCATCGGCTTCGGGATGGATTCGCAGGATCTTGCCATTCAAGTCTTTCGAATTTGCCGAGGTCGCTTGCGTATCTTCTAAACGTAGGGCTTCGTTAACGGAAGCATAGCCTTGAGAAACGGTGGGGTCGACATTTTCACCCGTGGAAAGATAAAGGTTTCCGTCGGATCCAAAAGCCAAGGAACCGGATGCATGATGTGCATTGTCCCATCTTACTCCAGGGACCTCGAGAATAACCTTCATGGTTGCATCGGCGAGTTTGCCACCGCTCTCGGTAAACCTGGCCAAGACATGCTTGGCTATGGAAGCATGGGAGAAATAGACGTATACGAAATGGTTGACCGCAAAGTTGGGATCAAGGGTTAGCCCGAGCAGGCCTTCATGCGGGGCTGTAAAAACGGGGACTTGCCCAGCATCGGAAAGCTGGGAAGTAGCCAAATCAAAAATTCGGATCTTGCCGGAAACTTTTTCAATGATAAATATGCGTTTATCTACGGACACGGCGATTTCCATCGGGAAGGTAAGCGTTGAGGTTAGCAGTACCTTTTTGAGCTCAGTATCAGCAACGGTTTTACAAGGATCAATAGCTTGTGAAAGGCTGGCATGGTAAGCGAGAAGTCCTACTAAGACGATTTGTTTTATACCTCGAAACGGATTATCCATGAATTGCGCTCTCTGAAATTGACTAGGGTAATAATAGCCATGTTCCCAATCGGTCGAAGTACTATTTATTGATGTCTAAAGCAGTAATCGGGGTCTTCTTATAGCCCGACCACTTTGTACATGATTCAGAACTGTTCCGCTTAGGCTAAATAATGCTGATATTGTACTATCATGGTTCAGCTTTCACATATATTCTTTTTCCAGATCTCAAAGGAAATGCCATGCAAAGTAAACCCAATATTGACCCCGCGCCTATTGTACATCATTTGCGGGCGGTCTACCAAACTCAGATTCTTGTCGCTGCCGTTAACCGGTTGATGGTTCTAGAGAAATTCGCAGGAGGGCCGCAATCCCTATCCAACCTTATGCTCGCTTTAGATCTAAAGGAACGCCCTGCCATGGTCCTCTTCCCGGCTTTATGTGCAATGGGAATTTTACAAATGGATTCAACCGGTAACCTTGATGTCACCCAGCTTGGTCATTATCTGATGTCCAGTTCGGAACCTAACCTTATCGGTTACTTGGGTTTAGGAGCCGATGATCCCAGTGTAGCAAACATGGCCGAGCTACTTAAGCATGATGGTCCTATAGATTCGCAAAAAGGGATCGCTTATGTTATGGATTCCCTACAAGCTTCGCCCATGGATGATCCCGCGCTTGCAAGATACTTAACCATGGCTTTGGCTGGACGCGCAAAGCATTTGGCACCGTTCGTGGCCCCGCATCTTCCTAAAGGCCATGGGCATCTCTTGGATGTCGCAGGTGGCACGGGATTCTATACTTATGAATACTTGCTCATAAACCCAGAGGCGACGGCCACCGTCTTTGATCGGCCAGAAGTCCTAAAAGTCGCAAATGAATGTATGGAGCACTTTTGCGCTAGTGGTCGACCTGGGGCAAATTCAATTAAGTCTCGCGTTCGTTTTATGCCCGGCGATATGCTGGTGGATTCGTTACCCAAGGCGGATATTCTCCTTGCCTTTAGTCTATTTCATGATTGGCCTACGGAAACCTGTATCCAATTGGCGATGCGATTTGCATTGGCCTTAAATCCGCAAGGTGAACTCTGGGTTCACGATGCATTCTTGAATGATACGCTTGACGGGCCCTTGGCTGTCACTGACTATTCATCCCAATTATTCGCGATTACCAAGGGGCGTTGTTATAGTCGCAAGGAGCATTTTGATTGGTTTATATCCTTGGGATTATTACCAAGTCCCAAATTGACTCCGACACAAATGGACTATGGATTAATATCCGCCCGCAACCCTTAAGCAACGAGGGTATCCGTTTGAGGAAAGCCCAGAGCGTGGCCTTGCCATGTCCCTCTTGACTGGAACTCGGCGAGCATGTCTTTCTGCAAGGAAGCTTTCTCCCTGCACCAAAGCGGGGCTAAAAGCATGCTTTCCGGCGCGTCTCCAGTAAATCTTTGGATTCCTACCGAAGGTGGTACGCGCTCAAGAAAATCGACCAAAGCATGAATATAGTTGCCTCGTTCCATGGGTTGATATTCTCCTGCCAAATACTGGCCAGCGAGTACGGTACCCTTTACTACATGCAAGGGATGGATTTTTAGACTGTGGTATTTCCACCGGATTAGGGCGCAGGCCGTTCTTCGATAGTGGTAAGCCGACTCTCCAGGGAGGCCTAAAATAATATGAATGCAAAGATCAAATCCACGGCCATCACATAAATCCATTGCTTCGGAAAAGTCTTTGAAAGTATGAGCCCGATTGACGCGCTCTAAGGAATCGTCAAAGACAGATTGCAGGCCTAATTCCAAAGATAGGTATGTTCGCTTACCGATTTCTTCCAAAAGATCCGCAATGGCCGGAGTGATACAGTCTGGGCGGGTGCCAATGGCTAATCCGATTACATCCGGGTGCGCTAATGCCTGCATATAAAGGCTTCTGAGCTTATCAACTGGGGCATAGGTACCCGAATATGTTTGGAAATAAGCGATAAACTTTTTCGCACGCAAATGCGTTCGCAGATAAGTTATACCCGATTCAAGTTGTTCAGGAATGGTGAGGGCGCGGTGACCGGCACTGGGAGAAAAGCTCCGATTGTCGCAAAAGGTACAGCCACCACGGGCTTTTGTTCCGTCTAAATTGGGACAGGTGAACCCACCGTTTAGGGTCACTTTGCGAATGCGCTCCTGTCCAAATCCGCGGGTTTTCAATTGTTCTGAATAGGGATTATAGAGCATGGAGAAATGAATAGCAATTTTCAATCCATGGTCGCGACGTGATTTTTTGATATGCAATGGGACTTTCTGTAGAATAGGGATCAACCTTTGCAGCTTTGGCAGAGTTGTCTGACATCTTGACTTAAACTTCTTTCAGCCTACCCTAAGAAAGGCATTATTGCAACCGATTACCGATGCCTATTGGCCCAGTAATTGCAGTAGTAGCAGAAAATCAAGGAGAAGCAATATTCGATGATTAATGCGAATAGCGTCTCCCTAAAACCGCGCATTGCTATTTTGGGGGGAGGAATTTCAGGACTCTCGACAGCCTTTTGGATTTCGGAAATGCTCCCAAGGGCGGACATTACCCTCATTGAATCCCAAGCGAGATGTGGTGGCGTGATCGGCACCTTGGCAATGGATGGGAATCTACTCGAGAAAGGACCACTAGCCTTTCCAGCCGGAGCTCCTGCGACAGGAGAGATTTTACGTAAGACCAAGGTTGAATCCAAATGCATATCGTCTGCTCAGGCCAAATCCATAGGACTATGGAATGGAAAGAGACTGATGTCCTTCCCCCGAACTCCATGGACTTTTCTCCACTCGCGACTCCTTTCACCCTATGGGCTTGTGCGTTTATTAGCCGAACCATTTATGCCGAGGGTAAACCATTCGGAAGATGAAACGGTTTTAGAATTTTTTCGAAGAAGAACGGGACAAGAATTCTTGGAATGTTTTATGGAACCCTTCGCTGTAGGGGTATTATCTGGTGACCCAGCCACCATGAGCATGTCGGCAAATCTACCTGCCTTTCATGCTATGGAAAAGAAGTCCGGGAGTTTAGCAGCTGGTTTTTGGAAAAAAATATTATCAGCTTGGATAAAAAGGGCAGAAATACGTTTCGGGATTTCTGGGATGGTGACAACCCCATCCGGATCTGAAGGTGTAATTGAGGCTCTTGTGGAAAAATTACGGGAGAGGAAGATTCGGTTTTTGCTTTCCCATAAAATAACTTCGGTGATTCAAGAGGATGCCTACCAGGTAGCCTGGGAAAGTGAAACCGGAAAAGGTTTGGAAGCCTTTGACGGCATAGTGAGTTGCCTACCTTCCTATGTATTGGCACCATTGTGCGCATCTTGGCCAATAATCATATGTGAGTTGATGCGGGATATTCCCCATGCACCCTTGGTCCTGTCTCATTTAGCAATCAAAAAATTACAACCTTCGCATAGTTTTAAAGGTGACGGATTCCTAGTTCAATGTCAAGCGAGCGAAGGAATATTATCTGGGTTTTTCCCCTCGCGCATATCTCCAAAACGATGTCCAGAAGATTTTGAATTACTTCGAGTAATGCTTGGTGGCGCTAGACATCCTGAAATTAAAGGTTTGATCGAAGAGGTCATTCAACAAGTTTCAACCCAAGCTGTTCAAAAAATTTTAAGGCCAGTCGGTTTAATAAAATCCTTTCCAGTAATTCGACATGAAAGAGGATTACCTCAACTGGTGATTGGACATGCTAAAAAAGTAGCTGACCTTCGGAATTGGTTTAGGGAAAATATGCCTGGTTTCGTAATAGCGGGTACGAGCTTTCAAGGAGCAGGAATCGAGAATGCAATAGTATCCGGAAAAACCGCAGCTCGAGAAATCACCTTGATATTTCAATGATTAATTCAATTTTTTTTTAAAGAGCCTGTGAGTATTGCGGTTTCACTTGTTCGGTTTTGGGCTTTAGCATGGGGTCAAATGCCGAGACCACCGCACGTGAAGCCCACATTCCGAGACCCTTTTGGAGATTTCCTGAATTAGGTCGCAATGCCTTAGGATTTCTTTAATCTTTGCAAAATCAATGGCTTGTCGACCAGGC
>JAYVCH010000273.1:0-4700 GCA_043750055.1 Fibrobacteria bacterium
CTTAGGGCCCCTGATCAATCGGAAATACAGGTGCACCGGAAAAGGACCACAAGGAAAGGGATCATTAGGATGATGGGCAGCCATTTAGGCAAATTGCAAGTGTGATTGGCATTGCACTGACTCAGGGCTTCATTTGTCAGCGGTTCGAGCGTATTCGCATGGGCATGGGGATCCAGGTAAAGGAAATAGTCGTAACGGAATCCAAGGGTCAGAAGATCACTCGGTTTGCAAGAGAATTCGAAAGCGAACTTGGCGGCGCGGAAATCCTGGGCTCTCAGTTGCACAATGCTGTCCGGACCTGTGCTCCCGGTAGCGTAAGAATATCCCCCATCTTTTGCTGGGTTTCGCCATTGCATCCATGCGCCTCCATCTACACGCCAGTGTCCTGTCTGGAATCCGCCCCAATAAACGGCTTGTGACAAGGTGCTGCCCTCTCTGGTCCATTCCACATCCGGAGGAACCCTGCTCGGTAGGGAAATAACATCAGGACCGCTCCATGCCATGTTCAAATCACCTTCGACATGACTTAAGGTAAGCTCTGGTATTCGCCCAGGAAGCCAAGGAAGAATCCTCCGGGAGAGGTGAACCGGATGTTGGCCAGGAAATGATTGCGTGAGCGGATGCCATCTGTATACATTGCGGTTCTTGGATCGCCGACATCGTTTGAATTCGATTGCACAGGTTTTTCAACCGACCAACGCCTTCTTGGCCCACGACCGCCGGCCATTCCATTTTTACGCCGCTGGAAGATTCGCGTTCGTAAGTGGCCGTAAGCCCCGCGCCCACTTCAGAAGCAGTTCTTCGAGGGTCGGAGCGTGGAGGGCGTCTTCGGATTCGGTATTGATCGGGTCGGCATCATATCCGAGGGAAATCGATCCCCACATACGGGGAAGAAAACGGTATTGGGTCCGCAGTTCCAATTGATCCGGCTGCCACATGGGCACGTAGGAAAAGTCTTCTTATCCCGGCCGAAGGTCTGGTTTTTCGAGATGGGGTCTATCAAAAACTGCGGGCCTTTGCCTCCCGCTCCAAGATGCGTCCCCACTCCAAGCGTGGAAGTCCAGGAGTTGGCAAGGTATCCGAACATGTCTACAGCGATTTTCAATGAATCATCCGGTTCCATCATGTCCACTCCTGGACCGATATGGGCGGGATGGGCCGCAGCGGCAGCATCCGGGCCATGGGACCATGTCAGGTTTGGAGTCGCCAGCATGACCAGATAGAGGAATCCTAAGTCGATTCGAGATGGTAGAAAAAGGGGCATTCTACTAGAAGTTATATCGGCTGTCGGCATACTTTTCTTTCCGGTTCCCATTGGGGATTTCGAGATCACCGTAACTTTATCGCCCCAGACCATACGACGTTAACAAGGGAGGAACCTTCGGACGGCTGAGTCTCAAAAGTTGAATCTATGGCTGTTCCGGAAAGAAAGGCGTAGTTGGCAGGAAATGGGTTGTCTTACAGACAACCGCGGGATTATTTTTCCAATCCCCACGAAAAAATTGGATGCTCGGAAGGGGAACTTTGGTTTCGAATCCTCAAGTGGCTATGAGCATTTTTGCCACACCGGGAAGGGAGGGCGTAAAGCGAGGTCATGTGATTTTTTTGGCGATTTTCCCCATGATCGCATGACTTTCACCGAACCGGCACAGGGCGTCGCAATTATCCCGGAGTTCTGAGAAAAGGATGTATTGGATGCTGGTAGCATGGATTTTGATCGACGGCCGCCCCAGTTGCAAAATGACTTCGGTTTCCCTTTGATTGGGAACCACCAGGAAAAGTTTGGTTTGGTGGTCCGGAAGTGAGAAAAACAAATCACTCAATCGCAAGATCCCGGAATAGATGGACGTGCTCTTCTCTACCTCGAAACCGCACACGATTTTCGAAGTTCCTTTCTCGAACCAGAGCACATCGACAAGCTTGATGGTGGATAAGACATCTTCATCCACGGGCAAAACGGGAAAATGTTGAAGCGATACAAAGGAGAAAAGATTCCCCTGATGCTGCCGGGACCGATCATTTACAGCGCTGATTACATCATATCCCAGCGCTTTGCCGATCTTGAGAAGATGGTACTGCATTTCGGAATGCAATCCTTCTTCCTCTCTTTCCGTAAAGATGTCCTTCCGTCTTTTTCCAACCAGGGAATCGATTTTTTCTTTTTCTTCGGCGGTGAGATTTTGGATTTCATCGGGAACGATTTTCTTGACGCCTACATCGAACAGGAGTCCGCCGATTGCGCCTAGATCGTTGGACAGTTCCGATTTCCATTCGCTGTTCCTGGCAAGGATGGTTTCTCGCATCTTCAAATATTCCTGCCAGGATCCCAATTTCCTTTTTTCTCCGAATAGAGTATTGAAACCGTTGACAATGGCAGTATTACACGGGGGAATGATGGTTGGATGAAGGAAATACAGGATACTGGCGACTGCGGGGCCCAAGCCTTTGATGGATAGCTCATCCAGGTGCGCGATCTCCTTCAGTATTTGTTCCTCCTTGGTCGCGTTCAGGCACTTTTCGAGAAATTGCCCGAACGCAATTTTGTTGGCTTGATTCTCATAGATATCAGGAATACGCAACTTCGGTTTCCAATAAAATGGATGCGCGGCCCCTTCAAAAACCTGCTTCTGTTCGGTAATGCAGTTGAGAACGAACTCCAGCGATGAGCCTTTGAAATCATTTCCGAATTTCCCGGTCTGGATGTCCGAGATGACTTGCATGACACCAAGCCGAACGGAACGGAAAGCCTTGAGTCTTTCTCCGCTATTGAGAAACCACGTATGGTATACGGATTCGGGATCGGACTTGTATCGTGAAATCAGACTTTGGATCAGTGCTGGCATGACGCAATGATAGCAATCAAATCCCTTCCGGAAGCAGACGGCAGGAGGGCGTATTGAACCTATCCCTCAATTTTTTCGCGAAGGCTTTTTCCTAATAGCGCCGTAAGACGACCTTTATAGAACGTTTTATCTCGTTTTGAGTTTGCTTGGTTATACATTACCAGGTTTTCAAAATAAAGGATTTCTTTCCCTGAGAAACCAAAGCCGTGAATCATCTTCGCGAGAGATTTACCACCCGCATTTCTTGCGCCGTCTATTAGGAAAATAATATGGCCGTGACTGGGAAGGCTTAAGATTTTTGCCATTTTACGAAGAGAAAATTTCGGATCATTCGCTTTCCTGGAGGTGTAGAAGTCGCGAATGAATTCACGATAGTCGCGGTATTTAAAAATACTTTGTGCTTCCGGGTGCTTCATTTCCAATGGCGCGCTAGTTTCGTGTCGCAATAGGCGGGGAGTCGAGCGTGGCTTCTTTGGTTCCAAAACATTCTCTCCTGGAAAGTTGGTTCACGCGGAATAATTGGCTAATGCAATTTGACCTCTCTAACGAGTGAACCGCAGGTGGGCATCGAACTTCCATAGTAAGGGTTTAAAAGCACGGTATCGCGCTGAAGCCAATCCGCACCTTGTTTGTTCCTGGCCATAGGGCAGTGAAATAGGTACGCTTGAATTTCAGAAGACGCCCCGAATTTCTCAACGGCATCCAGAATCAGCGGCGTGAAATCGATGAAGTGATCGCGCATTCCGGCGATATTTTCCGAAGAGGCCATGGGATGGAGCACGCCCATAATGGAGCCATCCAGAGAATCCCAATAAACCTTTCCGGAGCTATCCAGGCCGTCGGTTTGGAGAATGTGCAATATCGTATGCATGGATTGGAATGCATCTTTGGCCTGGGCGAAGTTATCATGCGCCAAGGCGGATTCGATATTGGTATAACCTTCAAATACCTTTCCAAGCCCCACTTTGAATGAGTCAGGGGCGGCAAAGGCTGGTTTGTGCCTAGTAGATTCCTGGGCGGACGTAGAGGCGGGTTCTTTCTCGCGTTCGGATTTTTGACTGCATCCGAATAAGCCTATTCCCGCGACAACGATGAAAGGGATTGTCTTTCTCATTTCGACTCCTTATTCTGAAATTTCATAGGTGGCCATCATTTCGGAGGCATGATGTTCCACATGGCAGTGCAGCATCCACTTCCCCACATTTTCCGCTTTCATCATCAGGTCCATCGCCACGGCGGAGGGAAGATCGAAAACGTCTTTATAGAGGTTCTTCCTGGACATTTCCCGAAGCATCTCGCCGTGGAAGTGAACCGTGTGATTCTGTGTCCCTTCATCATTCATCGCGAATACAACAAATCGGATGTTTTGTCCCTTTTTAAAATCCAGACCTTTGAGATTAGCATATGCGATTCCATTAATGGTCTGTACCTCGGGACCGCCTCCATGTGCCATTGAGTCGACGATGTTTTCGGGCCATTGTTGGGGTACATGCTCTTTAGGATGGCATCCTCCATTCCCTGGAATGAGGGGCGGCGTGCAGGTGTCCTACTTGGTCGTGTCCTTCATGCTTGAATCCATGGGAGCGACCATGGCCAAGTAGGATTTGAAAACCAGCGCGATGGTGCTGTCGAACTTTACATAGTCGGGATGATCCGGCGGCTGGTCCACGATGATTGTCCCGATTAGACCGAGGGAAATCTCTTCCGCGGGATGGAAGGAATGACTGTGGTAGGGACCTACGCCAACCGACTTCTCTTCAGCCTTCCATTTATAGGTAAAGGAATCCCCCGGCTTCACTGAGCCACCCGCGGTGCCCCCTTCGGGCCATTCCTTGGGTCGATCCTTTCTCCAGACGC
>JAYVCH010000274.1:0-2734 GCA_043750055.1 Fibrobacteria bacterium
CTTCACTTGATTATTTAGGTCGAGTCCAGTTTTATAAGCATCATCAACTGACGCTTAAAATCAAAAATCTTTTGGATTCTCCAAAGAGGTTTACCTCCAAGGAGTACAACGATGGCCTAACCTATAATGCGGTTTCTAAGGCAACATTGAAACGATTGTATTCAGATGCGCCTCGTGAATATGTCATAGAACGCACCCAGGAAGGAATCGGTTATGAACTCGGTTATGCATTTGAATTCTGAAAATTTTGTGAATGTTCCTGTATTTTCTTGTTCCATCTATAAACCCAGTATGAAAGGATCTCTTATGTCTCAATTCAAATTTTTACTGTCCGGTGTCGGACTGCTCGTTACATTAGCGTCAGCGGACTTGCCCACCGATACTATATCGGGCCACATCATTGCCAATAAATTGCTCGACAGCGCGCATGCTTGGATCATCAAAGGTCGTACCAAGGTGGATTCGGGATTTACCTTGACCATCGAACCGGGTACCACAATTAAGGGTCAATACTCCTCACAAGGAACTTTGGCGATTGGAACCGGCGCCAAAATCATTGCAGCAGGAACCAAAGAACATCCTATTACCTTTACCTCCACAGAAGCCAAACGAGGCGGTTGGGGTGGCATTGTACTTTTGGGACGCGCTCCTACCAATGAAGCTAAAAAGGCTGCCGGGTTTGAAGCCGTTCCCGAATGGTCCTATGGCGGGGACAATATTCATGATAGCAGTGGTGTAATGACTTATGTGATTATTAATTGGCCCGGCTTTGCCGTCGAAGTCGATAAGGAATTAAACGGCATCACTTTTTGCGGTGTCGGTGACAAGACCGTAATCAACCATATCCAAAGCAATAATGGCGATGACGATGCTTTCGAATGGTTCGGAGGAACCGTCAATGTCGATCACTTGGTCGCCACAAATGAATCCGATGATGGTTTCGATATGGATAATGGCTATAGTGGCACGGCAAATTCCATGATCGTAGTACAAGGTCATGACGCCAACCAGACTCGTCATTATTATTTCTACGGTGAGAATGGCGACACCTTGAAATACCTGAACGGTCCTAAAGTTGGACAATACCACGATACCACCTATTCCGAAATCGTCGGTGACAACGGCATTGAAGCCTCCAGCAATCCCGTTGCGGGAAAGCTTCCCCAGTTGAATCCTAAATGGTCCAACTTAACCATCATTGACAATGGAATCGGCAAAGGACCCTTCCAAGAAAAGGAAAACGGAAGCGGACATTTCGATCGGATGTTGCTAGTCGCCGACTCTTCGGCTTGGGTCGTTTCAATGTTAGACGCCGGCACTGCCAATAATTTCATCATGCCCAACCCACTTTTGACTTTGACTCGCACCTATTACACTGGAACCTTTAAGAAAAAGTGGGATATCAAGGACACGACCGCCGTGGGTAAGGGTGCGGCCATCCTATTGGATTCCACAGTCAAATTTGTGGAAGACGGCTTGTATAAAGATCTCGGAGTTGCAAGTTCCAAATTGGTAGACGATTCCGTCGGTGCCATTATCGGACAGGATTCTGCTCACTATTGGTACAAAGGTTGGACCATTCCCGGAACAGTTTTTTATGCCAAAGGTAAGGATCGTACTGCCGTTGGCATCAATGCACGATCGGTTATTAATCTTTCCGGAATTTCCTCCATTGCCTTCGCATCTAATTCCATTCTCATTCAATCCCTTTCCGCCTTAACCGCTAAGATTGAAATTCTCGATCTTGCTGGTCGCAAGGTTTTGGATCTGGGTAAAGTCGAAGTTCGTGCCGGCCGCAATGTGATTGCCAAAGACGCGATGAAGGACATGCTTAACGGCCTGTACTTCCTAAAATTCTCCGCACAAGGCAAAACCTACAGCGCCAAAATCCTCCTCGAGGACAAACGTTGAACCGTTTTTCAATCCCCGCCTTTCACGAGGCAAACTTTATATTCTTGCCCCTGGGATTTTCCCGGGGGCTCCTTTTCTTTTTATTTCTGATTTGTATATCGCCATTTCTGACCTTTGCAAATGCGCTTGCGGTAAGCTCGAAAACACCGCCTCATAATAAAAGCAGGGCCGGACTTTCCCTTGAAAAAAAGCCTTTTCAAAACCTGGCAAAAAATCCATCCGAGTTAGTCGCCAAAGCCTTGGACTGCCTGAATAGAGGTGATACTCTTGGCTTGTATAACCTAAGTATCGTGCGTGAAGAGTATATACAACTCTACCCTTTTCTTCCTCGAGCCGATACAACTTCGGTTGAGGATCGAGATTTCCGAATGGGATATTTTTTGATGGATAATCGGAAAATGATATTTCGGAAGTTCGAAAACCACGGCCGCGCCAACCTTCAATTTTCTCGTCTGGCATTTTTGGGCGAAAAGGAGGCTAGAGGTCGCTTTTCCTTCCACCATGGTCTGCATATTTGGGTGTTAAAAGGCGGCAAGGAAATAGAATTGGTTTTGGCAAAAAGTTTGATCTCCGTCGATGGAGGATGGAAGTTTTGGGGATACTCCGGGGATTAAAATTAACAGCAAAGCTACCGTAACACGGATGCACTACTATCACACTTTATTCCGAGAGTTTTTGAGCTTTCCAGGCATCCCCCTCTCCCAGCAAACCAGCCCACAACCACTCCCTCCCTCCCCAGTTCCCTAACCTTCCAACTATAGCCGGAACCTTTTAGCCCGAATCGCTCCTCATCGCCCCCCACTAGGCTCATGCGCGCCTAAAT
>JAYVCH010000275.1:0-6306 GCA_043750055.1 Fibrobacteria bacterium
ACTTGGGGTAGAAGAAACCGCATTGCTACCGGTGGCCTTTTTTTCTTGCCACGCGGTCCATTCCAAAAAGATGCTGGACTCGAGTAACGATAAAGCCACCAAATCATTGGGATATTGATTAACTCGGGGAACGAGTCTTTTTTTGGCAACGGCATGCTCACCGGTTTCAATAGCGATTTGGACCTGCATGTAGAAAACCATGTCTTTGATTCTCGAAGCCTGTTTGGCTTCCAAGCTATGTAAAACATGGGTGGCCAAGTCATATTTTTTTTGGCGGATAAGCAGGCAAGCGTATGCCAAGGTACTGGAGGATTGAGTGAAGCTCTGGCAAATCACATCCTCTGCCAAAACAGCGGCTGCAGATTTCACTTGGTGGTGATTCTTTGAGGACAATTTGGAGCTCACTTTAGTTGAAAAGATTTTTCCGTGATTTTGTGAAACGAAGGCCTTGTGCCGTTGGTAAGTTTAATTTCATGAGAAGCCAGAACCCCAGTCTTTACTAATTGATTTAATTCGTTGGGGAAGTTGTCCTTCCGATCTGCATAATCTATCAGAAGAGCTTCCAGATTATCCCGAATCAACTCATCCCCAATGGTAGATTCACCATTTTTCCAATGGGGATTTTTGTAGTTCTCAGCCTCTTTGGTGCTCTGCATCCAAAAAACCAAAAGTCGTAAAGTCACTGCAAAAACCAATAGCACCATTGCAATTCCAAGGATCATCGCCGTCTTCCTATCCTTTTCTGTTTGGGGGTCAACCGGTGCATGAATCTCGATTTCGTCGAGGGTGCCTGCGATAGGCGTAATGAATCCGCCGTCTCTTAAATTTACAAGGCATTCTGAAAGCCGGAAAGACCCAAAAGGTACTTGCTTGGCGATTTGTTCCATGTTTCTTCGGCCATCTACCAGCCCAAAGACCAGAAAATCCCATCCTTGCCGATCTTCCTCATAATTTCGTCCCAAAGGGCGGAATACGATCTTTGAATTCGGTAGCGCCTCATGAAGCCTTGGCCACTCATCAATGCGGCGCATTCCCTCCATACAGGCAAATTCTGTGGAGATATTGAGTTGAGCGGACATCATGTTTTGAGCTTTAATCCCCGTGGCAAAATCATAATTGCCTTTTAACCAGCCAAAGAGCTCGCAAACCATATCCTCCGAAATAATTTGCAGCCATTCTTTTTTGTCTTCATCAGTAAGATGGCCTTTGGCAGTCAATGTAGCGAGTAAAGGCCGATTCATATCGCGAGAAATGGATTCCAATTGCTGCATTTCCTCTTTGTCCACTTTTCCAGAGGCAATGAGCATTTCCTTGATTTTATCTTCCGGAGTTTCACCATTGACTCTCACGCCATTGACATTGCCTTGGTAAATGTAGACTTCAGCCTTTTCTTTTTCATTGACCAGGTTCAATACACCCGATTTTCGTTGCTGTAACAAAAGCTGTAGTACATCGGCAAGTGAGAAGTCTTTTAAATCTCCGGAAAGTATCATCGGACGCCCGCTTTTTCCCTGGAGGGAGAAGATTGCAGTACATCGGTCAAATCGACGGTGGCACGCAATAGAATCAAGTTGAAACACCCGTAAAGAATAAGGATCGGAAACCAGGGTACCCAACGAAGGGGACCCAAAACATAAAGTGGATATTCCATTAGCAAATGGTTAGTCTGCCAAAGACCCCCGATTAAAATTCCTGTCAATAAAGGCCAGAGATAACGCCCCGTTCCCCGGTTCAAGTAAATGTTTCCCGCACCCGGCCACAGCGAGTTCAATATGGATCCCATTCGCACCATCACCAAAGCGGAACGATTGCGTAACCGATAAACCATCTCCATTTTGACTTTGTTTTCTTGAATACCGGAAACGGTTTTAAAACAGAATTGGCAGTGTACGCCTTTTCGACAGACCTGACACATAACTCGTCCGCAAATCTTGCAATCAAAAAGATCCTTGCCGTGTGAGTGTTGGGTATGTTGCCTGAAGCGTAGAAAAAGCATGAGTGACACCATTCCAATGGCTGCTAGCAGCCATCCTCCCAGGATCTCATAGATTCCTACTCGCATTCTGACTCTCAGGAATTCTAATCCTGACAAGCCACTCCACGCGGCTGCCCACGCTTGAGTCATTTGTAATACTGGGTCCATTGCCTTGCGGTTTGGTGGATATTCAGGAAAATAGTCATCATTATCTTTTAGATATTGGGTGATCCAGGGTGAATCCGTTTCGGCGGCCACATCGAGGTACTTTTTATGTTGATCCGAATTATTGGAATAGAGCGCGGCTTGGCTGGAATTAAACCAAGTTTCCAACCGATCGGGAGCGATTTTTCTTGCCTTGGAATAATACGAGGTTGCAACTGGATAATCGAATCCCACCATTGCTAAATTTCCATTGTTCAACAAGACCATTGGATTCGATGCCTCGAATGCTGAAGCGATTTGCGCGTACTCGCCTGCTTTCAGATAATTGCCGTGCTTTTTATAGGAGACTGAAAGCGCCAAGGCTTCATAGAGACTGTCTTCTTGGGTGATAGGAATGAAAGAATTCATCTTTTCAACCATAGGCGTTTCAAAACCACGGTAGTAAGCACGGTGATAAAGGTTAACGCCCAAGTTTTCGTCCAAGTGACGCCCCATGGATTGTTCCCATACGAGTAAAAAGGGAATCAAAGCCATTCCCATCATCAAAATTTTCAAAAAAGATTTTTCCTCACGAGCACAGTGTTTCCAAAGGAGCATGACTAGAATTAAACCGAACACCGCATAGCCAATTCCAGCTAAAACCAAACTAACCACGAGTATGGCCAAAGCGAGATATCGGACCCGCATTTCCACCTCTTTGGGAAATCGTTCAGCCCACAAATGAGTGACACGGGTAAAATGTCTCGCGAAAAGAACCAACAAAACAATGGCCCCGAAAATCCCAAAACCAATTCGAAGCGTTCTCGACACATTGATTAGGAAAAGGGACTGAGTATCATAGTAACGTAGCATACGCAACGACTCTGCGATGCGTGCGCGTATCATTCCTAGATTCCAATGCAGAATGGATTTTTCACGCAATTCCATCTCCATTAAAAATAAAGAGACCCATGGACAAAATGGATCTAGTCGCGATGCGAAATCCAACTCTTGTCGGGCCATCTGAAACTGACTTCGATTAATGGCTTCACGCGCATGCAGAAGTTGAAGCTTGGATAACTCCGGAATCCTTAGATAACCGCGTTCCAACATGGCTCGATGTGCTTGTAATTGAAATGCCTTGGCGCGTTGATACATTCCCGACATGGTTAGAATTCTGGCCAATTCATAATTAACAACAACGTTTCCTCTTGCCATCTGGGCCACGGCCACCAAATTCGCTTCGCCCTCTCCAACTTTTCTTTTTTCAAGCGCCAATCCGACTGTAAAATCCGACCAGAGATCCACAAATGTCGGCGAGGCAGGATTGGTGATCAATTGGGGATGGTTGACCTGTAATCGTTCGATCAAGTCTTGTCGTTCGGGTTCACTTGTGGTGGACATGAATAACTTACCGGCGATGGGAAACTGTTTTTGAAAATCCCACCTTGAAATGATCGTTTCTCGCAACGATTCCAAAATGGCCGGTTGAGCAAAAGCAGAAGAGGCCGAGATGGCCACTATCACAACTAGGTTTAAACGTCTAAACAAATGGGTCCGATCCTTCCCAATACTGCTGGCTAAATCCAAAAACATCAAACACTTGCATCAATCCGGTGTCTTTAGTTGATATCGTTCTATTTTCCTATAAAGAGTGGAAATATCCAACCCCAGAATCTTGGCAGCCGTCGGTTTATGCCATTGATTTTGTGAAAGTATCCAAAAAATATAAGCCTTTTCAATTTCATTCAGACTCGGGGAATTCGAGCTACTAAACAGGGCCTGAGTGTTACCGACAGTCCCCGAGGAATCCGCCATTCCCAACCGGGCTGGCGGCTCGTTTGAAATAGCCGCTTGCAAGTCGAGTTCAAGGGTTTCGATGATTTCCTGAGTGCTAAAAGCGATAGCTCTTTCAACCGCATTTTCAAGTTGTCTCACATTTCCAGACCAAGAATAGGCTTTAATTTGGGCGAGGGCTGTGGCAGAAAAAACCTTTTTCGCTTGACTCTTGCGTTGAAGAAAATGATTGGCCAAGAGAATAGAGTCATCTCCACGTTCAGAAAGTGCAGGAGTGTTAATCCGCAGCACATTCAAGCGATAATACAGGTCTTCGCGGAAATGTCCCCGCGCCACCGCTTCCTCTAAGTTCACATTGGTCGCCGCTAATAGGCGTACATTGATACGAGTCGAATGGGTTCCACCGACTTGAGTCAGTTCTCTTTCTTGGATTACACGTAAGAGTTTTACCTGGGTTTTTAAAGGCATCTCTCCGATTTCATCCAGAAAAACCGTGCCCCCATCCGCGACGGCGAATAACCCTTCTTTGTCAGTGTGGGCCGAAGTAAAAGCACCTTTTACATGCCCAAAAAGTTCGGACTCTAAAAGACTTTCGGATAAGGCAGAACAATTAACCACCACGAAGGGCTTATGGAAGCGTAATGATTTTTGGTGAATCAGCTTGGCGACCAATTCTTTACCCGTTCCACTCTGACCTGTAATCAAAACCGTACTTTCAGTAGACGCCATAGCGTGAATACGCTCCTTGAGATGGAGTATAGCGTCTGATTGGCCAATCAATTCCACCCCTTGGCGACGGATAAAATCCTTCAACTCCCGATTTTCCGTTTCCAGCGTTCGAGTGGAAACGGCCTTCTCAATCACCTTGGCCAAAAAGACCATGTCAAAAGGCTTGGAAATAAAATCAAAGGCTCCGAGTTTAACCGCCTCTACGGCTTTTTCCACCGTTCCATAGGCGGTCATGACTACCACCGGCGCACGAGGATAGCGCTCTACCAAGGCTTTTACTAGGGTGAGACCCGAGCCATTCCCCAATGCCAAGTCGACCATTGCCAAGACCGGTTCAGACCCATCTAAAAGCCGTAACCCTTCGGCCACCGTGTAGGCAGAAACGGTCTCATAGCCTTTCTTTTGGAAAAACACTTCCAAAAGACTACACAGTGAAACCTCATCATCGACGATAAGTACTTTGGGATTCATCTTGCCCATTATCCCACATTAATGCGGCCAAGTCTTTAAACAGAAAGGGTATACAAAAGAAAAGCCCGTCTTTGGGAGACGGGTTAAAGAATGAGAAATTTATTCGAAATAAGGCGCACAAGCACCTTTATCAGAAATAATTAGGCCGATTTAGAAGCGATGAGCTTGTGAATTTTCCGCTTGTAGTTCGCAACGCTATTTTTGGTGACTCCCGCCTTACCACCTTGCGCCGCTTTGTCGAGCATAGAGAAAAGATTGGGCATTTCCGCAATCATGACCTCTTTTTTATCCGTCGAGCGAATTTTCTTCAAAGTGCTACGGATGACGGAACGAACGGCACGATTCGCCATGCGGTTCTTTTCGGAAGTGAGCACCCTTTTCTGGGCAGACTTGTTATTGGCCAAAATTTCCTCCGGTATCTTCTTAAATCGGAGGCTAAATCTATCAATTCACCCCGTTTTTTGCAAATAGAGATGGGAGAAAGACTTAGCGACTAACCAGGGTAAAAGCTGAAGGGAACATGAAAAATCGCCAATATCGGATAAATAAGGGGTTTCCAAATCGTAAACCAGAGCGAAATGAGGCCGTGGCGATTACCCATAGATTCAAAAATAATAATGGCAATCAGAGGATACATGCCTAAACGAGCCATTTTGTCCTCATAAATATCGGCAACCCGGTCCGACATAAAGGTGGTGATGAATTTCGAGCCGTCGAGTGGGAATACAGGTAAAAGATTAAAAATGGCGAGAGAAAAGTTGATTAGAATGAAGTCTTCAAGCAGGGTGTACCAACCAGAACCACCTAAGCCATATCCAATGAAAAAATAAACCTGACAGCCGAGTATTGCCAAGACAAGGTTAGATAAAGGGCCGGCGAAAGAAATCAAGGGAAGAGCCGAGCGAGAATTGCGAAGTTTGGAAGGATTGATAGGAACAGGTTTTGCCCAACCCAAAGGCATTCCCGTCAGCATCATTAAAGACCCGAGAAATTCCAGATGTACAAGTGGATTCAGAGAAACGCGCCCCAGTCTTTTCGCTGTGTCGTCGCCAAGTCGATTCGCTGTCCAAGCATGGGCAGCTTCATGAAATGAAAGGGATACCGTTAATACGAAAAAACGCATCAACAACAAAGGCAGTATTTCCATAGCACAATGAATCTAACAAAGTTTAGCGTCAGGGACTTGGCCA
>JAYVCH010000276.1:0-18430 GCA_043750055.1 Fibrobacteria bacterium
CAGAAACTAGGTAGATGTTATTCTTCGAGTGGCTTGTCGAGTGTTCGTAATTGTGCTTCCACCTCATACGTGTCCCCGTCTGCGCCGGTTATGGCGGTACAAGAAGACCAAAGCGCCCATCCGTTTATTTCCTTCTACCATCCAGTCCAACGCCAAAGGGAAATTGGTTACGCGGCTAATCCTCACTTTACTCAGAACAAGATTAAACCGAGGCCGGAAACCGGGACTTCAAACCTCAAATAGCTCAGACCCTACCCAAAAAACGGGGAAATTAGCGATATTAAGCTATTGAACAATCGGTTAAAAATACTGTACATTTGTGCAGTATGAATCCCTTCGCCCATCTCCATGTCCAGTCCGAGTTCTCCTTTCTCTCCGGCGTTCCCGCCATTCGCGATCTCGTCGCCAAAGCCAAGGCATTGCAGATGCTGGCGCTGGCCCTAACCGACACCAATCGCATGAGCGGGCTGATCCTGTTTTACAAAGCTTGCAAAGCCGTCGGCATTCGTCCCATTTTGGGTGTGGCTTTGAGCGAAGCTGCCCGACCCGAGGAAACGTTGGTGTTACTGGCGAGAAGCGACAAGGGATACGGTGACCTTTGCGAATTGACCACGCGTCGGCAACGGGATGGTATGGCTTTTACTTTCGCCCGCGCTTTTTCCGAGGAATGGCCGGAGCTTTTTTTCCTTACCGCTGCTCCGCGTTGTTTGAAAACGGTGGCGGCCGGTCCTAATCGTCCGCGTCTCTATGGAGAACTCTGGCGGCATTTTCCCGAATCCCGGGCCCTTAGCCGTGAACTGGAAGAATTGTGTGCGATGGAAAAAGTACCGATGGTGGCGACGGGAGATTGCCGTTTCTTGGAACGGAGTGATTATGAATTGCATCGTATTCTGCGTGCCATCGATCTCAATTCCACCTTGTCGCGCTTGAAGTCTGGAGAAACTGCGCCGCCAGGGGCTTGGTTTCGATCGGAAGCGCAGATGGCGGAACTTTTCCATGATAGGCCCGAAGCCTTGGCCAATGCGGCTGCCATTGCCGCGGATTGTCATGCCGAGCCGCCTATGGGCAAATGGATCATGCCTGAGATCGCTGTACCCAAGGGTTACACGCCCGATACCTACCTCGCTAGGCTGGCCGCTCGTGGCTTATGGAAGAAATATGGTAACAAGCCCGAGTTCACAAAGGCTCGCGAAATTCAAGACATGGAGCTTGGCGTGATTCGCAAGCTCGGCTATTCCTCATATTTCCTGATGGTCAAGGAAGTGCGCGATTGGGCCGGAAGTAATTTGCGTGGCGCGTATCGCCGCGGTCGCGACTGCACCATTTTACGTGGTAGTGGCGCCAATTCCATCACTTTCTACAATCTGGGCGTATGCAATCTCGATCCCATTGAGCTGAACTTGTATTTCCAGCGTTTCCTCAACGAAGACCGAGCTGCGCCTCCGGATGCGGATTTGGATTTCGGATGGGATGAACGGGACCTTGCGTTGAAATGGATGGTCGAGCGCTTCGGCCGCGATCGTGTTGCCATTACTTGTACCACCAACTGTTTCCGGGGGCGCGCGGCATTTCGGGAAACGGCCAAGGTATTCGGATACTCCGAGGAACAAGTCTCCACCGTGCTCGACAGTTTTCAGACCAAGGCTTTGCGTTTGGATGATGATACGATTCGTCATATTCAAAGTTGGGCGCAGCGTCTGAACGGTAAGCCTCGTTTTTTGGGCCAGCATCCTGGCGGGCTTATCATCACCAACCAGCCCATTTGGCGTCATGTAGCTTGTGAATGGGCGAGCGAGGGACGGCTTATCACCCAGGTGGATATGCACAACGGCATCGACGAATTAGGCCTGATCAAATTTGATTTGCTTGGGAACGGGTCCTTGTCGGTATTGCGGGATGCGTTGGCGCAAGTGGAAGAACAGCATTATCCCGATCCGGAGGTTTGGAATATCCGTAAATGTTTCGACAATCCGGCCGTGCGCGATATGATGGAGCAGGGACGCACGCGGGGTGTGTTCTATATCGAGAGTCCGGCGCAAATGCGTCTTAACCAAAAAGCGCGCGCAGCCACCTTCGCAGAAATCACCATCACCTCCAGTCTCATTCGACCTGCCGGCACCGCTTATTGTAAAACCTTTGTAGAAAGGAACCGTAACATGAAAGATAACATCAAGGATTGGGAATTTTTGGATCCCTCACTGGAAGATATTCTGGGTGAGACCCACGATGTCTGCGCTTTTCAAGAAGACGTGATCCGCATTTGCCATGATGTGGCGGGGCTGTCTTTCAAGCTTGCCGATCGCATTCGCAAGATGATGAATAGCCAACATGAGGGCGCGCCGCAACGGGAAGAGTGGGCACAAATTAGAAGGCAGTTCATCGAAGGGTGTCATGCGACTCGGGGCATGGATTTGATGAAGGCCGCGGAGCTGTGGCAGCGCGTTTCCTCGTTTACGGGTTTTTCTTTTTGCAAATCGCACAGTGCCAGCTATGCAGAATTGTCTTTCCAATGTGCCCATCTCAAGGCCGGTTATCCGGCGCAATTCCTGTCCGCCGTGATCAGCAATCGTCATGGTTTTTACACTCGTGATGTTTATCTCGACGAGGCCCGACGTTGGGGCATACGCATTCTGCCACTGGATGTCAACGAGTCTCGCCTTAAGTATTATGGCAAGGATAATTGGATTCGTCCCGGGTTGATTCCGGTGCGTGATTGCCGCGAAACGGCGCTTAAGGTTATGGTTCAAGAACGGGAAGCCAACGGCCCTTTCCGCAGCTTGGTCGATTTGATCCAACGCGTGCCTTTGCATAAGCGCGAAGTGGAAAATCTGATCCTGGCCGGGGGCTGTGGCGGTTTTGGCATGACCCAACCCGAGCTCTTGTATTTCTTGGATGCGGCCTACGGAAAATTATTGCCGGCCCAGGCCGATCTCTTCGCGCCTTTCGAGAATTCCCTCCCTGGAAAGGGCTCATCCTTAAGTCTCTTGGAGGTTACCCCTCCCGCCGGCATCCGCGAGTATCCACTGATGCGTCGCTGCATGAATGAGCTACGCATGCTCGGCTACGTGCTCTCCGCCAACTTGCTCGACGTGGTGGACATGCATCGTTCTTCCTTCGATGCGGTGCGTGCCGATGCCCTGCGCCCTCATGTGGGTCGGCGCGTGAAGGTATTCGGTATTCCCATTACCGATCGGTTGCATCCCGTCGCGCATAGCGGCCAATACATGAAGTTTTTGACCTTGGGCGACAAGACCGGTACCGTCGATGTTATCTTCTGGCCCAAGGCCCTGGAAAAATGGAATGATGTGTTGGCCGGGCAAGTGCCGTTCAGCGGGAATTTATTGGAGGTCTGGGGCAAGGTGATCGATGATGCGGACACCTATTCCGTGGAAGCGGATACGGTGCGCGTGGTGGAGTGGATGCCCAATCAGGTGAATTTCGAATTGGCTTCGCGGCGCTTAAGTGAGGGCCTAAAAAACTATCCGGCCTACGCTTTCGACGTCGGATCCCTGGCGGCCTGAAGATGCAATTCCATATGGGCCTCATCCAAGCGCAGGCACATTTGCAGAGCGCGAGCGGGGGAGACCTTGGGGTCAAGCCATTCCTCCACGTTCGCTTCTTCCAGAATCAACGGGATGCGCTCATGCCAAATGGATCGCAGTTTGGAATTGCCTTCGCTCGACAAGGTGATAACGGTGCAGGAGTCGAGACTTTCGCCCGTGGCGGAAACCCAGGTGTCGTAGATGCCGCCAAGATAAAACACTCCGTTCAAAGCGATTTCATATTCTTTGCCTTGAAATTCTTTCGGGGCCTCTTCCATATTCGGACGCTCTTTGAAGGCCGCCACGGGCAAGGCGCAGCGATGACGGTCATTCCAAGGCTTGCGAAAAGACCAAAGCGTGGTGACGGTTTCAACGCGGGCATTGAAAGAACTGAAGCCCCAAGATTTTCCCGTTTGCGGATTCTTAGCGCGAGAGTTTTTCTTTTTAATCGTTTCCGCCAAGGTCAATTTTTCATTCCACAGGAAATCCTTGGGGATGAGATCCCAGCGCATGGGCATAGCCTTGATGCCGTCTTTGGCATGCACAAGAACGCCGACCGTATCCTTGGCATAATGATAGCCGTCGGGCTTGAGGATAATGCTACCGTCTTGAGTCAACTCTTTGAATTCGCGGAAAGGCACTTTGAAAATCGTCCCGTCCAAGCCATAGACCGGTTTATAGGCATAACACATTCTTTGAAAATATACTTTGCCGCGGGCCAATTATATTTTGGAGCGGCCCAATGAGGTCGCCGCCCCCTCCGCTATTCCTCGCATTGGAAGCCGGCAACTTTCCGGCCCAGGTGATTGCCGCTTGGGATCCCTCGAAAAGGGGGCGACCCTTTGTGGTCGTGGATCAGGATCCGGAAAATCACAAGACCTTCATCATTTCCTCTGCGCCTGCTGCTCGGGAAGCCGGTTTGCAGGCGGGCATGCTTTTGGTGGCCGCGCGTCGAAAGTTCAAATGCCTTGAACCCGTTTTTCGAAATGCCGCGTGGGAATCGGCTCTTTGCGAGGAATTGCGCGCTGTATGCATACGCTATACACCCGAGTTCGAGGTGCGCGCCGGGCATGTCCTGCTTGAACTCACCGGGACCCCCGCGTCCCGGGCCTTGCAGGCAAGGGCCTTGGCGGGCAAACTACGTCGCGAGGTGATGTATGCAACAGGCTTGGAAGATGTGACGGTGGGCGTGGCCGCAACGCGTTTGTTGGCGAAGGTGATGGCGCATTTGGCGATGGAACGCGGCGAAAATATCGGTCTTTGTCCCGCCGGTCAAGAAATGGAAATGTTGTCGCCGCTGGACTCCTCCAGCCTTCCGGGCCTTTCACCACAATGTCGGGAACGGATCCGCCGCTATTCTTTGTCTAGCATTGGCCAGATTCGAGCGTTGGGCCGCCAAGCCCTGCAGGCTCGATTCGGAAACGAAGGTGACAAATTATACACTTTGACATGCGGATTGGATCTGGAAGAGGTTCGGACGATTCGCCGGGGCGTCTTTGCGGAAACGGTTTTGGAAGAGGATATCAACGATGACGATGCGCTGGCCCGCAAGGTACGTCTCACGGCCGACAAGTTGGTGTTTCATTTACGTAAAGGGGCATTACAGGCCGATCGTCTCACTGTGGCGATTCGCTATGCCGATGGCAAGGCCGCGCGCAAAACCATCGTCATCCGGCCCCGTACCGACGACTTTAAAACCTTGGCTGAAAAAGCACTTGAGATTTTCGGTACCTTGTATCAAAGACGGGTAGCACTGCGCTCTATCGCATTGACCGCGCCGATGCCAAAACAGGATACCGGTCAGTTGAACCTTTTCGATACCTCAGGGGATCACAAGCAAAAAGCGTTGGGCGACGCGCTCGCCAAGATTCGAAACCGATCGGGTTTCGGGATTATCCTCAGCGGCGGAAATGTCCCTGGTCACGAAGATATTTTAATCTGAATTGTTTTGGTTATTCGCAAAAGTTGATTTACGTTATTCTTCAATGAACGCTAGCTTGTTTTTCATTTGTACCCAAAGACGGGACAGAAATCTGCCTGGGAAAGAAGGAATAAAATGAACCGATCCACAATCTCAACGGCCACCAAAAAAAGCGCCCTGTCCTCGTATTTAAATGACATTAGTAAAGTGAAAGGCTTGACAAAAGCCAAGGAGCGCACCTTGACCGCCCGTATGGCGAGTGGCGACCAGAAAGCCGAAAAAATGTTACTCGAGGCAAAGTTGGAATTGGTGGTGGCCAAGCTGACTTTCGAGCTCTGGAAGCGAATTAATCCCTCAATTCTCTCCCTGAATAAAGGTTGACCCGTTCTCGAAGGTCGGAGCGCTCCGACACTTTTAGCTCAGAGCGAGATTTTACCTCAGAGCGAGATCATTCGGCTATAAACTGCTCAAGTTTTTTGGCTCGCGAAGTATGCTTAAGACGATCCAAGGCTTTTTCCTTTATTTGACGTACCCTTTCGCGAGTTAAGCCGAATCGTTCTGCGATCTCGTCCAAGGTGTATTCCACTTCGAGATTGAGTCCGAAATACAATTTTAGTACTTCTCTTTCGCGGGGGCGCAAAGATTCCAACGTTTGGGAAATTTCCTTATTGAGATCGTTTCTGTAAATACCTTGATTGTCGCCAACTTCTCCGACATCGGAAAATTGATCGTTCTCTCCTGTTTCTATGAAATGGTCAATGGAAATATGCCTATAATTGATTTCTTGACATTTTTTCACCTTTTCCAAATCAATCGAAGATTCTTGCGAAATTTCTTCCGTAGTTGGGGTTCGGCCTAATTTTTGTTCAAGTCGAGAAGACGCCTTTTTGATATCATGGATAGCGCCAATCTTATTGACGGGCAGCTTGATAGTTCTGCACTGCTCCGCAAAGGACTGGAGTATGGACTGGCGAATCCACCATACTGCATAGGAAATAAATTTGCAATTTTTATTTACATCAAACCGCATAGCAGCCTTTATTAACCCCATGTTGCCCTCGCTGATCAAATCCACCAGGGGCATTCCTTGATTTTGATAATTTCTGCACACGGCTACAACAAATTTCAAATTGGCTTGTACCAAGGTGTCCAACGCTTCTTGGCTCCCCAATTGAATCCACGGGATAAGGTCAACCACCTGGTCGGTAGTTAACTGTTTTAGTTTGGATATCTCTTTTAAATAAAGAGAAAGCTTATTCTCGATATTGATTGGACTATTACGCTTAGTATTGCTGTCTAAAATTGCAGCTGGGTGGGGCTTGTAGTTAGAAAATACCAAATCCAACTCCTTAGTTTAATTCCGTTTACTAGTCACACAAAAATATAGCGCCTATGAGATGGCGCTATTTGGGGCTGATTGAAAAGTATTGATGGTTAAACGGTACACTCCTTTGCTCTTGAATTTAAAATAATATCTGAACTAGTCTTTAGCCATCGCAATCATGATTTCGGCCTTGAATTCTTCTATATCATCGGCGATTGATTGGGCGTCATCATCGCTTAACACCTTTTTAGCCTTCTTAAAGAGATCGCCTTCTTCCTCTTTTACATGGTGTTCGAAATTTTCTTTTAAAACCTTTAGCTTAGCCATCCATTCGTCCCTACTTTTATCATTGGTATCCAACTCATGAAGAAGATGCTTTACGACTTTATGTTCTTCAAAGCCTTCTAATGTCATCGAATGCGTGACGTCATCGTCCTTTATGGCCGGATAGAAAAACATCTCTTCCGCTGTCGCATGGAGAGTCAATTCGCCTTTGAGCTTTTCGAAAAGATCTTCCCTTTTGTCCAGATTGATATCTTCCTTACCACACAACTTTTCGAAAATGGCCTTCACCTGTTTATGATCTTGTTCCAGCAGTTCAAATAAATTCATCCGCTTCCTCCTCAAGTTGTAGGACTTTACCATCCTATCGTGATTTAACGTTGAGTCAAACTGGAACATGTCCCGACGACCCTGAAAAACCCAATTCCGTTTTTACCTAATATTCCAATATTTCCGTTTTTTTTGGGACATATTTCAGATCTCCCTGGCCTAGTACCAATCGAGTCCCATACTAAATAATCCAATAATTTTGATAACACAAGGTTTTTTTTGGAAAGAGTAGAGGGGTTTTGGGAAGAGTAGCGGGGAATACTGATTTGCTTTTCAGGTTAGGACGACAGAGGGGTATGTCGTGAAAGAGAGCAGTATGTCGTAAAAGAATGGAAAAGTTCACCCATGTTAAAACCACTATTTTTTTCACGATCAAATTTCTTGCTTTTAAATTTTTCCAACCTAATTTAAAAGTGGATGCCAACCTATGTGGGCGTACCGTTACTCATAAGGCCACCGGAATAGGCGAAGGTGGCAAAACGAAAGGAAAAATTATGTTGCATTATTCATTAGTCTTTCTCGTAATCGCGATTATCGCAGGCGTGCTTGGTTTTGGCGGAATCGCGGGGACCGCGGCCGGCATTGCAAAAATCCTATTCTTTGTTTTTCTTATAGTATGGTTGTTGGCCTTCTTTATGGGTCGGAAAAGAATTTAATCGGGAAATCTGATTTACTCTTTCGGCCTTTGAGAAATTTTTCAACTTAATTTGGAAGTGAATAGATTTTCTGTCTTGGAAAATTTATTCACCCCTTTTCAACCGAAAAAAAAAACGGTTTCCTCGCCCAAATTTTCCTGCAAAATCGGGTGTTTTCTGCCTAAGCACTAGGGAGGAATGGGGCAAATTGAACCGACATGAAAAAATGGAAAAAATAATTTTTAATAGTGGCGAGGTTGCCTCTTTAATACGGTCCAGAGATTGGTCTAAGTCGTCGTAGGATCTATTGATGCTTGGCCTGCCAGCCTGCGCATATCCTTAGGCATCTGTTTGCCCTCTCGATTCCCAATTGCATGGGAACGCTTCGCGGTTGATGAAGTTGGTGAATACCCTTTTAGATAAATCCCGTATTGAATTTTCTCGCCTTGAACCGAACTTTGAAAAGGTTCTCATCGCGGTTTTGACACGCGATTTGGTCAGCAGAGTCAGGTCCAGCATCGAATAGGCGGGGCCTTCACTTGAGGTGTCTTGCGTGCCAGAAAACGTTGCTGCTTATGTCGATAAAGAGATGTGTGAGAAAATTGTTCTCAACCTCGTCTCCAATGCGTTCAAATTCACTTTTACGGGAGTAATTTCCGTCTGTTTCACTTCTCTGGAAAATGCCATCTTATTGGAAATAATGGATACGGGAAATCGATATGAAACCGAGCCCCTTTTCTTATTCCCGACTGACGTGAATAGGCCCAATATGAGCAGGCAAAAAGTGGCGGAAAATCTGCAACCCTTACGACCCCAAATGAAAATATGTTCAGGTGGGGATATTGGAACGATTTTTTCTGAAAGTTTGAAAATGCAATAATTTGGTAATGGGAAGGTAAAGTCTATCTCAAAATTTTGACCTGTTTTTTAGTACATTAATTTCTCCAGTTCTTGTATTGGGTAGAAGGAAATGAACATTCAATAGGATTTTATATGAAAAAGATTTTAGTTGTGGATGACGAACCCGCAGTTTTGGAATATTTAGCGTTGATTGCTCAATCGCTTGATTACGAAGTTCTTAAAGCTAAAGATGGAAATGCGGCTATTAGAGCTTTCAGTGAAGACAATGATATCGATGCTTTGATCACAGATATAAAAATGCCCGGCATGAATGGGTACCAACTGGCAATCGCCTTGCGCGAGATGAGACCCGAATTGCCCATCCTTTTTATTAGCGGGTTTTTCAAGGAATTCGAAACCCCTCCTGCCATACTCGGTGAGGTCAGTATCCAATTCCTCTCCAAGCCGTTTAATGCGCAACAATTCGGAACGGCTCTGTTGTTATTGTTCGTTTCTTTGACTCCCGATAGCAATTTATAGCTCTTTAAAAAGAATCGTCTCCGGCATCAACTTGGAAATCCGCGAATTGATCGTTGCCGAGGCAACCAAACTTTTTGCGCAAATCTAGGATGCGCTTTACGAAGCGGAAATGTCCGTTGAATTGATCATAATCCTCATTGACATTGCAGATCAATTCGCCGAGATTGCCATCGCCTTTCAGGAATGATCTAACGGCATCGCGATAATCGTCGTTCGCTTGCGCAATACCGCTTCCATTACCTTGCGTTCTAAGCTTTCGGCCTCAAGCGAAACTGCCTGTTGTTGTAGAGATAAGCGCAAAAAAGGGAGAAGTTTTTTTTTGTGAACGGAGCATCCCAAAGTAGTCTCAAACCTTTTCCGCCAACCGCTGGCGGACTCTATGTTTCAAAGTCTGACCCGAGAATGGCTTGTTTATTAATTCCGTCCCTTCATTCAATACGCCATTATGGACGATGGCATTGTCGGTGTAGCCAGACATGTAAAGGATTTTAATGTCAGGCCGCAACTCGAGAATCATTTCAGCCAATCGTCTGCCGTTGATATGGGGAAGCACAACGTCGGTGAGAAGCATATCAATGTGGCCGAGATGGGACTTTGATAGGCTCAAAGCGGACTCCGCATCCTCAGCGGTCAGACAAGTGTACCCGCAAGCGGTTAGGGTTTGTTGTACCAGCTTGCGGACTCCGGCTTCGTCTTCTACAATAAGGATGGTCCCTACCTCCGGTTTTTCTACCGACCCAGATTTGTTTGTCTCCGTGCTCACAGGCGGGGAGAGGTTTTCTGCGATGGGCAGATAAACCTTAAAGGTGGTGCCGCTACCGAGCTCGCTGTAAACGTTGATGCTACCCCCGCTTTGTTTGATGATGCCGAACACGGTGGAGAGTCCCAAGCCCGTGCCCTTGCCTGTACCTTTGGTGGTGAAAAACGGCTCGAAGAGATGCTCTTTGATATAGGGGTCGATTCCTGTTCCGGTGTCTGTGATGGCTAGCATGATATGCTTCCCGCACTTGGACTCGAGATGAGTGCTGACATACCCCTCGTCCAAATCCTCAATTGCCGTTTCCATGGTGAGTTTTCCGCCCTCTGGCATCGCATCCCGCGAGTTGAGAACCAGGTTCAAAATCACCTGTTCGATTTGTCCCTGGTCTGCTTTTATTTTAGCTCTGTCCGCTCCTTGAATAGTGCGTAGTTCAATATTTTCTCCGATGACCCTTTGCAACAGGGCATCCATGCCTTGAAGGACTTCATTCAGATCGAATATTTTCGGTACCAGCATTTGTTTTCGGCTGAATGCGAGAAGTTGCTGGGTGAGGGATGCTGCCCTTTCACCCGCACTACGGATTTCGTTAACATATTGGTAGGTGAGACTATCCTTTTCCGAAAGACTTGAAAGCAGGAACTCACTATAGCCATTGATGACCGTCAGTAGATTATTGAAATCATGCGCAATGCCTCCGGCCAATTTTCCGATGCCCTCCATTTTCTGGGACTGGCGGAGCATGAGTTCCGATTCCTTAAGCTCGGTGACGTCATGAAGAATGCTGATAGCCAGCGAGAGATTTCCATGATCGTCGAAAATCGGTTTGGCACTACTGATCACCCAACGTTGTTTGCTGTCGTTGGACATACGGAATCGTAGGGTAATGGGATCCGGGGTCTTGCCTTGGAGTGCTAATCTCCCAGGCGTCGCCTCTCTGGGAAATGCATTTCCCCCTTCGTCGAATACGGTTATGTTTTTTTGGATGTTGGCGGATTTTTCAGGATCAGCGGCCAAGTCCATGACTTCTTGCGTCGAAGTGAAACCAAGTAGCATGGCAAAAGCCTGGTTTAGATAAAGCAGCTTTCCTTTTGCATCTTGGACGCAAATGGCCTCGGCGATTCCTTCCAGGATCACCCGCAATTGTTCCTTGGCTTTCCTCTCATCCAGTGCTTGTCGCTTCAAATCCGTGATATCATGAAAAAAATTTATGGCCATGGTGATTTGTCCCTTGGCATCTCGGAAGGGGGACGATTTCACCAATGACCACTGTTCTAGGCCAGTGGCAATTTCTTGATAACCAAGGACTACAGGCTTGGACTCGTGACCTGACAATACCAGGCGACTGGGCATTTTCTCCACAGGAAAGGGAGCACCGTTCTCATCAATGAAGCGAAAGCGTGCCACTATATCGGAGACCGGTGCCCTCAAGAGTTCTTCCGCGGACGCATAACCTACGGTATGGGCAGCGGCGGCATTGGCGAAAATCAATTTCCCCGTCGCATCTTGTGCCGTAACACCGCTGTTAACGCCCTCAAGGATGATGCTAATTTGGTTTTCGCTTTGCACCAGCTTTTCGTTCAGCTCTTGCAATTCCGCTGTAATTTTGCGGTCAGAAATGTCTCGCGTGACCTTGGCATAACCCCGCAAGGCGGAATCATGGTCGAATATCGGAGTTAGGACGACTTCGGCCATGAATCGAGATCCGTCCTTGCGCACCCTCCAGCCTTCATCTTTTGCGATTCCCTTCGTTCGGGCCTGCTCCAATAGGGCTTCGGGCCATCCGGCCGCTCGCTTTTCCTCAGGAAAGAAAATTTGGAACTGCTTACCCAAGATTTCTGAGGCCTCATAGCCTTTGATTCGTTTGGCCCCAGTATTCCAGGTTGCCACGCGGCCTTCCTGGTCGAGCGTATAAATGGCGTATTCCGTAACCGCATCCACCAGGAGTTGAAAATGGCCCGTATCCTGAAAAAGCGATTCGTGCGTACCTGAGGCTTTTTGGCTCATTGAATTATTCCTCAACCTACTTGTTTTGTAAGCCACCAGTGGTCCCGATGCGAATTTATCCTCAAATGCCAAGACTTTCAAGAACCATCACACTGAGTCTAAAGTAGGTAAAATGCCAGAAGGTCCTTCTCTATCCCTTCCCATTATTCAATTAGGAGAGACCTCATTCAGTTAGGAGATCGGGACCGGCTGAAAAACGTAATTATCCATACTACCAACGAAATTAAGAAAAGGAATTTGGCAATGGATACTAGCACACCTGCCACCAAACCGGTGAATCCAAGCACGGCTGCGAAAATGGCGATAACTAGAAAAATCAAGGAATAATGCATCATTTTAGGCTCCTAATTAAGGCCGTTAGGTTGTCCTCTTTAGAAGTAAATAAACTTTGATTGGATTTTAAGCAAACAATTTATGCAGTCAGGTCTCCGATAATATAAGGTAACCGGCGAGCTACCCAAACAAGCCTTTACTTAAACAATGGCCCTGGCTTGAAAAACGGAAGTATTTCAAAAAGCCTGGGCTAAATCGACAACCCATGCATCCGGCCATGAGCCGCCACCCGGAGCTCCGTAGGCCAAATCCAAGCGGAAATTGAATATGCCCAGCAGGGGATAACGGATGCCTATTCCATAAGCACGGCCTTGGCCATGGCTTTGGGTGTTGAAGGACAGGCCGCGGCGCACATCCCAAACTTTGCCGAAGTCAAAAAAGGGGACGAATTCCAGCGGAACCACATGCCGCATGGGACCGCGCGGATCGAAAAGGCCGAAATCGAAAAGTGCTAAGCGGGCTTCATAGGAGGTCAGGAAATAGGCCGCTTGTAGATTTCTTGTCGAGCAATAACCCAATGAGTCAAGGTCAGGGCAAAGTTTTTGATAGCCATAGCTGCGGACACTTCGGCTCCCGCCTAAAAAAAAGCGATCAGAATTGGTGCCGCCCTCCTTGAAGAAGCGGCCCCCGTCCAGGCGTGCGGCCAGCTTCACTTGCCGAAGAGGAGGGTAGTAGTAGTAATATCCCGATTGGGCTTCGAGCCAATTGTGGCGAAAGCGCGTGAAGGCGAATCCATTGTTTTCGATAAAAGGTCCGCCGTTGCCCCATATGAACGCGCTGCGGATGCCGCGGGACGGATCCATGGGCTGGTTGAGAAAGCTCAGGGCGGCAGTTTGAATGAAGTTGAGGTTCATGGACCTTTCGCGTCCTGATTGTACCGTTCGACTTTTGGCTTCCAGTTCGGCATTGCTGATAAGGCGGAGCCAATAGGACCAGGGCAAAGTAAGCCGGGTGCTATTTGTTCCGCGGAAGTCGCCGCCGAAAAGACCCTCGGCATCCGGGACGGGCGGAGCCTGGAACCAGTTGATGTCGAGATCATTATCGAAGCGGACCAAATACCCAAAGGTAAGCGGAGAACCGTAACCTACGAATGCGCGCTGCCGATCCATGGCCAAGGAGCCTCCGCCGCGCACCTGGTTCAGAGTACCAGCCACATTATTATGCGTGGCATCGAAGGATATTCCCGGCCCATATTCCGATTCCCAGAAAACCGATGCCCGTAACGTGCCTGGTACATGCTCTTCTCCAACCAGCAAGAGGGCGCTGCGGTGTTCCGGCCCTGGCAGCAGGCTATCACGGACACGAACGAAATTGAACGCTCCAGTATATTGCAGTTTTTCGATGAGACGATCATTATCCGAAACGCGGACCGTGTCTCCTCGCTTGTACGGCACCAGGGATCGAAGCAGGCTATTGAGGGTAATGCCTTGCAGGGAATCCTCCGGTGGCGCACGGAAATCCCGGATCAGCAAGGTATCGTAGATGACCGGATAGGAAGGCTCCACCAGATAATCGACTTTTACAGTCTTGGTCATGGGTTTGACCGAAACCTTGTCTTCCACCTTGCCTCGCATGAAGCCCGCATCACCGTACCTGCGCAGGATAACCCTGCGGTCCCGGAAAAGCAGATCCTCCCGATAGGGCTTGCCCACGCGCGCATCCAGGTCTTTGGGGCCTACCACTAGGGCAGGCTGAGGCACCGATTGCGGCGGAGCTACCTTCATTGTATCCACGCGGGCTGTATCGATCCCAATCTTCAAAGAATCCTTTGGTGAAGTGCCCGCCGTATCTCTAACCACAACTACGCGAACTGTGTCGAATAAATAGCGCTCTCCCTCAGTCAAATCAATCCGAGCTTTCCAATCTTCGGGACCCGTTCCCTTGGCAATATCGAGATCCATGCGGATGTCGAAATACCCATTTTTCCGGTAGAGATCGGTAACGCTGAAAATGGCATCTTCTTTCCAAGTATTCAGCGATTCTTCGGTGAACTTTTTCGGGTCGAGTGGTACGGTTTCCTTGAGCTTTCGGTTCCCGAAGAAATGGTTGCCGGTAACCTCCACATTGATTCCCCCCAAAGCTTCCGCAGTCAGGCATAGCGCTATCACCCACAACCAGCCTGCCCCAAACCGTTTGGAGTACTCGCTATCCTTCATGAAGACGAATCCGGCTTTTGCGCTTGAACACGATAGGGGACAGGCGCGGCGATGCTATCCTTAACTTGTTGCTTACGACCTTCCTGCAGCAATTCTCTTACGGTTTGTTTTTTGGCCCAACGCTGGACCCAGAAATCGTAAGTAAAGTTTAGGCCAAGTCGCTTTCCCACTTGTTGTTCATCCTTTTGCATGGTTCCGGTCGTATCTGTATAGATGGACGCGTCTAGACTGACATTGTTCTTGACACGCTTTTTCCATTTGGGGTCTTGAATATACTGCGCTAGCGGTGGTCGCCATTCCATGGCCATGCGGTAGGCCCAGGGATTATCGGTTTCCGTTTGCTGTGAACGGTAATAGGATCGCATGCTCAGCCGTGTCCGCCAGAATTCTTTACTGATCACTTCGAGAGCGATGGCTTGGGTCGCTGAACTGGTATCCGTGGAAGCCCGCTTTCCCGTGGCGAGGGCTCCGAGTCCAGTAATTCGAGTTTGGGCGATCCAATTTCCTGAAAGTCGGCTCGTGGCCCTGGATAGATAATCGCTGGCTAAGGGCTCGAGGAGTGCCAAAGCTTGTTCCTGATAGGACAGACCCGATCCTCCCCCGGCAAAGGCTGTGGAGTAACAACCGCGGCGCACGGAATAGACCAAGGCCGCCACGTCCGCGCCCGCACCATAGGTTCCGCCGCAATCGGTATCATAGGAAAATTGCAGTTGGGAAAGCTGGCCGCCCAGGCGGTTGATGACAATGCAGGAATCGGAGGTTCCGGCTTCGCAATTGCGCGCGAGTTTTTTCCGGGCTTCCAGATCCATGGTGCCTTCCTCCAAAGTCGAGTTGAGCCATTTGATTTCCATTCTCTCGATTTTATATGCTTGGGCCTTGGTCCCCAATTGCCCTTTTGAGGAGTTGATCCGGCCCTGCACTAAGGCATATGGGTAAATGCCGTTCATCGAAAAATCGCCGACATAATTGAAGCGAAGGATATCGGTATCGATGCTGTTCTCGATACCGGCAGTCTCTACTCGGATTTGCACCTGCATGGGTCGGGTCGACTGCGTGCGTAGAGCATGCTTGTCTCCTCCGCGCTTGAACAGGTTCTGCATCGTCTCGAAGCTGCGCATTCGATAGCGGACGGTGGAACTATCCAAGGTCGCATGCACCTTTAAGAATGCTAGATCCCCAGTTCCGTATACTCCAGTCTTTGCTTTTCCCATGGGCGCGCGGTAGAGTATGGCCAGTCGGGAAAAATCCCCGGCGGCGCGCATGGGCGATTTAATATGCTCAGCCGATCCCTGTCCCACACTTGCCTGAAAGGTCAGCAAGGTCGAATCCATATGCACCTCAACGCGTACATCCCGCAACCTAATTTTGTCTCCCGGACCTAATTGTGCAACTAGGCCGCCGCCCTGTAAGCGGGCCGACAGAGCCTTGGTGCCGGTTAATGCATAGTCCATTGTGCCCGCCAATTCCCCGCCCTTGCCCTTTATCGTCATCGACGACATGGCGAGTTTGCCGTTGCGGATATGTAGGGGCGCGGAAAATACTTGGGTGTCCAAGCCTACTACTATATATCGTCCGGCCAGGGTGTCCATATCCAACTTGAGTCCAGCCAGTCCTGTTTTGAAAACCAAATTGAGATCGGCATGGGCGCGCAGATTCTGGATCTCTCCCGTCTTCCCGGGCAACGTTATGCCGCCAGTCAAACCAAAGCCGGCCTGCAAATCCTTGAAGGACCGCATGCGGCCTTGCAGGTCGAAGAAAAGCGATCGTCCCGCCGCGATGCGCATGGCCACTTCTTGGTTCGGTGCCAGTACCCCACTCAAAGAGAAATAGACTGAATCATTCAGTAGCGGTTCCTGCTTCGAAACCGTGAGGGCACGGATGATGAGTCCATCTCCATTGCCTTCCAGAGTCAATTGCTTGACGGCGACAAGATCCACCGTCCTCGCAGGCTGGATATCGGCGAATGTATATCGGCCGCGGAAGCCGGCGGAATCAGAATAGTCCAAGCGTCCATCCAGCACGCCGCTGAGCAAGGGTGGTTGCGGTAATAGGGTCCGCAATGCTTTGGCAAGATCGAATTTGTTGGCCTCAAGAAAGACTAACTTGTAATCTTCGCGATCGAGTTTCGTCACTTCATAGAATTGCCTGCCTTTGAGATCGAGGCTACCACCGGCTTTCAGCGTGGAGACACCCAGGCTGGCGATTACGGTCGGTACCTCCAGTCTTCGCTTATCCCATTTAGCCTTAACCTTGGCTACGAGTTTCTCCTTGAGGAATGTGCCAGTGACAAAGATATCGGCTTCTCCGGTTCTTGCGGCGCGGTCCCAATTGAAATCGGCCGTCAGGCGGGGATGTTTGGATGCCAAACTGTCCAAGCCCCGGTAAGGAAGTTGATCGATGGCAAGTTTGTCGATGTGGGCCTCCATCCGATTTTGGCGCGGCATGCGGAAGTCCAGTGAGCCGAACTCAAAATTTGACATGCGAAAAATAACCATCTTTTCTGGTCGATGCGTGTCTGCCCGTCCAGATATCTTCCATACCACTCCCCTTTGATGCCAATACGACGGCATGAGATCATAGCCTGCGGGTCCATATCGGTGGACCAAGTGGATGGAATCTCCGAGCACGCCATAAGCTTTCAAGCCACGTACATCTATGACCGCAGCTACCGAATTCTTTTTCACTGTGCCGCCCGCGCTCAAAGATTTAAAGACAACATTGGTATCGGTGAAGGCCCGCACCCAGCGTTCTCCCGGCATTAACTTCGCCGAAAATTTCCCAGACCACCCACCGGTCTCTTTCCGCAACTCCGCAGCGATGCGCGATCCCTCTCCCGTTATGATTTCCGCGATGGCGGCAGTGGGCCCCAGACGGGGGGCGGTCAGGCGCAAATTCGTTTTGACCAATCGGCCTCCGACGGCAATCCGGATGTCCTGTACATGGCCACGCAGGGAGCCTTCCATGTGGCGGGCCAGCCATGCCGCGTTCCCCAGGGAATCGGTATGGGTAGCTTGCAAGTTACCTTGCAGGAGGATATTCTCGCCCTGCTTTCCCTGGCTTGCGAATGAAAAGGCACCGACGGAATCCCGGAAGTCGAATTTGAAATCCAAGACTTGAGGCCCTAGGCGATAGGGTGCGGCTGGATCGAATCCGGAAATCCCTGCATGCAGGCTAGACATCAATCGATAACCGTGACCTTCTGAAAACTGGCCCATCGAGACCTTAGCTCTAAAATCCAGGTCATGGACAATGAGAAGGGAAGCGGAGGAACGGAGCAGAGACGCATAGGCCTTGGAGGAAGCAATGCGAACATGAAGATCTCCGTCGCCCCGGAATATATTCGCTTTGGGCAAGCGGCCGACAAAATTAATTCGATCCGGTCCATGCAATAAGGTGATGGTGGCCACGGCGGTATCCGGCGCCCAATCCAGGGAAGTTCGCAGTCCCAGCGCTAAAGTATCCAATTGCCGGGCATGAATCCTGTCTATCTCCAAGGTCATCGACCGTGACCCCCCGGTAACACCCTTGACATCACTCAAGCTCGCAAGGAAGCCAGAATCATCCGCTATGACCATTCGCCGGGCTGCAATCTTGATTGAAGCCGGCAATTTAAAATTCGGAAAAGCTAACGAGTCCTTACGGGCCCTTACCGGTTTGGCTGCGGAATCAGGTTGAGGCAAAAGGGTTAGCTCAAGGGTGTCTAAGGCTAAATCCACGGAAGGGGAGAATCTCAGGAAGCTGCGGAAAAGATTTGCGGAAACCT
>JAYVCH010000277.1:0-4439 GCA_043750055.1 Fibrobacteria bacterium
ACCCATATTTTAACGGGCTCGGAGGCTACGCATTTCGGTGGCGGGCCAAGGATGCAAAGGAGGAAAAACCCCAGGGCCCATACCATCCGTATCAGGGAACGACGCATATTATATGCTATATTAGCAACTTGAACGCATTGGAGACCAGCGGATAAATCCTCCCCTGAGTTAGTCATGAAAACCTTTGAAGACATCAAGCTTTTGGCTACCAAGGGGAATATCATTCCTCTCTATAAGGATTTCCTCCCGGATTTGGACACACCCATTTCCGCGCTATTGAAATTAAAGCGACCCGGTCATAGAGTTTTCTTGTTAGAAAGTGTAGAAGTCGGGGAAAAGCGTGCCCGGTTTTCTTTTCTGGGTAAAGACCCCCTTTACACCTTTAGCTCCAAAGGGAATCACATCGAAATTCGCGGTAAGGAAAAACGCGATATTGAGGGTGATCCTTTAGTTGAACTTCAGAATTTCATGGGCCGGTTTCGGGGTGTCGATGACACTGAACTTCCCGCCTTTTCCGGTGGAGCGGTTGGATTTGTCTGCTATGATGCTATTCGCCTGGTGGAAAAAATTCCGGCTACGGGCCATGACGACTTTCACTTTCCCGACATGCATTTTGGCATTTATGAATCCTTCCTGGTTTTTGATCATCTGAAGCATAAGCTCAGCATTGTTTCCAATGTGCTCGTGGATGAATTCCCAACTTTGGAAGCTGCCTATCAGGCCGCGGTCGCCAAAATCGCTTTGCTAGAAGCCGAGCTCATGAAGCCGGCCCTATTGCCTGAGCCGCTTGGAGTTGAGCCTCCCCCGCCTGTTTGGAAATCGAACTTCACGGAAGAGGAGTTCAAGGCCGGAGTTCTCAAATGCAAGGAATACATCAAAGCCGGTGACGCCTTTCAAATCGTACTCTCGCAACGATTCACCACGAGACCCGCTGCCGATGCCTTCACTATCTATAGGGCGTTGCGAACCATCAATCCTTCGCCATACATGTACTATCTCGACTACGGGGATTTTGAAATTGTCGGCGCCTCACCCGAGACGCTGGTTAAAGTTCAGAATGGCGTGGCAGAAACCAAACCTATTGCCGGCACACGCCCGCGTGGCCGGGATGAGGCGGAAGATTTGGCGCTGGAAAAAGATTTGCTTGCCGATCCCAAGGAGCGGGCGGAACATGTCATGTTGGTTGATTTAGGTCGCAATGATCTTGGGCGCGTCTCCCAATTCGGTAGCGTTCATGTGCGCAAATTCATGCAAGTGGAACGCTTCAGTAATGTGATGCATATTGTTTCCGAAGTCGAAAGCAAACTCAAACCGGAAATTCATCCCGTGCGCGCGCTCATGTCCGTTCTACCCGCCGGTACCTTATCCGGAGCTCCCAAAATCAGGGCCATGGAAATTATTGATGACCTAGAACCGCATCGTCGCGGTCTTTACGGTGGCGCGGTTTGCTATATGGATTTTCGAGGCAACCTTGACTCCTGCATCGCCATTCGCACCATGATTCTCAAAGACGGCATAGCCTATGTACAGGCCGGAGGCGGAATTGTGGCCGACTCCGATCCACAAGCGGAGTACGACGAAACCAAGCACAAAGCAAAGGCATTGATGCGCGCCATCGAAATTGCGGGGAGTCTGCAAAAATGATTCTCGTCCTCGACAATTACGATTCGTTCACGTTTAACCTCGTCCAATACATCGGTGAGATCAATTCCGATTTGCTGGTGATTCGAAACGACGAGTACAGTGTCGCCGAATTGTTGGCCATGAACCCAACTCATATCGTGGTGTCACCGGGCCCTTGCACTCCTTTGGAAGCGGGGATATCGGTGGAATTGATCCAAAACGTTCCGGCATCGATCCCTTTACTTGGGGTATGCTTGGGCCATCAAAGTATTGGCCAAGCCTTTGGAGGCAAGGTTATCCGCGCCCCCGCCCCGATGCATGGAAAAACCGCCGTTATCAATAATGACGGGGAAGCGCTCTTTGACGCCCTACCCCGCTCCTTCACAGCAACCCGATATCATTCTTTGATTGTCGCTTTCGAAGGCCTGCCCAAAGAACTGAGGGTAACGGCTACGTGTCAGGATGCCGCCGAAGTCGCAGCCAAACCCAATTCCAAAGGCGAACTCATCATGGGTCTTCGTCATAAAACGCGACCCATATTCGGCTTGCAATTTCACCCCGAATCCATCCTTACCGAACATGGCAAAAAAATGATTCGTAATTTCTTGACTATGAAAGGAAACTAACATGGTCGTGCCCATTCTCGGAAAATTGATCAAGGGCGAGGATTTGTCCTTCGTAGAAATGCAAGCTGCCATGAATGAAATCATGGACGGCAAATGGACACCGGCCCAAATCGGCGGCTTCCTCATTGCCCTTCGCATCAAAGGCGAGACTCCGCAAGAAATAGCGGCCGCCGTTACCATCCTTCGTGAAAAAGCCACCGTGGTTCCCACCTCCGCCCAACCCTTGGTGGATACCTGCGGCACCGGAGGCGACCATAGTGGTTCGTTCAACATCTCCACCGCCGCCGCCATCGTCGCCGCTGGAGGAGGCGTGGCCGTAGCCAAGCACGGTAATCGCGCCATGAGCAGTATTTGTGGTAGTGCCAATGTGCTGCAAGAATTAGGCGTCAACCTGGAACTGACACCCGAACAAGTCGGCGTTTGCGTCGATCAATGCCGCATTGGTTTTCTCTTCGCGCCAAAACTGCACTCTTCCTTCAAGCATGTTGTCGGACCCCGGCAAGAACTCGGCCAAAGAACCATTTTCAACTTGCTGGGACCGATGCTTAATCCCGCCCGCGCCAAAAGACAACTGATCGGTGTCTTTGATATGAAATTCACGCGAGTCATGGCTGATGTTTTGGCCGAACTTCGTTCCGAACATGTCATGGTGGTTGCCGGTACGGATGGAATGGATGAAATTAGCCTCATCGCTCCCACCAAGGTCGCGGAACTTAAAGGAGAAACTGTGACGGAATATATTCTTAATCCCCAAGACCTCGGATTCAGCCTTTGCACTCCCGCGGATTTAAAAGGCGGAGACGCGACCATCAATGCGGCCATCATTCGTGGTGTTTTATCGGGGAAGCCCGGACCCGCAGCCGATATCGTGATTTTAAATGCTGGCGCTGCCCTCTATGTAGGCGGGTTAGCACCCAATCTGAAGGGTGGAATAGAACTTGCCCGCAAGTCCATAAGCTCTATGTCCGCGCAAAAAACTTTGGAGTCGTGGATTTCCCTATCGCGTACCTTCCCCTCCACGTGATATAATTCATAAAAGAAATATGCCATCCAATATCCTCGACATCATCATTAGAGCGAAAAAGAGTCGCCTTGTCGATTTGAAAAAATCGGTTTCGCTAGAGGATATTGAAGCGAAAGCCAGAAAAATGCCGCCGCCGGCGCTGGATTTTCTGGTGGCCCTAAATGAACCTAAAAAATCATCCTCCGGAGGCCCGGGAATCCATGTGATTGCCGAAGTCAAAAAAGCCTCTCCTTCGCGCGGTGTGATTCGGCAGGATTTCAAACCCCTTGAAATCGCCAAGGCCTACTTGGCCGCCGGTGCCTCCGCCATTTCAGTGCTGACCGAAGAAGACCATTTTATGGGTCATGACAAATACCTCCGAGAAATCGCTCGAGAAGTTGCCTTGCCCGCATTGCGCAAAGATTTCATCGTCGATCCCTATCAGATTTTCGAAGCCAAATGTTTAGGGGCCAGCGCCTATTTATTAATAGTCGCTTGCCTCAAACCCAAAGATTTGGCTTCCATGATTTTACTGGGGAAGGAATTGGGAATCACACCCTTAGTGGAAACTCATACGGAAGAAGAAGTCAAAACCGCGCTCGATGCTGGAGCGCCCATCATCGGTATTAACAATCGGAATCTCAAAACATTTTTCACTGATCTCCAAACCACGTTCCTCCTTCGTCCCCTGATTCCAGTCGGCATCCCCGTCGTCGCTGAATCCGGCATTTCCGCCTCCACCGATTTGAAGGCCTTGGCCGACGCGGGAATTCATGCGGCTTTGATTGGTGAAACCTTGATGCGACATAAGGACGTTGCGGCCAAACTCCGCGAACTCTTACTCTTTTGACCCGAAAAATCCTTTTTGTCTGTCGCGGGAACATCTGCCGTTCACCAATTGCCGAAGGCGTATTTTTACATCTCTGTCGAGAACGTGGTCTCGCGAATAAATACATCGCTGATTCTGCTGGAACCGGCGATTGGCATGTGGGCCAAGCCCCAGATCCCCGCGCCATTGCGGCGGCACGAAAGCATGGCGTTTCGCTTCCCAGCATTTGTCGTCAAGTTGAATTAGGGGATTTCGAAAAGTTCGATTTTATTTTAGCGATGGACCGATCCAATTTCAAAGACCTCTCCGCATTATGCCCTGCAAAGTGGCAATCAAAAATCAAACTCATGCGTGATTT
>JAYVCH010000278.1:0-7581 GCA_043750055.1 Fibrobacteria bacterium
ATGGATTACCAGGTTTTTAAGGTTGGCGGAAATCGTGGAAAGCAAAGCGTTCTTTAAAATTTTTGTGAGATGAATCGTTACGACCATCAGAAATATATTCTCGAATTCCTCAAGTCTGGATAAAGCCGGCCCTGAGTCGAATCCTCTTTTATGCCCATATTTATTGGTCAAAAACGATTTTAAGGCGAAAAATGGTTTTTTCCATTTCCAGGTGATATACTGAGATCATGCGTAAGGAAAGGGCGGTTAGAGTACTCATTTTGGCTTTCACATTGGGTATATGTGGTGGATGCTTAATGGACCCAACCGACCAATCAAAATCCTCCTCCTCGCCACCCACACAGGACCAGTCTAAGGCCTTAAGGGATGAGCCACTCCCCTCCAGACCCGGTGTCCCACCAGGGTGTTCTAAAGAATGGAGTAATTCGGCCCAGGATTCTGTTGTTTTTTGTCCAGATATTAGACCGCCAAAAACTTACCAATAATAAAAAACCGTTATACCCAAGCGGTATAACGGTTTGACTTGTTTCCAGAAATTAGCCACATAAACAATGTGGTTGAAATTTACTGAGGTGCGGCAGCGGTGGAAGTTTTAGCTTCCTTCTTGAGGGCAGCGGCGCTAATTTTAACTGCTGAAGCGGTTTTGGTACCGGCATCTTCAGTATAGGTCACTTTTACCGTTTGGTCTTTTGTAATATCACCAAGCTTCACTTCAGTTTTACCCTGAGAAATTTTGCCCGTCGGAGCTATGCTGAAAGTTTCTTCACCTTTGGTGTTTTTAACAACAATGGTATTGGCAATCGCGTCGGTGGAAACGACAGTTCCAGAAAAGGTTTTGGACTTCGCAACTTTAGCAGCAGGAGCAGTGGCTACGGCCGGTGCGGCAGGTGTAGCCGCTGCTGCGGGAGCAGTCTTTGCAGCGACAGCTTTTGCTGGAGCAGCGACAGCGGGGGCTGCGGGTTTTTCAACTCCGAAAGCAACGGAGCTTATGGAAATTCCGGCAATGAGAGCGAGTTTAGAAATTGAAAAATTCATTTTGGACTCCTAAGATGGATTGTGTAAAGCCGAATCCCATTCCTCATGCGGATTTGGATGCGACAGATGAGACCTTCAATGCAAATTCAGTGCCAGATTGCAATTCCAGAAATGGGGCCAAAAAGGGGCAGCTTGAGTTTCAACGTACGATTCTAATGGAAAGTTTTGGATATAAAACTCCATATGGGTTATTTTTCTAACCCATATGGTTATTCCCCTTTGAGTCCAAATTTCATGGATCGATACTGAAAAGTTCGATAAGTCATTCCTAACAATTTTGCCGCATCGGCCATGTTACCCTCAGTCCGAGCCAAGGCGGAGGAAAGTAAGGTTTTTTCCCAATCCTCAAAAATGATGCCTTCATCGGGAATCTTCCAAGACGAAGACTCATTTCCTCCCAAGTTACGATTTTTTGGTTTTTCACTCAGTTCAAAAGGAAGATCCGCCGTCGTGACCGTGGTTCCCTTGGTCAACACCGAGACTCTTTCCATCACCGCTTGTAGCTCCCGAACATTTCCCGGCCAATCATAGCTGATCAATAAATTTAAAGCGCTGGCCTCTATGGATTTGGGTCGAGGGAGTCGGGATAAAAAGTGTTTAACCAAGGGGGAAATATCTTCTTTTCGATTTCGAAGCGGAGGAATAATAATTGGAATCACATTTAACCGATAAAAAAGGTCCTCTCGAAATGCGCCCGTCCGAATTCCCTCGGCGAGATCTTTATGCGTGGCCGCCATCACTCGTATATCCACTGGAATGGAGGAGGTGGCACCGACACGACGAATTTCTCGTTCCTGTAAGACTCGAAGAAATTTCGCTTGGGTGCTCAGAGACATATCTCCGACTTCATCAAGAAACAGGGTACCGCCTTGTACCGATTCAATGATCCCGATTTTACGAGCCTGGGCGCCGGTAAACGCTCCCTTTTCATAACCGAATAATTCTGTTTCCAACAGATTTTCCGGGAAAGCGGCGCAATTTATTCCCATAAAAGGTCGATTTGCGCGAGCGCCCTTATTGTGAATCAATCTGGCGATGCGTTCTTTTCCCGTTCCCGTTTCTCCCCGCACCAGCACCGTCGCATCACTTTGAGCGACCAATTCCGATAATTCTAGAATTTGTTTCATCGCTGCCGATTCGGCAATCAATCCCTCTCCCACCTTGCCATTCAACTCATTGCGGAGTCGACTGCTTTCCATTCTTAAGAAATATTTTTCGGCTGCACGTTCGGCTACCAAAAGTAGTTCCGCTTTTCCAATTGGCTTAGTAAGGTAATCGTAGGCACCCAACCGCATGGCATTGACCGCGGTATCTACCGTTCCAAAAGCCGTGATCACCACTATTTCCGGGGGCTGGGGCAATTTTGAAATAGACTCCACCAAACTCAATCCACCCCGACCTGGCATTTTCATATCCGTAAGTACAACATCAGGCTGCTGATCTTTAATCTCCTCTTCGGCCTGATTTACACTTTCGGCCAGAGTTACTTGGTGGCCTGCCGTTCTTAATATGTCCCCCATAATTCGACGTTGCGCGACCTCGTCATCAACAATCAAAATTTTCGCCATTTATCATCCCCCCAGAGAAAGACGAAGCCCAATTCTGAGCCCACCTTCCAGCACATTCTCTGCTTTCACAGTTCCGCCATGTTCTTCCACGATTCTCTTAACTAGGGCTAGCCCCAATCCCGTTCCGCCTTCGCGCTTGCTGAAGTAGGGGTCGAAAATTCGTTCAAGGTTTTCAGTTTCCACCCCTTTGCCATTATCAATGACTTCAATCACAAAGTGAGCTTCCCTATCCATAAAGGTTCGAATCAGAATTCGTCCCTTGGTCTCAATAGCCTCAATGGCATTCAGTATCAAGTTCAGTAAGACAAGGCGTAATTGTTCCTGATCCGCATTCACTCTAAGTTCTTCAGGACAATCGACGACAAAAACAATTGCCTTAGTGGCGATTTGCTGTTTAACCATCACTTCCACTTGTTCAATCAGTGCAGCCATCCGAAAGTGTGCTTTCTGAAGTTTATGCGGACGACCCAAGGTCAAAAAATCCCCCACAACATGATTAAGATGTTTCACTTCGGATTTGAGAGACGAAACGAGTTCCAGATAACTTTCCCTCCGTAGACTATCTTCCGGACGAAATTGGTCTCCAAGGTGATCCGCTGTAAGATTGATCAGGTTCAGTGGGTTTCGAATTTCATGGGCCAAGGTTGACGCCAGTTCCGCAAGTATCGCCTGTCGTTCAAAGTGCCTGAGTTTTTCTTCCAAGGATTTCTGTTCAGCCAATTTTAAGGTCATGTCATTGAAGGAGCGGGCGAGGCGCCCCATTTCGTCTTTACCATATTCGTTAATGTGAACGGTAAGGTCTCCGACGGCGACCCGATCCGACGCAGCACTCAACATTTTGATAGGCTTGTTAAGCCGATTTAAAATAAAAAAGGACGCGCCGCAGGCGACTAACAACGCAGCCAAGGCGATGGAAATATTTTTGACATAAACTTCTCGAAGCAGGTATCTAAAATCAGTGAGCGCGATGGAAGCCTGTACCAAGCCAATAATTCTATCGTCACGAATAAGCGGCATTTGCACTTCGTATCGAATGCGTGGACTTCCTGAATCCTGCACTCCGAATTGTTCATGAACGATAATTTCCTTGCCACTTAATTTTTTTTCCTGATGACCAACTTTTTTAGGGTTACTGGATGCAATCACCTCTTGATGATTGCTAACAATGGACACCTCTTTCACACCCTTTTTTGCCTTGAACTCTTGAATAAACTTTTCCAATGTTTCGCGATCCTGGCCATTTTCTGTGGACAATTTTCGGGTGGAAAAATGGACCGTATTTACGATTTCCTGTAGATTGGCTTCAACTTCTTCCAGCACCTTTTTGGCATTCTGATAATTGAAAAAAGCCATTAACCCTACTACGGAAAGTAGAAGCATAATGAATACCAGCATTAATTTGGTCTGGAATCTCACAGAACCTCTTTCCCTTCACAAAAAAATAGCAAATACAGGACCTCGCCATTTCAGTCCGATTTAGAACACCATTATCGTCAATGGAAACGAGATAATTAAGTGCCAGGTGGTATAATGGAAATGGTGATTGATAATCAGTTGGCGGCCAAATTAATATTCGAACACAAACTGGCGTCCCGAGAGGATATAGTTGCCTGTTGGCATCTCATTACTCCAGAAAAAGATGTCGGCGCCGTTTTAGTGGAAAAAGGTTTGTTAACTCACCAAACCTATCGTGAACTTCTCGCTTTTCTCGTCACACTGAAGTCACCTCAACCAGTAAAAGTTGTCGAGGAAAGGGGCAGTGAAAACATCTCCTTGGAGGCCAATAAATCCCATACTCAGTCACAGGTCAAGGTGCCGGAATCCGTGGGGAACCAGACAACATGGGAGGAACTTCTCGCCTATGCTCGACATCACGATGCATCCGATATCCATCTCTCCTCGGGAAATCCAATCCTCTTAAGAAAATACGGTTCCTTAATTCCGGTTTCGAATGCTCAAGTAGAACAAGCGAACGTTCGTAAATGGGTGGAGTCCGCTCTCAATACCGAACAACTTAGTGTCTTTAATGCCAAGGGTGATTTCGAATTCATTTTTACACTTCCTAGATTTGGTCGCTATCGTGTCACACTTATGAAACAACGATTGGGATGGGACATTACCGCTCGCGTCATTCCCTCTCGAATTCGATCCATGGATGAAGCAGAATTGCCAGACTCCTGTCGGGATTTGACAAGGTGGGCTCAAGGTCTGGTCTTGGTGACGGGTCCTGTGGGTTGTGGAAAATCGAGCACACTTTCCACCTTCGTTGAAATGGTGAACCAGGATCGGCGTGATCATATTATTTCCATAGAAGAACCAATTGAAATTGTGTTTGAGCCCGCGCAGTGTCGCATCACCCAAAGGGAAATCGGACCGCATACCCTGACACGCGATGCCGCTTTACGGGCCGCTTTACGTGAAGATCCGGATATTATTGTCATATCTGAACTCCGGGATTTGGATACCATTCGCATCGCCATTTCCGCGGCGGAAACGGGACACTTGGTCTTTGGGACCATGAATACCACCAATGCCGCTAGAACAATTTTTCGATTGATTGATTCCTTTCCACCCGAAGAACAAGGAATTATCCGCAATATGATTTCCGAATCCCTGCGAGGAATTGTGTCTCAACAATTGGTTCCACGCAGAGATGGATTAGGCATGGTTCCCGCTTATGAAGTATTGTTGATTACTCCGGCAGTTGGAAACATGATTCGAAAGGATGAGGCGCATCAACTAGGCACGGCCATGATCACGGGGAAATCCCAAGGCATGGTCTTACTGGATGATTCCTTGCGATCCCTGGTCGAAAAGGGACTTATCGATCCTGCTGAGGCCATGTCCCGTGCCAATTCGCCCAAGGATTTTGAAAAATATTTCGGACGAGGAGCAAAATAAAGTGGCCAAAATTGACGCGCTCTTTCGCGAGATGACGCTAATGGGTGGTTCAGACCTACACTTGGAAGAAGGCCGCAAGCCCAAGGCGAGAGTCAATGGAGAGTTGGTTGAGATGGCTTCCGAACCTCTATCCAAAGCCAACCTTCGATCACTGCTCGGAGAAATTTCCGGGCCGGAACGTTGGCAAAAATTTGAAGCAGGTGGCGATTTGGATTTTGCTTATGCGATGGGTGAAGAAGCTCGCTTCCGGGCCAACTACCTAAGGCAATTTACCGGTTTCGGAGCGGTCTTTCGGATCATTCCTAGTAAAGTTCTTTCTCTCCAAGACCTGGGTGCTCCCGAGGTTTTCAAATCCTTCGCCGAAACGACTTCCGGTCTCGTGGTCGTTACCGGCCCTACGGGTAGTGGTAAATCCACCACCTTGGCAGCCATCATCGATCATATCAATGCCAATTATTGTCGAAAAATTGTCACTATCGAAGAGCCCGTCGAGTTTGTTCACGTCAGCAAGAAATCGATCATCATTCACCGTGAAGTCGGAGCCGACACCGAATCCTTTATGGCAGGACTCAAAGGAGGTCTCAAAAGTGACGTCAATATCATTCTCGTCGGTGAAATGCGTGATCGAGAAACTGTGGAACTGGCCCTGACAGCGGCGGAAATGGGAATTTTGGTATTCGGTACCTTGCACACCAATGGTGCCGCAAAAACCGTGGACCGAATTATTGACGTGTTTCCCGCCATGAAAAAAAATCAGATCCGATCATTATTAGCCAATAGCCTAAAAGGCGTGGTCGCACAGCAACTGGTTAAAAGCGCGGATGGAAAACGCCGATGGGCTGCACATGAAATTTTACTTGGTTGTTCCGCCCTACCTGGAATCATTCGCGCAGGGGAAAGCATCAAGTTAGGATCCGTGATGCAAACCCATCGTTCAATGGGAATGCAGACCCTGGATGACTGTCTCATGGAAATGGTGAAAGTCGGAAAAATCACCATGGATGCGGCCTTCGTGAAAGCCTTGGATAAAAATCGCTTCCGATAGCCCATTCCATTTATCCTGAAATGATTTATTTTTCGGCACGGGTACGAAGTTCGTTCTCATCAAGGATAGAGGATTCCAAATGCGTAATGATGTCAAAGCAAAAATGGTACAGGTCATTGAAGTAGAGCATCTGCGGGGTGGCACGGCAGAAAATGAACCCATGCGCCCAGTAAAAAGCTATTGGGATCTCAAGGGAAATTTTCTCGCCGAACATGATCCCTTATTCGACATGCTTTCCGATAGCTATGGGAAAAAAACCGAAGCCTTCGCCAACCCTCACGGATAAAAAAGGGATATTTTTCCCTGTGGAATTCAATTAACCAGTGAATGCAACTGGGTCCACAGAGTATCAATCAGGGGTGCTTGACCACCGGTCCGCACAATTTCCTGAACAGTCCTTCCGTATATAGCCTCAAGCTCCATGGGTCGTCCTGCTTGCCTATCCAGTTTCATACTGGGTTCATAGGGGGCCATGGCATCGGTAGCCTCAAGCATTCGATCGACGAAATTCTCAGGTAAGGTAACTCCGCAGCTTTTTGCTCCGGATACGACTTCCAACATCAAGGCTTTGGCAAGCGCCCGCAAGGAAGGCTCACCTAAAAGTTCCGAAGTGGTCCTGCCATGAAGTGCGCATAACCCATTGAATGGAACGTTCCAAACTAATTTTCGCCATCGGGCCTGCCACCAATCCTCCTGCAAATTCGTTTCTATTCCAGCCGCTTGTAGTGCCCTACTAACACGAAGCATTTCTGGTGTTATTCCCATTGGTCCAGACAGTTCTTGATTAAACGCTGCCAATGTAATTGCCCCATAATCCAAATGACGAATCCAACCCGGTCCCTCCTTTTTTGCGCAGAGGAAACAAAGGCCACTTATAATTTTGGCCTCGCCTGCGAAAGGGGCTGCTTGGCGTTCTGGATCTAATCCGTTTTGAAGGACAAGAACAACACCTCCTGGCTTGACAACTTTCGGCAATATCTGTGACAACATTTTATTTTCGGTCGTTTTCCAACTAACGATGACAACATCACA
>JAYVCH010000279.1:0-2611 GCA_043750055.1 Fibrobacteria bacterium
GGGCTGCCATTCTGGTCAAGTATATCTAAGGAGGAAGGAGCGAAATTTTTCGAATAAACTTCAGACATGACCTCGCTTTTAGTGAATCCCGATTTATAAGCAATGGCTTTTATGGTTGTGGTGCCTATGACGGGAATACCCCCAGTGTATTTGGAACTCGAACTGTCAGGATTGGATCCATTTACGGTGTAGTAGATTACCGCATCAGGAGTGGGGGAGGATAAAGTTACCGTTAATTGTGAATTGAATGTCGTTCCACCCGGGCTGGCTACTGGGGTTTGCACTCTTTGGGTGCCTAAGACGAGACTGGTAGTAATTTTGCAATTTGACTGCGACGTATGTCGTTCCGCAAAAAAGAAATCCAGTAAGTAGGTTTGATTATTTAAGATGCCAATGGACGCGGCGATAGCGTCGAGATTGACTGATTGGCTTTGCGCGCCATGGACGCCACCCAAATCAATGACAAGTTTGCCATTAATGAAAGCCCAAACATCATCATCACCGGTGAAGTTGAAAACTTGGTTTTTGCCTGCCAAGTATGTGAAGTTTGCATGAAATTCCATTGTAAAACCAAAGTTATGGGCGGTATTATCTCCTCCCGTGGTGTTACCGAAAGTGGTCAGTGTGTTTCCTGGTAAATTTCTCCATGTCCCACCTTTGTCGAGATTATCCAATGGAAAAAATTGCCCATTATTAAACTCGTATAGGCCACCGCCGATATTATTGAATACAAGATCGGTAAGAAAGGGGCGATTGATTTCGGTACTCGCATTATCGTTGTACCATTGATCAAATCGGCTTGTGCTTGGAAGGACATCAGTAAAGCAATTTCGACCAGCGACATCGGTCTTCACCAATTTTGGGTTCCGATTGTCATTTGCGAAAACGGCAGTATCTACAAACCCAGCGGTTTGAATATCATTGGCAACAAACCCGGGCCCATCACAACTCAAGAAATTATTGTTGTTGAAGTCAGGGTGTGTATTTGTTGGAATGGGATTCGGGGGATTATCGGGAATTTCCCTGAAGTCACGTAGTTTCGCTCTCAAAGTAAGGGCTGTGGGAACAACCTGACCATGGACTATGCCAAGAGAGAAAATTACGAATCCCAGAAAAAGAGAAACTGAAGATTTTGAATTGGAATTCACGTGGAATCCTTTGCAGTGAGAGTTAAGCAGCAACCCGTAGGTATTAAAAACAATAAATTTAAGGTAAGGCGCAATGTACAGATCCTTAAATTAAAAACTTGGCTAATTCAAACAATAACGCGACCGTAAGCTGTTTCGAAATGCTTTATTTATATTGCAAAAATAAATAAATATGGACGTTCCAGAGGGATTTAGTTGGCTCAGAAAAATTAAAACCCCAAAAATACACCTACAATTACAAGTAGATACATTTCAGTGGGCAAAAACCCGTGTTTTTGACCTTTTAATGGGAAGCGAGGCATCGACAAACGGGTAAAGTGACCTTAATTATTTCGCATTACACCCGTTCTCGTGAATCGAACTTCAGACTTCGTATTCTTTTCAATAAAGTTGAAATTAACCTTCCATACATAAACGCCTTGGCCAGCTAATTGACCGTCCTTGTCTTTCAGATCCCAAACCAAGAAACTTAATTGGCCTTTCTCTGAGGCACGCCAGGGATTTTTGTCTTCGCCATTCATTCCGTAGGACTGTTCCATGTATCGGACAAAATGACCCAGGTTATCGTAGATATGGATCTGAGCTTTATAGGCACCGGAGGTGATGACTTGAACCGCACTGATATTATCCGGAAAAGGTTGAGGCGTTTTCTGTTCGGCTTTTCGATCCTGAGATTGGGCATGAGTGAAATCATTAGCGACACCTTGCAATGAACCGACGGGGTCGTGGGCATCAAAACCATAGGGGGGAATCCAGAGTACATCCCACTTTCCATTTCCAGATTGAGTAGAATAGGTTCCCGTCTCTCCTTTACGATTCTCATTGGTAACCAAAATAAATCCAGGGGTTTCCGCATCCACACCGGCTACCGGGGGGTAACCTCGGAAAGAACGGATGACGAGTTTAGGATTTTCACCCTCGAGGACCACACCTAAATGGGCGGGAAGGTTTCCTAAGACATCAACATAACGACCGTCGACTTCTAAGAAAATACAGTCGCCGACAAGCGGGGTCTGAGAGTCAGGAGTATTGTCAACAATCACAGTCCACACCAAACCATTTGAACTCACGGTCGGTTCATTGAAGGTTTTGAGGGGAACGGATTCATTGTAATCTAATTTGCCTTTATCGGTGCAACCCTTGGCAAAGCGGAGCATGCCATCAAAAGACGCGGTGGTGGTTTTGATCTTTTCGGAAAGGGTCACCTTGAGCGTGTCGGGATTGAAACGCTTTTCCGTTCCAGTAAAGTTATAGCTTCCCAGATTCGAGGGTAATTTGGTGGCTGTAACTATGACAGGCCCAATCGAATCGGCCAAGCCAGGTTTCTGGCCTGCGAAGAGATTGTCATCGGGCAGGAGGACATAAGGATGCTCACCATCCGGAATTCCAGTCAGATTGGCTCCGAATTGGGCACTTGTGAAATCAATCACGATTATAGAAGAGTCTGATGCAGGGAGGAATGA
>JAYVCH010000280.1:0-10765 GCA_043750055.1 Fibrobacteria bacterium
CAAGCGCTTAAATCTCTGGTTCTCAATCCAGACCCGGTTTCACATTCAGGTGAAAAACCAACTTCGGCAAATACCCATGGGAACGCCTCTGAGAATGGCTCTGAGGATGCCTCTGAACTGTCCGCTGAGGTGACCGCTGAGACACCAGAACCCCCTCTGGAAAAGCTACGACACCATTGGCGCAAAGATCGATTGCTGGACGCAGAAGCCGTGTTGAGGCGCCAAGGCGGTCGCTTGTCCACATTAGAAAACAAAATATACGGAGAACGGTTGGAAAAATTGAAGGCCTCGGGAAAACAACCGACTTCAAAATCCCAGTCCGGCAAGCTGGACGCTTCTTTGTTAGACCTACGAACTCAACTCTATCGACGGGTTTTGAAATCGCAAAAAGTTTCTTTGCGTCAAAAGCGAGCCCCGGGTTCGGGGACCTTACGACAATCTCTACTGCTTCCCAAAAACTCTAAAGATGCGGCCATCACTCGTCTCGACGCGATTGTAGGCCCCTACAATGATCGGTATAATATCGCGGATCTGTTAACCCTAATCAGCCATGCCGATGCAGTTTGGGTGGAAGAATTTTTGGATTTATATCGCGGACTGCTCGACCTAAAGGGAATGAACGCTACAGCTCCCTCCGCCACCGGCAAAAAATAAATTCGTCTTGTTTTATCGAGCCTTGGTGTTTCGGTTTTGAATTCCTGTCCCCAAAAATATTCCGGAAACGCCAGTAAATTTTTCACCTACTTGTAGGCCACCGACTTCGATTTTGTACTCTCGGATTTCCTTATCATGGTCACTCCCACGCATTTTGAGAACCATAAGGCATCGCTTGATTTCCGAGTCCATTTCTAAATAGCGAAGCAAGACATAGGTATCCACAATGAAGGGAATTTTATTGGTGGCCACATCCCATTTTCCGAGCACGTTCGCATTCTCCTTGAGGAAAATGGCCGTCATATTTTCGCGCTTCACGGCATTGACAATTTCTGTTTCAACGGCGCGGAGTTGGCCAATATCTTTAGATAGACTTTCGAAATGGGTAATGCTGTCCAAAACTAGACGTTTGGTATTGTGAGTAGCAATTAACTTGGCCAGTTTGCCATTGGGGTCGTCAATTTCCTCCAGAAATTCATCCGGTGTGGTGAAAATCACCAGGAGCTTGTTCTCCTTTTGTAGGGCACGAAGGTCCCAACCGAGTTCACCCGCACAATCGTAATATTGCTCGGGATATTGTTCAAAGGTGAAAATAATCCCGTGTTCTTTTTCCTTTACGCCTTGCATGATAAACTGCAGCGCAAGGGTCGTTTTTCCCGTCCCCGCGGATCCTTCCACCAAGGTGGCAGATCCTTCCAATAATCCACCCCGTAGGATTTGGTCTAGGCCATCGCATCCGGTTTTGACTCTTCTGGTGGTGACGGTCATGCGTGCGTTCCTTTGTTGCTCTGAGATCCTAGTGAAGTTGAAAGTATATTAAACCATTCCTGCAAAGGCCATCTCTACTTCGAATCTATGTGGATATCGACCTTGCTTAAGCTCCGTTTCAAATTTAGCCAGCCTTGCTAGGAGCTTTTTCCAGGTTTCCGAAGACCGCGCCCGGGCTTGTTCCAAGTATCGTTCTTTTTGAACGATGAAGGTCGGGCGCTTGATGGTGGGAATGATTTCTGATTCTCGCAGGCCTTGGTCCATCATTCCACGAATCTTTGAAAGGATCAAGAAATGGTTAAAAAGCATTTGCGCGACTACGAACGGTGCATCCTTGTATTCATTATCGAGGAGATTACGTAAGGTCGGCAACATATCCGCCTTGATTCTCAAACCCATGGTTTTCTGAAACTCAAAAATTCCAGCCACCTTTAAAGGGCTGACCAAGTCATGAATATCGACGGCTGTGATCGAAGCACCTTTAGGAAGAAAAGTATCGAGCTTTTCCAATTCATGATCGAGGTCGGAGAGATTTTTTCCGACGATATCCAACAAAAGTTGGGAATCGATGAAGGTCAACCGGCGTCCATATTTCTGTTGGGCGCGTTGGTTTAACCACTGAGGAATTTTATCCTCGTAAGGAACTTTGAATTCCTGTAAGTTCCCGGCGGCATTGACAGCCTTGCGTAGCGAAGAGCGCCCATCCCATTTTTCCGCGGAAAGGAAAACTGCAACGCCCTGACTTTCACCTCGAAATATCTCTTCAAGATGCTTTTGATGGGACGGATGAAGTTTGTCCCAATTTTTGATAATGATGGTTTTGCGAGAGGCGAATAAATCTTGGGTTTGGAAGGCTTCGGCGACTTGTTCCCAACGCATATCATCGCCAAAATAAACTTCACGGATACAGCCGGAGTCTCCACCGGAACCCGCATCGCCCTGCCACTTCTGTGTGGCGGCCTCAAGGGCTTCCTGCTTGCGCAGGTCATCGTCTCCCAGGAAGGCAAATAAATCCATGATTAATGGTAGTCCAGTATTTCCAATTTGATCATGCCCTTTGGAATCTGAACTTCCACGATGTCACCGGGTTTGCGTCCCATTAGGCTTTTTCCAATCGGAGAAACCGAAGAGATTTTTCCGGTTGTCACATCGACATCCTCGGTTCCAACCAAGGTATATTGTAATACTTTTTTGGTATCCAAATTTTTGACCGAAACTACGGCTCCGAAAATGATATGGTCGCTGGAAATCGGCGCAGTAGAATAAATCTCTGCCCGATGAAGCTTGTCTTCCAACTCACGAATCTTATCTTCAATGACGCCTTGCTTCTCTTTAGCAGCGTGGTATTCAGCATTTTCAGAAAGGTCACCTTGCGCGCGAGCCGTGGCAATTTCGGAGATAATGTCTGGACGCTCAACTTTCTTAAAGGTTTCCAACTCCTGGCTTAAGCGGTCATACGCTTGTTGGCTCATCGGGATTCTTTGATTCGACATAAATTCTCCAGGTAGTTCCAAATACCGTAAAGCAGAATCGCCATCCGGCAACATGCCGATACCTTAACAGTGAGTTTCCCCACCCAGGTTTTCGGGAAATAAAAAAACGAGTCACTTTCGTGAAGTAGTCAGCTCACGACAGGGTGGCCTACACCCAACTTGTCAAATAAATAGAAAATTATCCGTTTTAGCGCATATTTTCCGGTAAAATCGCACAATTCTAAGGAAAAAAGGGCTATTTTTGCAAAAAATCGAGCCTGCTAAGGAGCCGTCCATGTCTCAAAACGATGTCACTTTTCCAAAAGGGTTTGAAGCCTGGGGTCTTTCCAGTGGAATAAAAAAAAATGGAAAGGCGGATTTAGGGGTCCTAATCTCTCATCCCCCCAGTCAAATTTTTGGAGCCTTGACTCGAAATGCTGTGAAAGCCGCCCCAGTTCTTTATTGTCAAACTGTTCTCGACTCCGGCAAAAAAGTCAGCCATGTTTTAGTCAATAGCGGCAATGCAAATGCTTGTACTGGAGAGCGTGGTTATGCCGATGTGCTCGCTCAAGTTGCCTTGGTTCGCGAGATGGGAAATCCCCTAGGAGAAATCATGGTTTCCTCTACCGGCGTCATCGGTGAGTATTTACCCATGGAAAAAATTCGCTTGGGCATCAACCGACTTTTCACGGAAGAAAAACAAGGCGGACCTTTTATCAACGCCATCATGACCACCGATACCTTTGAAAAAAAGGCTCAAGCCTCTTTTATTCTCGATGGTATTGAAGTTCGTCTTGGCGGAGTCGCCAAAGGCGCAGGAATGATTCGTCCAGATATGGCCACGATGCTGGCTTATATAACCACTGACTTGGAACTCGATGCGAGTTATCAAGTTGCTTTTTTCCAAAGCGTTCAAAAGTCCTTCAACTCCATTTCTGTCGATGGAGACATGAGCACCAATGACACCGTTTTTGTTTTATCCAATGGCGCGTCTGGGGCAAAATACTCAAAGCTATCTCCGGCGGCGAAAGAAACATTCGATTCCGAATTGCGCGCCTTGATGCAAGACCTCGCCAAAAATATTATTCGTGACGGTGAGGGAGCAACAAAACTAGTCACCATCGATGTTCAGGGGGCGATGACGGCCGAAGACGCCAAATCGATATGTCGTGCCATCGCCAACTCTCCACTGGTCAAGACCGCGTTCTTTGGCGGCGATGCAAATTGGGGTCGAGTTCTGGCCGCGGCAGGATCCGCCGGCGCGAATTTGGATCCCCAAAAATTGACTCTCGAATTTTGCGGAGTAAAAGTGATGGAAAAGGGTGGTGCGACAGCATACAATGAAGGCGATTTGGCTGAACGAATGAAGGCCAGAGACGTATCGGTTAAAATGAATCTTGGTTTAGGCTCCGAATTGTGGACCTATTGGACCTGTGACTTCAGTTATGAATATGTGAAAATAAACGCGGCGTATCGAAGTTAGAAATGCCCTTCATTTAGGGTGACTTTGCTATCTTTCCGCCCACACATTAAGGGGCTAAGCTGCATGCAACATCTCAGGGAAACGGACCCGGAAATCTACGCCATCATCGCCAAAGAAGCCCTTCGCCAAGGGGATGGGCTAGAGTTGATTGCATCCGAAAATTACACTAGCCAATCGGTTATGGAAGCTATGGGTTCGGTCCTCACCAATAAATATTCGGAAGGATATGTTGGGAAGCGTTATTACGGTGGCAATGAAGTCATTGATGAAATGGAATCTTTGGCCATTTCCCGGGCGAAGGAATTATTCGGCGCGGAACATGTTAATGTGCAGCCTCTTTCCGGTTCACCCGCTAACCTAGCCGTTTACATGGCAGCGGTAAAGCCGGGTGACAAGGTGCTCGGACTCAAGCTCGATCATGGTGGCCACCTTTCCCATGGTCATCCGGTCAACTTTTCCGGACTCAACTACAGCTTTTCTCAATATGAAGTGGACGAAAAAACCCAGCGCATTGATATGAACAAGGTGCGGGAAGTGGCATTGCGCGAACGCCCCAAAATGATCATCGCCGGCTTCTCGGCCTACTCTCGTGACATTGACTGGAAGGCCTTCAAATCCATTGCCGACGAAGTCGGAGCGGTGACCTTTGCTGACATTGCCCATATCGCAGGACTCATTGCCGGCAAGGCGCTGGAGAATCCCGTTCCTATTTTTGATATCGTGACAACCACCACACATAAAACCTTGCGTGGCCCACGTGGCGCCATTATCATGTGCAAGGCGCAATTTCAAAAAGCCATCGACCGTACGGTATTTCCTGGCATTCAAGGCGGCCCACATGATCATATCAATGCGGCGAAAGCCGTTTGCTTCAAGGAAGCGTTGCAACCGTCGTTCAAGGATTATGCCAAAAATGTGATCAAAAATGCCCAGGCCATGGCCGGTGAATTGATGAATCGAGGTTATAAAATTTTAACGGATGGAACCGACAATCATTTGATGGTGGTTGATCTACGAAGCAAAGATATTACCGGAAAAATTGCTGAAGTCGCGCTTGAACATGTAGGCATATCTTGCAGTCGAAGCACCATTCCGTTTGACACGCGTAAAGCAATGGATCCTTCCGGAATTCGCTTGGGAACCGCTTCCTTGACCACTCAGGGTATGGGTACGGCTGAATCTATCCAGGTAGCCAAACTCATTGACGAAGCCATCATGGCGTCGAAAGACGAAACAAAACTCAAGACCATCCGTTCGGCCGTGCGTGAAATTTCCCGCAAGTTCCCGATTTACGCGGTAGCGTAGTAGATAAGGGATGACGCCGGAGTCTCAAGCCGCCCATCCCCTGCTCGCCCGGGCGGCCCGGGTCCGTAAGCGATACGAAGTAGGGTCTAAAAGTATTTTCCCAAACGTCTATCTTGCGCCCATGTCGGGAGTCACGGACATTTCCTTTCGAAGACTCATTTCGAGACTTTCCGGTGGAAGAACAGGTCTGCTGGTTTCCGAGTTCGTCACGGTAGAAGGCCTCACCCGTCTAAATCCTAGAATATGTCGACAGATGGCATTCGCTCCCGAAGAGCGGCCTTTCACGGTTCAGATCTATGGCGGTGAGGCTGATCGCATGGCTTGGGGCGCGAGTATGGTGGAAGAGGCGGGCGCCGATTTTGTAGAAATCAACTGCGGATGTCCGGCTCCTAAAATCGTACGCAAGGGCGGTGGTTCTGGATTACTTCGCGATCTCGATAACTTACGCGCTATTCTCTCCGCAGTGAAAAAATCCGTTAGCATTCCGGTTACCGTTAAAGTGCGAGTTGGTTGGGCCGATGATTCAATTAATCTCTTGGAAACACAAAAGGTGGTGGCAGGCGAAGGAGCCGCCGCCCTAATCGTTCACGGTCGGACTCGGCAACAGGGCTACAAGGGGTTGGCAAACTGGGATTTAATAGCGGAAGCAAAATCTCGGGCTGAAATTCCCGTGATTGGCAACGGCGATATTCTTCGAGTCGAAGATGTCATTGACCGTTTGGAAAAATACAATGTGGATGGCGTAGCCGTAGGTCGCGGAGCCATGCATAATCCTTGGATATTTGGTCAAGTGGCCGATTTATACGAAGGAAAGATGCCGAAGGAGCCTTCACTGCAAGACCATCGCGACATCTTCACAATGTACTTAGAACTGCTTAGAGAAGAACAGGATATCGAAGGACGAATCTTGGGCAAGCTAAAACAGATGGCTGCCCGAGTTCTCAAATGCCTTCCCAACTCCAAAGTGGGTCGCACCGAGGTTCTTCGTTCCCAAACCCTACCGGAATTCTTCGATAACTTAAATATTTTTCTGGGAGGTATTTCCAATTATCAAGGCCGAGCTATGGAAGATGTTCGCGAACTGAATGGGAAAAACTCCAATGAATTGGAATTTGGCCGCGACTACAAAAACTAGTGGCTAGACCCGATTTTAAGCTCCCCAAAAGTTTGCAGCTTGGTTAGAATTTCTTCCTTAATTTCGTCGCAGCGTTTTTGAGACACGCCTTCGAATCGGGTTACTAGACTTGGTTGAGTATTAGACGCTCGCACCAATCCCCATCCATCAGGAAATAAAATCCGTACCCCATCAATGGCGATGACTTTGGCCGTTTTAGAGTAATAGTCAATAACCTTTTGAGCAATTTTGAATTTTTCCTCATCATTGACGCATTCACAACGGATTTCGGGAGTGTTGAAGAATTTCGGGAATCCTGCCAACAATTGCGATGGTGTTTTACCAGTCTTATCCATAATCTCTAAGATGCGACAGCCTGCATAAATGGCGTCATCATACCCAAAGTATTTATCGCCAAAGAAAATATGACCGCTGACCTCACCGGCCAACGGCGCATTCTCTTCCAACATTTTTTTCTTTAGGAGGGAATGACCCACCTTCCACATGATAGGCTCACCACCGTCTTTTGCAATTTCAATTTCCAAGGCCATGGAGGATTTGACTTCATAAATAATTTTTGCGCCCGGTGTCGTCTTGAGAATGTCCTTGGCGAAAATTAAAGTGAGCAAGTCTCCGGGAATCAATGCGCCATTTTCATCTATGACTCCGATACGATCCGAGTCCCCGTCCAATCCTATTCCCACTTCGGCACCGGTTGACTTTACCTTCTCGGAAAGCTCAATGACGTTTTCCCATATGGTAGGGTCAGGATGATGATTAGGAAAGGTTCCATCAACGGTATCATTGATGGCGATAACATCGGCCCCAATGCGTCGATAGACTTCCCTCGCGAAAAGTGCACCGGTAGCATTGGCAGGGTCTAAAACCATTTTGATTTTCTTTGATAGCTTAAACTTAGACTCCAACATCCGGATATACTCTTCCGTGATGTCGACCGATTCACACTTGCCTTTGCCTTCGGCAAAAATTCCTTTTTCGGCGCGGGACCTAATATCAACGATATCATCTCCAAAAATCGTTTGCTTGCCTATGCCGAGTTTGAGTCCATTGTATTCCTTGGGATTATGGCTGGCCGTAATCATGGCGAAGCCGTCAATTTCCAGGTGGAACGCGCTGAAGTAGCATAGGGGAGAAGTGATTATTCCAATATCAATGACGTGAATGCCGGTGGCATTCACGCCTGCGATAAAACCATTTTTGATTTCATCGGTATGGAGGCGAACATCTCCACCTACAGAAATTTTCTTCAACCCTCGTTCTCGAAGGACTGACCCAAAGGCCATGGCAATGCGTCTAACGGTGTCGGGAGTTAAATCTTGTGGATGCAGTCCACGAATGTCATATTCTCGAAAAATAGAAGAGTTCACTCAAACTACTCCGTAATAATGGTGTCTTTGGCGATCACGACTATTCCATCTTCGGTGACATGAAAGCGTTCGCGGTCTTTTTCCAGGTTGATGCCGACTTCGAAATTCGGAGGAAGCTTGACTCCTTTTTCCACAATCGCACGATGAACACGAGCACCCCGACCTACATCTACGTTTGGAAATAAAATAGAATCGGTAACAAGGGCATGGCTGTGGATATAGCATCCAGGAGATAGGATAGAGTGGGTGACACTACCTCCCGAAAGAATGCATCCCTCACAAACAATGGAGTCGAAGGCCGCCCCTTTTCGTCCCTCAGGATCATTTTCTCCAAAAACAAATTTCGCGGGGGGAAGGTTCCAATTCACGGTGCGCAGGGGCCATTTACTATTGTATAGATTGAAAATGGGGGAGACGGCGCAGCAATCCATATTGGCTTCGAAGAAAGCTTCGAGTGTTCCAATATCTTTCCAATATCCTAGACTCGCTTCATTTTCACCTTTGATACGATTTTCGGCGAAGTCGTAAACATAAACGGGGTGTTGATTATAAATCGAAGGGAGTATATCCCGTCCGAAATCATGATGTGAATTCGCAAGCTTGCTATCACTAAGTAGCTCTCGAACCAGGAATTTACTGTTAAAGATATAGTTGCCCATAGAAGCCAAGGACCAACCAGGGCGGCCGGGCATCGATTTGGGACGAGCGGGTTTTTCTTCGAATCCAATCATTCGGCCATCATCATCCACTTCAACTACGCCAAAAGCGCGAGCTTCATCTTGTGGAACCGGGATACAGGAAATGGTAGCCAATGCGCCCTTGGAGATGTGATGCTGTAACATTTGATTGACGGCCATTTTATAAATATGGTCACCGCCAAAAACGGCAACGTGATCTGGGCGTACATCTCTAATCAGGTTGACATTTTGATAGATGGCGTCTGCCGTGCCCATGTACCATGAATTTCCAATTCGCATTTGAGCCGGGACCAAGTCCACGTACTGATCTAAATTTCGGTTCAGATCCCAAGCCGTGGAAACGTGGCGGTTTAGGGAATCGGATTTGAATTGGGTCAAAATTTTGACCTGATAGAATCCTGAATTGACGAAATTGTTGAGGACAAAATCAATAACCCGGTATTTTCCAGCAAAATGAACAGCTGGTTTCGCGCGGTCATTGGTTAAAGGTTGGAGGCGAGACCCTTGTCCGCCTGCCAAAATCATAGCCAATAAGTTTTCCATTTCAGGTGAACCTTGATTTTAAAGGGTATAAAACCCATTTTTGTAGCCGAAAAATAGGATTTACCCAGATTTTAACCAAGGTTTTGCGTAAATTAACCCAAAAGAGTGAAAAGAATTGAAATTCTCTAAGCTGGCAATTAGGGAGAAAATAAAATGGAACGGGGACGCTCTTTTAGGAACGTCCCCGTATGGTAGTGCGTAGGGGATTTGAACCCCTGTTTCCGCCGTGAGAGGGCAGCGTCCTAACCACTGGACGAACACACCATGAACCTTTAAATTAATAAGGAAAGTCACTTTTTGCCAAGCTGGGTTGCTATTATTTCCAGAATATTGCGGGGTTATAGATTGGTTTGGCTTTTATCGCACTCAACTAGGATCTTACGAACTGTCATTGAAGTAAAATCGAATTTTGGCACCGCGGAAGAATTATGGTAAGGGGAAAATTTTTTATGCGCAATTTCTTAGTGGGACTGCCAATCGCCCTAATTTTGGCTCAGACTGCCTTTGGTGATTGTTCTGATACGACAATCGTGCTTCAAGACGCAACTCCAGGTTTTACCATAGGAACCGGTGTTTATGACCCCGATGCCGCGGGGGCAGTAAATTCAATTATCAGTGGATGCCCGGACACCGCAATTACAGTTCGGTTGAATCTCACTTCAACATTGGCGCCTGGCCTTAAGAACACAGTGAAGTTAGCCGCACCGATTAAAATCACGGGCAGGGATGATAAAACCACCACATTAACTGGTGTTAGACGTACTAACAATCCACCAGCCAATACCTTAGATACGCTTTTTAATTTTACGGAAAACGGAGCAGCTCCTGCATTAATACAGGTATCGGCGAGCAATCGAGCCATTATCTCCAATTTTGGTTTTTTACGAAATGGGTTGAATTTATTGGCGGCATCGGTAAGCATTGCGGGCCATGGTTCTCAAATTTCCGGCTGTCATTTTTTAATGGTGGATAATTCCACGGATGCGGCTGGAGCGCTATTGGAAGTTACCGGCGACTCTGTCCTTGTGGAACGCTGCTTGTTCCGTGCACCACCGGATGGACAAGGTCGATCTGTTGCGGTAAAGACCTCCGGATCCGCAAATAAAATTGAAATTCGTTCTAGTGTATTTTTTAGTACACAATTGTGGTCCACAATTGGTAGCTCACATATTTTTGCCAATACATTTGCGGGTTCCAGAAACCGCTGGGAATTCATTTTTATCAGTTCCTCGGTGACAAATCCAGAAACCAATGTTTTAATTCAGCATAATTTATTCGTCCCTAAGGTTGACACTCTATTGCCGCCAATACGATTTGGTAGCACCACAATTGTTAGCTCA
>JAYVCH010000281.1:0-12273 GCA_043750055.1 Fibrobacteria bacterium
TGCAACAATTGTGGGACAAGGGACAGATTTACGAGCAAGAATATGAAGGCTGGTATTCGGTTGGAGAAGAACGGTTTTTTACAGAAAAGGAATTGGTGAATGGCAAGGATCCTATTAGTGATCGGCCAGTGGAGAAAATTCGAGAGAAGAATTATTTCTTTAAAATGTCTTCTTATCAAACTTGGTTAATTGAATATATCGAGTCCCATCCCGATTTCATTCTTCCCGAATTCAGGAAAAACGAAGTTCTCGGTTTTTTAAAACAAAAATTGAATGACCTTTGTATCAGCAGACCCAAATCGCGTTTGTCCTGGGGAGTCACACTTCCTTTCGATGCCGATTATGTCGCCTATGTATGGGTCGACGCCCTGTTCAATTATCGTAGCGGCGTTTCCAGCAAAACGTTTCAAAACGGCCAACCTATTTGGCCCGCGGATTTTCATTTACTCGGCAAAGATATTTTAACAACCCATGCCGTCTATTGGACCACAATGCTCAAGGCTTTGGACATTCCTCTACCCCGTCATATCCTGGCTCATGGGTGGTGGCTTTTCGACAATGCGCGTATGAGTAAAACCACCGGCAACGTGATCAACCCCTTGGACATGAAAGACGTGTATGGTGTTGATCCCTTCCGATATTTTTTGATAAGAGAAATGGTCGTTGGCCAAGATGCGTCTTTCAGCGAAGAAGCGTTGGTCAATCGCATTAATTCCGATCTCGCCAATGATGTTGGCAATGGGTTGAGCCGAATCCTGAAACTGACATCGACAAGCCTGGGCGGCCATCTGAGACCTGTTCCATCCTTGGATGGAGAGGAGGCCAGTCTCAAAAAAATGGCTGAAGAGACCATCTTGCTTGCCTTAGAAAAAGTTCGACTGCTTAAACTTTCCTTTGCAATTGAAGATGTGCTGCAACTCATCCGAGCCGTAAATCGATACTTAGAAATTAAAGCCCCATGGAAATTGGCCAAGGAAGGCCCCGAAGCCGCAGATAGGTTGAATACGGTTCTTTATCACGCGGCCGAAGCCCTACGTATTGGTTTCCACCTGCTCCATCCCGTTATGCCTGACAAAATGGAAGAAGCGCTTGAAGCACTAGGCATCTCCTTTTCAAAACAAGCGGTTGGGGCGGACTCGCCGCTCGCTTGGGGGGCATGGAAAGCGGAGCAGCCACTAAAACCAGGCCTTAATTTATTTCCGCGAATTGATATTTCAGATCGCAAAAAACAGGATGGAACCGGAAATTTTAAAACTGGAAAGTCCGCAGTAGAATCGGCTGCCGGTCCGTCCGCCGGTCTGTCCGCCGACAGACCGGCCGATCCCTTCAGCCTTATTCATCTCAAGGTCGCGCAAATCATGGAGGTTCAAGACCATCCCAATGCCGATTCATTATACGTGCTTAAACTCCAAATCGGAGACGAGTTCCGTACGGTATGCGCAGGCTTAAAAAAACATGTCCCTAAAGAAGAATTACAGAACCGTATGGTCGTGGTGGTTTACAATCTTAAGATGGCAAATCTTCGGGGTGTCGATTCTCAGGGGATGATCTTGGCGGCCGAACTCGCGGACGGAAAATTGGTTCCCGTCAATCCAATCCATGGAGTCTCTGGAGATAGCGTAGGAGTCGAAGGTTTGCCCACAACCCCCAAAACGGACATGACTCTTAAGGAATTTGGGAAAGCCCCATTGTCAGTCAAATCAAGTCAAGTCTGTTACCGTGATCGCCCATTGGCCTCTCCCCAGGGCCTGATCGTCTCCGAAGCCGTGGATGGCGCCTCTGTCCGATAAAAAATGGCTTAGTACCGGCCGCTTGGGCCCCATTGGGTCCAAGCGCTCTCTTAGACTTGGGAAAGCCCTCATTATATCTATTTTTGACTCGATTCCATTGGAAATACAAATTTTAGGTCCACGCCCTTAACAGAAATGGTCCCCTCGGATGAGCAGCGATTCTACACCGGACTCCGGCCCAGACACCTCTTCTCCCTATCATCAAGCCTCCGTAAAAATCATTGAGCCACAACCTCCGCTTCCCGATGCTAAATTAGAGAATTTTTCTCCTGCGCTGCAGGAAGTGATGAAGGGCATTGGCTGGACCGATTTAATGCTGGTTCAAAAAAAGGCCAGCCCATATATCCTCAATGCTCAAGACATTATTGTTCAATCCAAAACGGGATCTGGAAAAACTGGTGCTTTCCTGTTACCCCTGCTTCAGGTCATTGAGAAGACGCATAATAAACCCCAAGTGTTGATTATGACTCCGACCCGAGAACTCGCTTTACAAGTTTATGAAGAGACCGTTAAATTTGGCGAGCCTTTAGGAATCAGTTCCGTAGCTGTTTATGGCGGCGTTGGATATGGGCCCCAGTTAGACGCCTTTAAACGGGGAGTACATATTGTAGTGGGAACTCCTGGGCGATTACTCGATCATATCGAGCAAGGTAATCTGTCCTTGAAATCTATTCGCGACTTGGTCCTTGATGAGGCCGATGAAATGCTTTCGATGGGCTTTTACCCTGACATGAAACGAATCCATGCCTTACTGCCCAAAGACCGATGCACCTATCTCTTTTCCGCGACCATGCCTGTGAACGTTAAGCGGCTCGCACAAGAATTTATGCGCGGTCCAAAATTCCTGAGTCTGTGTCCCACCGACATTTCCGTTTCTAATATGGAACATGTCTATTATGTCGTCGATCCACAGGACAAAGACAAAACCTTGCTTCGTCTTATCGAACAGGAGAATCCTGAATCCGCGATCATTTTTTGCAATACTCGACGTGACACAAGTTACATTCACGAATACCTACGGGCACGGGGCCTTAAGGTTGGCCTTATTTCTGGAGAAGTGAATCAAAAGCAAAGACAAAAAGTAATGAAGGAATTGAAAACCAATTCTATCCGATTTCTTGTGGCTACTGATGTCGCCGCTCGCGGTATTGACATTCAAGGTTTGTCCCACGTTTTCATGTATGATCATCCCGATGATCCAGAAGTCTATGTGCACCGTGCCGGAAGAACGGCTCGCGCGGGCGCATCCGGTCAGGCGATTTCCGTAGTCGGTTTGGTTGAGGAAATTGCTGTTAAAAATACGGCCGCCAAATTCGATATTCCCTTTATCAGGAAAACTTTGAAGTCAGAAAAAGCGTTGGAAGATATTGTTCGCGAAAGAACGACTGTCTACCTAGAACAAGAATTCAGACAGTTAAGGCAATCGGATCAAAATGGCGCCCGACGCATGGTTCCATTATTAGAAGCGCTAATTAGTTCCGAAGAAGAAAAAATGGCGCTGGGGATGATCCTACACAAATTTTACTGGACTCATTTCTCAGGGCTTTCCGAACCGTTGGCCCGCGAAGACGAAGAGCCACAAGCCCTACCCTAATCCAAAAGTTTTACGGGCATATTCCTGTAGAAGCCTAGTGAGACAGCTCGGCTTTCCGTTTTGTCTCCTCGAGCTTTTGTCTGACAACTCCGCAATGGGAGTCCACTTTTAAGGCCCTTTCATAATGTTTCACGGCATTAGTAAAGTTGCCTTGAGAAAGTTCAAAATCACCTTGTCTTGCCTCTTCGGAGCAATCCTGTCGGCAACCCAAGAGCAAAAATCCCAAACATAGAATTGCCCAAAATCTCATCCTTATCATTTCCTTACCCACCAGGCTTTTCACAATGGTCGGATTTAGGGTATAATTTTGTAAATTAACAGGCATAAAGCTCCGAATTGGGATGAAACCATAGTATCATGAGTATAAAAATTAAGACGGAAAAGGAAATCGGGCTAATGCGCGATTCCTGTCTACTAGCGGCCGAAATCTTAGCTCGAGCTTCCGAAATGGTCAAGCCTGGAATTTCCACGGATGACATTAACCGATTTGTCCATGATTATACAATCAAAAAAGGCGCCTATCCTTCTCCGCTGAATTATCACGGCTTTCCAAAATCGGTTTGTACTTCAGTCAACAATGTTGTCTGCCATGGGATTCCAAGCAAGCAAATTCTCATAGATGGAGACATTATCAATGTCGACGTAACCTGCACATTAAGCGGTTATCACGGAGACACGTCAAAAACCATTTTAGTGGGTGCGGCCTCAGTAAAGGCACAAAAGCTGGTAGACATCACCTACCGAAGCCTAGAGGAAGGAATTGCTGTGGCCATTGCCGGCAATTATTTCGGGGATATCGGTACGGCCATTCAAGATCTAGCAGACGAAAATGGATATGGAGTAGTGAGGGAATTTTGTGGACATGGGATTGGAAGAGGTTTTCATGAAGACCCCATGGTTTTACACTATCGTTCAGGCAGCCGCGGTCAACGAATCACCGAAGGAATGGTGTTCACCATCGAACCCATGCTCAACGAAGGCAGTTCTGATGTCTATGTGGCCGATGATGGTTGGACGGTTTTCACTAAAGATGGAAAACTCTCAGCACAGTTTGAACACACGATTGCCATGACTAGAAATGGTCCAGAGGTTCTCACCAAATACTGGTGAAAACCTGAGGCCAAAAACGTTTAAGGGTCGTCATCGTCCTCTTCGTCCAAAGTGGGAAAGGCGATGGAACTGATATCCCCACCCTTCTCTTCGATTTTCCGCTTCAACCGATACAGCTCGTCAAGACGAACATGAAAGCCCTTGGAATCATCATCCGTGATCCCTTGTAGAATTAGAAATTCACAAACTTCGATGGCTTTATCCAGATTTTTTTGATTTTGATAATAGGTGATCAACGCCTTAGCCTGCATTGCAATAAATTTTGGGTTGTAACCATATTGCCGAATAGTCTGTCTTAAGAAAAGCAAAGAAAATTGCGCGAGCATTTCTTTGTTCATTTTTGATTTCGATTCCTTAATTTTGAAGGTCACGAGATCAAGAAATTCATGAGCGATTTCCACCTTTTCAAAAAAAGGCGCCTCTGATTTTTGGTAATTGGAAAACTGATCCAGAATTCCGACTTCATCGTCCTTTAGTCCATTCAGTAGGGCTTCGAGAGCCTTCCCTTTTCCGGACCCAGCTGGGTCTTGCGCCATTATTTCCATCCTTTTATTGACCCCTACGGATCATTCGCTTCATCTGACCCTATTCGGATCATCTGCTTCAAAATTTAAAAATCATCGGTTCTACCGTCTTGCTTCGGTAAATGACTTGACCTTTTTCAGACCCTAAATGGCTAGGTCATTCGGACGTTCGCCTAACCCCTGACCGGATCCCGAATCCATTTTTAGTAAGCTAGGCGCGATTGTTCGAAGGGTGGCCAACATTTCCTTGGCATCCTTGTATCGGTTGTCACGTTTGGTTTGTAAAGCTTTTGCCACAAAGTCATTCCAAGCTCTGGGAACACTAGGACTATGATCAATAGGCATGCCTGTGAACATTTCGAGATTTTCTTTTGCCCGTGTCTGAAATACCCTTTCTGGTCTTTCCACCTTTACAGGCAAAAAACCGAGGGTCAATTCAAGCAATACGCAGCCCAAGGAAAATAGGTCGGCACGACCATCTACCGCTTCGCCGCGAGCTTGTTCGGGTGAAACGTAAAGAGGTGAGCCAAGGATAAAAGCCTTTTCCTCTTCATATTCGGTGTGATAAACCGCTGCCAGGCCAAAATCAGCAACCATGACCTTATGGTTTTTTTCCACCCAAAGAATATTTTCAGGTTTGATATCTCGGTGAATAACCCCTTCGGCATGGGCATATACCAATACCTCCAACACCTGTTCCGTTATCGGGATCACTTCCTCTAATCCGGGCAATCGCTTTCGCGGTAAAGGGTGTTTTTTTTTCTGTTTAAGCCATTCGCTTAACGAAACGCCATCAACCAATTGCATGACGAAGTACATATAATCAACCTGTTCACCATATTCAAAAATGGTGATCACATTGGGATGCATGAGATTGGCGACAACTTCCGCTTCCTGGCGGAAACGGTCTTGAGTGAAAAGTTTGTTCAATCTGTTCCGGAAAACAACTTTTACAGCAACGGGCCTACTTAAGGTATTTTGAAAACCTCGATAAACAACGCCCATGCTCCCCTCTCCAATTTTCTGGAGCAAGGTGACCGTTCCCAAGGTTTGGCCGGTTAAGTCTGGCAAGTCACGTGGCTTGGTCATGAATACAGCCAAGTATAGCATAAATCCATTCCGACAATCCCATCCAGGAGAAACAACAAATCCAAAGAAGTGTGGAAGCTCAACCCAGAAAAGGCTAAAATAGAAGGATAAAATGAATCAGGATCCAAAAGCGTTTAGCCGACCGGACGCCGAAAATCTCGTGCGTGCCTGGAATCTATTTTACAACCGAACCATCGCCTATGCTTTTGAACATCCTGTTGCGCAGGAAATGATTCCGAAAGTTCACGAAGCCTTTTTGAAATGCCTTGGCCAAAACGCCACCCTCTCGCTCCTCTTTCAAGAATTTGGATTTTATATCGGTCATATTGATATTGTTTACCAACCCAATAACCGGAAAATTGCCGATCATTTACGGCGTTTTGGAATTGAATCCGTCACAATCACAATGCCACTTTCATTCCATGATACCTCACGATTTTTGGACGCCTGTTCCGTTACCCATGCCGGTGGAAATCATTTTTTACAGTATTTGACCAACCAGGGGGTCAACGCCTTCAATGTCAACAACGTATCCCTGCAAACAGTTAAAGAGGGCGATACTGTCATTGCACATGGACAATCCCGCGAAGGATTATCCGAAGGGAATCCATCCTCAACCGTAGCGGGTGAATTACGTAAAGAACGAAGCGTCTTTGATGATGCGGCTATGAAGGTGGTATTGGGACATCTTACCGCCCAAGAGATGAATGCGAATATAAGCCTTTTAAGAGTCCTGGAATCACCTTCCGCGCTTCCCGATGCCATTTTGAAGACGACTTTGGGAAATCCAGGTCATGAAGAACAGTCCTTAAAGCAAAGCCTGATTAACGTCGTCGGCGCGTTTAAAAATGAAGCGGGTCAAGGAAATGTTCCCATCGAGGATTTACTCGCTGGCATGTACAATATGCGTTCGGAATTGTTGAAAGCCGTTAAAGCGCAACAAGGCCTATCTCAACATTTACAATCCGGTTCAGATCGTTCCTTTCAAATGGGGAATCAAGGGCTTTCCAACGCTGCTGATGAAGTGTTTATCGCCACGGCGGCACAATTAGTTTTCGCTGAATACCAAAAATGCCAGGGAAATCCCAAACGAATGGCCCAGGTGATTCAAAGGATTATCCAAGATCGCCATCACTTGAATAAAGTTCTGAATTTATTCCGCACAGAACTTTTAAAAAATGGAATCCCACTCATTGAATTTTTCAATTTGTTAACCGAGCTTAACTCGATACTAGGGGCGGATCAAAGCTATCAGGAATTTATCCAGGCTGGAAAAAGTCTTGGGATAAGCCAGGAGGAATTGCTCCGAGAGCTTCAGGAAAACCCCAAACAGGCGGCGCAGCTTATTGTTCTGGCAAGTGAAGCGAGAAAAGTCAACAAAGACGGTTCCGCCGAAGACTTGATCGGATCCCTTGCAGATTACGTGGAAAAAGCCGGCGAGGCCATCGCCAATCGAATGGACACCCATCCTAAGGAAGCAATCAGGCTTACAAGTATGTTGCACCAAATGGAAGTGGAGGTCCATCGTGAACTAGCCCACAAGGGGTTATCGGATGAAGTTCGGATAATGGGCCAGCAAAAACTTCGGCATCGTATGCAACATTCCATCATTGATCTTAAAGGCAAAGCCGCCCTGGCACAGCTGCGAGATGCCGGGACCAGTGAAGCCGAAAAAATCCAGTTTTTAATGGAAATGTTTACGGACGAGAAAGAGATGGACGATATTGTGGGTCAAATTCGCGAGACCCTGGATCAAGACACGGTGGCCAAGGAAGTGGGCGCTCAAGTCATGTTGAAGGCTCGTCAGGAAATGGCGACTAGACGCGAAAAAATGATGTCGAAAGAATTGCCCGCTGGCGTTTATGTTAAGGCCGTTCTCGACTTCATCGTGAAATCTGAGATTAGTCGTTCAATTCGTTACAACCTTCCTTTTAGCGCCATGTTGGTTTCGTTTCAAGGGCTTCCAGAGGATAAGGCATCGCATGAACAGCATGGAGAATCCTTACGTGGGTTGCAAAATGTGCTGATTGGCGATTTACGCAAATCCATGCGCGACTCGGATTTCGTTGGCTACTTATCCTTCAATCGGTTTCTCGTAGTCATGCCCATGACCAAGGTGGAATCGGTAGCCTCCATCTTGAAAAAATTTCAAGAGAATTTAAATCGTCAGGTCGCGCTCCCCAACGGAACACGACTCGTCATTCGCGCTCGCTGTGGCATCTCCGGATTCGATAAGGATTTGGCGAATACTTTTCAAAAAATTTATGGTGAGTTGGTCAAAAGTTGGCAAAGTGCCACCAATGCTTGACTTCATCAGGAGTCGCTTTTTCTTAAAATCCATTCTTCCTTAGACTATATTAAGGGCCATAAAGATTATGGATAGCCCTTCAATCCTTATCGTTGACGACGAAAAAATCACGGCCTTCTACCTGAAGGATATTCTTACCGCGTCCAATTATGATGTCCACTTGGCCCAAAATGGTGAAGAAGCCCTGGAGCTATTAAACAAGCGAAAGTTTCAACTTGTCATAACCGACTTGGTCATGCCTGGCATCGATGGCTTCGCCCTGGTTCGACGGGTCAAACAGATTCAACCCGACCTTCCCGTCTTTATTTTAACGGCACATGGGTCCTTTGATGTAGCGCGCAAAGCTCAAAGCATTGGCGCCGATGACTACCTCCTAAAGCCGGTCAATCCCGATCAACTCCATGCGGCACTCTCCAAAACATTGGTGAAAAGCTTTCTCAAAAATGCGGGTCCCTTAGCCAAATTGGGGGAATCAACTTATGCCTTGCATCATATCATAGGCCTTGCCGAACCCATGCAGGAGGTTTTTCGCCTTATAGAAAAAGCTCGGAACTCTCGGGGTCATGTTCTCATTCGCGGAGAAAGCGGTACAGGTAAGGAATTGGTTGCAAGGGCTATTTACACATCGGAAGCTCTGGGATCCAATGGGTTTGTCATCGTAAATTGTTGCGCCATTTCCGAAGGGTTGATTGAAAGCGAATTATTCGGACATGCAAAAGGAGCTTTTTCAGGAGCGGTAACTGATCGTGAAGGTCTCTTTGAAGTTGCTAAAGAAGGCACCATTTTCTTGGATGAAATTGGAGACATTCCACTTCGCAGCCAGACAAAACTGTTGCGTATTTTGCAAGAGGGTGAATTTAGGCGTGTAGGAGAAAATAAAGTTAGGCATGTGAATGTTCGTGTGATCGCGGCAACAAATCGAAATTTGGAAGCAGCAATCAAAGAAGGACTTTTCCGTGAGGACCTCTATTATCGCCTCAATGTTATACCCATTAACCTACCCCCTTTACGCTCTCGCAGTTCCGACATTCCAATACTGGTTCGACATTTTTTAGCAAAACACCAAAATCGGTCGTCGATTAAAATTCTCATTCAGGACGATGCCCTTGAGGCGCTGAAGGAATATCCCTTTCCTGGAAATATTCGTGAACTTGAGAATGTGATTCAACGTGCTATCTCCTTTGCAAAAGGACCCCAGATCACAAAAATAGAAGTGGATGGCTATTTAAAAAATTCGGCCATTCCCCTGGGGCTGCCATTGGTTGTGGCATTGGATCAGCAGACATATCCCTCTCTAAAAAGTCACCTCCAAAAAATTGAACGTGACTTTGTCATGGGTAAACTAAAAGCATGTGAAGGTAATGTTTCTGATGCGGCAAAACTCATGGAAATTACAAGAACCGCTCTTCACAACAAAATGAAAAAGCTCGGCATTAAAAGTAAAGCGGTGAAATTAATTTGACTTAACCATAGCCAAAATCAAGTAAGGGCAAGACAACTGCCCGTTGTATTGAAAGGTAGGGTGACCGTCCACCCAAACTGTCTAAATCGCAGCAACCAATTCTTCACGAGTTGCTTGCTCTTCGAGCATACGAGACAATTCTTCAACCGAAGAAATCGGAAAACTACGCGACCCTAAAAATTCGAATAGGTCGGGCAAGGTCACCTTTCGCGGTCCTCGTCCAATCCGGAAAGACTGCAATTGCTTGCGTTCAATCCAGGCAATCACAGTCTTAGGACTGACTTCGCAGATCTTGGCTATTTCACCGGTTGTCACGAATCTTTTTTTCGACATCGATGGCATCTCCCGTATTTCTTGGACCACTTCCGGAATTTTTCCGGTCGCCATAATTGATAGAAGGTAACAAGGTGGGTCAAACCTCTCAAGATCCTGGAAGAAAGATAGCCCCATTACTTTCAACTTTCGCCATTTCCACTCTCGTATTAGGTTGGGGTTAACCCCATCCATGAGTATGGCACACACTTTGCACAGACACCTTTACTAACTTTAGCCACATGTTCATAGATGAATCGAAATTGGAAGTACTAGCAGGGCATGGCGGCAAAGGGATGGTCAGTTTCCGCCGAGAAAAATTTGTACCGCTTGGCGGCCCTAATGGTGGAAATGGGGGTCGCGGCGGTCACGTTATCCTAAAAGCGACCTCAGAAATCCATACCCTATACGATATCGGCAATTTGAGGATATTTCGAGCCGAACACGGTGAAGCTGGGGGTACGTCCCTGTGTACTGGCCGAAATGGGAAAGATATTGTGATAAAAGTTCCAGTTGGAACCTTAGTTAAAGACCTCGAAACGGGAGAATTACTTGTCGATTTGAAAGTCGCGGACCAAACCTACACCGCTGCTGAAGGGGGTAAGGGAGGCGTTGGAAATGCAGCTTTTAAAAGCAGCACGAATCGATCCCCTAAGGAATCGAAACCGGGCGTTGCTGGGGGAGCGAGAAAACTTAATCTCGAACTCAAACTTGTGGCAGATTGCGGATTAGTTGGCTTTCCTAATGCAGGTAAAAGCTCCACGATTCGAAAACTATCTTCCGCTACCCCAAAAGTCGCGGACTACCCTTTCACCACATTAAAACCCGTACTGGGCTTAGTCACCGTGTCCCCAGGCAAAAGCTTTGTGCTTGTTGACATTCCAGGCCTTATAGAGGGTGCTGCAGAAGGAAAAGGACTTGGGCATCAATTCCTTCGACATGTGGAACGAAGCTTTTGCTTGGCCTATATCCTCGATGCAAGCGATAAAAATCATTATGAGCAATATAAAACACTGCGATCGGAGATGGAAAAGTTTCAGCCCTTGCTATTAACCAAACCAAAATTGATCGTTATGAATAAAATCGATTTAGGAAAATTTCCCATCGACAAGCGCCTGAAAAAGGAAGGCTGTCCCATTTTGAAAACCTCCGCTATTACCGGTGAAGGCCTCCCAGAACTCAAGAGAGCTATTGAAGAAATGATTGGGCCCAAAGGTATCCGGCAAAAAGGTTGGTAACCTTTTCTTTCGTTTAAACTCAATAAAAAGGGACTTCAAATGAAGTCCCTTTTTATTGACTCAAGACCCAATGTTTATTGGGCTCAAGTGCTAATTTTCGTCGTAGGTGCGTTCTACTTCTTCGCGATCCTTTTTCTCAACGATTTCGCTATTGAAATTACGGTCAATAGGAAGTGCGTTTAGATCAGGATTGGTGTTGTCCAAAATGTAAACAGCCGACGGGTTGTCCAACCACCCAACGACCTCCACATCTTTTAGGTTATGAGCGCCACCACTCGTGATTTTTACCCGTTCCACTGTACCATTCTCGACCCAACCCTTAATGTTCCCGGAAGTTTTAACCATGGAACGAGCCTTACCTTGCTTCAAAATGGTAATTTCGTCTCCAGTACCCAGATCCATCAGCTTTTCACCTTCATCCGATTGTTCGGATTTATAGACCGCAGCTCCTCCGGACTTGATTCGAGTAACCGTAGAGGTCTGTGTTTTATCCTTAGAATATGCGAATGCCATCAAGGTCAAAACGAGGAAAGCAGCAATTTTCTTCATAAATCCTTCCTTAAACCGGTGAGGAACCGTGTTGATCAAGTAGCAATATATAGTAGATGGGGGATTTTCACAAGGGATTAAGGGAATAAAAACATCGATTTTTAGGGCATTTTTGCAAAAAAGTTCAATTTACCAAATATGGCGATTGCACCGAAAATTTAGGAAACGGTATAATAAGCTCAAACTTTGAAATCCGACCAGCCAAAGGAAATTTATGCAAACCCTGATGAAAATGGCGAAATTTATCGCCGAGGGCACTTGGATTGAGTATTTGATCTTAGGTCTTTTAGCCCTGGG
>JAYVCH010000282.1:0-4272 GCA_043750055.1 Fibrobacteria bacterium
GTCGATTGGCTTCCCAATCTGATATGCGACTTCCGCTGACCCTCCCTAATTGCCGACCCAATTCCTCCTGAGTCAGGTTATGCGCATCCCGTAAATGAGAAAGCCACCCTCCCGGCTTCAAGGATTTGGAAATCTTCCGATGAAGATCGGTTTCGATCCAATCTTCCAAAACATCCTCGTCAATGAGGTACGAAGCATAGGGATTCCGTGCCTCAACCAGAATGCGGCCCGGCGTGTCTCGCCGGAAACGCAAATTAATAGGGCGCGCTTTGGTGCGACCCTGCGAAATAGATTTCGATGACAACTTGTTGCGTGCGGACTTCCCAACAGACGACATAAGCGTGGCTCCTTGATAAATGGCAGTGGAAACAATCCTTCTGCCCCCTAAGCTTGTCGTAATTCGTCCACCAAAAAAAAGAGGCCCCCGGGGAAGGAGGGCCTCAAATCCAGCGATAACTAGGGAGAGATTAGCTTACCGCTGAAAGTTCGTTCATCTCCTCCATGACTCGGAGATTGGCCAGGCCCTTCTCCTTGATTTGGCGAACGCGCTCTTTAGACAAGCCGATGATTTCGCCGATCTCTTCCAAGTTCAAGGCTTCATGATAATTGATGCCGAAGTACATGGAGAGCACGGTGCGTTCTTGGTCATTTAATTTATGCAACAGACTGGTCACGAATTTCCGCTGCGAGTTTACGGATGTGGAAATGTCGGGTCTTTCGGTATGGGTATCCTCTATGATATCCATCACGCTGGTTCCTTCTTCGCCATTCAAAGTTCCATCGAGGGACGAGTGACGTAAACCCATTTCCATGATTTTTTCAATTTGACGGCCGGTGTAGCCCATTTTGCTGCCTAAGGCATCGGTGTCAATTTGATTGCCGCCGCCGATGGTTTGGCGCATGGGGACATTGTGTTTTGAGAAACGACGCAGGATCAATTCCTTCTCGGCGGAGATGCGAACCATGCGCGCGCGTTCAGCGATGGCACGGGTGATGGCTTGGCGAATCCACCAGACGGCATAGGAGATGAATTTAAGCTTGCGATTGATATCGAAGCGCTTGGCGGCTTCAATCAAACCGATATTGCCTTCATTGATGAGCTCGGGCAGGGAAAAACCCTGGTTTTTGTACATAAAGGCAACGTTGATGACGAATTTAAGGTTGGCGCAGACCAACTTATGGATGGCTTTGGGGTCTCCTTCCTGGATTTTCTGCAAAATTGCGAACTCTTCGCCTTTTTTGAGAAGTGGATACTTGGAGATGTCCTTGATATATTGATAGTAGAGCGATGCTCCGTCCCATGATTCGATAGACTGATGTGTCATTGAATGCTTCCCGTGTTAATTTCCTTATTTCAATAATACCCCCGCCGAGAAGTCGTTATGTCACAGTTGTGTCATGCCTCCGTACTTGTTCGGCCCCCTTTTTGTGCCCTTTTCAGCCAAAAATTTGCTTTCGGAGGGGTAACTAGGGATATAATGGTCATTCTTTGTTGGGTATGGTATCGAATTCCTACTTTTACCGTCCCGCCGGCATTTTAGCCGAGCCACTAGTCGTTTTTTCCAGGAGTAAACTGTGGGCTTTGTCGAACTTATTGCAGCTGAAACGAAATTAGGGGCCGAACAGGTCCGCAATACCCTCGCACTTTTCGACCAGGGTTCTACTGTTCCATTCATCACACGTTATCGTAAAGAAGCCACGGGCTCTTTGGATGAAAATCAATTGCGGCTCATCGAAGAGAAGTACTTGTACTACAAAGAATTGACGGAGCGTCGCGATACCATTCTCAAGAGTATTGAAACGCAAGGCAAGCTTACGCCGGAATTACGCACCAAAATTGAAACGACGCTTTCGAAAACGGAGCTCGAAGATTTGTACTTGCCATACAAGCCAAAACGTCGCACCCGTGCTATGGCTGCGAAGGAAGCCGGACTGGAACCTTTGGCCCGTATTCTCGAAGCCCAAGCGGTTTCCGAGGCCGGTCAAACCGCCGAGATGTTGGCCGCGGCTTATGTGAAACCGGACCTCGCCGTCGCTGATGCAGCCGCGGCCTTACAGGGCGCGCTCGATATCCTCGCTGAAGAACTTTCTGAAAACGCGGAAGTCCGCGGTCAAATTCGTGAGATGGCTTTGAAAACAGGATTTTATTCCGCCAAGGTTCGCAAGGAATTCGAAGGCAAGCGCAGCAAGTTCGAGATGTATTACAACTTCGCCGAAAAGGTCGCAACCTTGCCTTCCCACCGCATCATGGCCATGCGTCGCGGTGAAAAGGAAGAAGTGCTCCGCACCGAATTGCAGCTGGACGATGCGAGGTGCATCGATATCTTAAATGCGAAAGTCATCAAGAATCCTTCGCCGTATAAACCGGAATTGGAAAAGATGATCAAGGATTGTTTGGAACGCCTCATCAAGCCTTCCATTGAAACCGAAGTGCGCATGCATCTCAAAGAACGCGCCGATGGCGAAGCGTACACCGTATTCCAGAAAAACTTGCGCGATGTGCTTTTGGCCGCGCCAGCCGGGGCTAAAACCGTCATGGGAGTGGATCCCGGTTTCCGTTCGGGCGTAAAGCTGGCGGTGATTGATCCCACCGGTAAGTTGCTCGAACATCGGACCATCCATCCGCATCCTCCGCAGAATCAGTCCGCGGCCTCGCAGACTATTTTCCTCGCCATGATTGAAAGTTTCGGCGTCGACATCGTCGCAATCGGCAATGGCACCGCATCACGTGAAACCGATGAATTCATGACTACGGCCTTCCAGGCCTTGGCCAAACCGCCTATTAAAGTGGTGGTGTCCGAAGCCGGCGCATCCGTATATTCGGCCTCTCCGTTGGCCGGCAAAGAATTTCCCGACCTCGATGCCACTATCCGCAGCGCCGTTTCCATCGCGCGCCGCATTCAAGATCCTTTGGCCGAACTCGTGAAAATCGACCCCAAGTCCATTGGTGTCGGACAGTATCAACATGACGTCAATCCCAATGAGCTCAAGCGCAAGCTGGAGCAGGTGGTCGAATCATGCGTGAACTCCGTGGGCGTGGATGTGAACATTGCATCCGAAGCCTTGCTCGGCTATGTCGCCGGCATTAACAAGTCCTTGGCTAAAAATATCGTCGACCATCGCAATGCCAATGGCCCTTTCTCGGCCCGTTCTGGCCTTGTGAAAGTGGCCCTGTTTGGCCCCAAGGCTTTCGAGCAAGCCGCCGGATTTTTACGCGTGCACAATAGCGACAATGTTCTCGATGCCTCCGCTGTGCATCCCGAACGTTATGAGCTTGTCCGCAAGATGGTGGATGAAGTCGGCAGCCCCCTTAAAGAAGTGATTGGAAATAAGGAGATTATTTCCAAAATCGAACTCGGTAAATACGCCAATGATGACGTGGGTATGCCCACTTTGCTCGACATCGCCGCCGAATTAGAAAAGCCCAGTCGTGATCCGAGAGCGGAATTCGTGTACGCTCGTTTCGATGCAAAAATTCAAGACATCAAGGATCTTACGCCCGGCATGTGGCTCGAAGGCGTGGCCACCAACGTGACCAATTTCGGTGCCTTCATCGACATTGGCGTCCATCAAGACGGACTTGTGCATATCTCCGAAATCGCGGACAAATTCGTCGATGACGCTAAGAAGGTGATTACTGCTGGCCAAATCGTAAAAGTTCGCATTCTCGAAGTGGACGTGCAACAAAAACGCATTTCTTTGTCTATGAAGAAAGAATCCCAGGCCCAGGCCAATGCCCGCGGCGGGGATGCCAATGATGGACAGCGCGGCGGCAAGCCAGGTCAAGCCCAAGGCAAGGGCCAGGGCAAACAACCTCCCAAAAAGCCCCATGCCACTATGGATCAGCTTAAGGAAAAGTTTGCCGAAGACAGCAAGATGAAGAAGAACAACATGAAGCTGGCCTTCTCGGTTAAATCATTGATGAGGTCCGGTCGATAGGACGGACCTCCGCGGTCGGGGCGGTAGCCAAGGGGCCGAGATTGGGTCGATAGAAGCGGTCCTTTAAAATGGCAATCCCCACGACTCTTCGGAATCGTGGGGATTTTTGTCACAGAAGCAATCCCATTTTCATGTCAAAACATGGGCCAAGTGAAGTAATGCGGGCTTACTTGGGGAGTTTTATCTCCTGTGTGGCTAGAGGGACCTTAGACCAATTAATAGGGTGCTTGTCCAAATCGTAGATGCGGATTTTGGAGGGGCGGGATTCGTAGACGACGATGTCGTTGATAAGGGTAAGCGCGTGGGTTCCGGGAATCCAGATGGGGGCGATGG
>JAYVCH010000283.1:0-11113 GCA_043750055.1 Fibrobacteria bacterium
CCTCCTCGGACTCAGCAAGACGCTTGCGAAGGCGTTCAATCTCTTGCTTCTCATCAAGAGCTACAGCAAGGCCCTTTCCACGGCTTTCAGCAGACTCGGTAGCAGCCACCCAACATCTCAAGGCACTGCTGCTGATTTCAAGCTCCCGGGCCACCTGGCCAACGTTTTTCCGGTCCCTGGCCAAAGCTACAGCTCGCTCCTTGAATTTCCCATCAAATACCCGACGATTTTCGTTTGTCATAGGACTCCATTCCCAGGTAAATCTACCTGAAGGTTGTGTACGGAAGTAGGGTGCCAGTTCAAGGATAATGGACTCCATAAACTGGACTTGATAGGATCCTGGAACTGAAAAATATATTGGCTATCGGCGATGGTGTACTCAAAGTTTTGTAGCTGAAATCCTCAGTTGCAGCTTGGTTATTTTTGATGGTTTCGAACGACCATTCCTTTGCCGATACTTGTCCCTTAAAGTACGCCTTTCTGGAGCCAACGTTTGAGTATGATTTTGGGTAAATACCTATCCAAAGTTATCCATAACCCTCACTCAAATAATGAAAGACTCGCTCACCTTCCTAATCACTAAATCCGGTATCCCAAACACTCCCATCACGCAGCATAGCCGATTTTTATGCTCCACAGACTGCTGGAGATGGCTTCTTTCATCAGATTCTTGGAATCATCCATCGTGTGTAAGTACATCAAATTCCTAATGCTTACTGTCACCAATCAATTGATTTCCACGATTTGGATGAGATAATCGCACCTACAACTGGATTCCATTTAAACAAACTTGAAGCCTGACCCCTTTTACGGAAAGTTAGGTGTTATTATCGCCGGTGATGCAAATACAAATTCATCCACCTTTAGTTTACCCTCGGGTAACCATGCCAGGTAAAGGTTGAATAGAAGTTCCACCATTTCTTGCTAAGTTTCCAACAATGAAGATTCGCGTGGGATTAATTGGTTTGGGTACGGTAGGCTCGGGCGTTTTGGACCTCCTAGAAAGACATCGAACCTTTTTCCAAACAAGTCTGGGATTCCAATTTGACTTGGTTGGCCTCTGCTCACGCACCCAGGAACGATTGAACAACTATACGGGTAAGGCATCATTCCTGACTACCAGCCCCATGGAAATCGCTATACATCCGGACATAGATGTCATCCTTGAATTGGCCGGAGGTGAAGACGTTCCCCACCCTTGGGTGGAAGCAGCATTTGCCACTGGAAAACACGTCATCACCGCGAACAAGGCTTTACTCGCCAAGCATGGCACCACGCTCTTTCCCTTGGCTGAGAAGCATGGGCGCTTCCTACTCTTCGAGGCCGCGGTAGGCGGAGGGATCCCCATCATCCGCACCCTACAAGAATCCTTCATCGCCAACGACATCCACGGGCTTGCCTGCATTATCAACGGTACCTGCAACCACATCCTTTCAGAAATGACCGGAAAGAAACTCTCCTTCCAAACCGCCTTGAAACAAGCGCAAGAATTGGGTTATGCGGAGGCCGATCCCACATTCGACATTGAAGGCACCGATTCTGCCCATAAGGTCTCACTTTTAGCATCCCTGTGCTATGGCAAGTATGTTGATTTTGCAAGCATGTCCGTGGAAGGCATCACCTCCATCTCGGACGTAGACATCAAAATGGCAGAGGAGATGGGCTTCGCCATCAAACTTCTCGGCATCGTTTCCCAAGACAAGAAAGGTCACATCCAGGCTAACGTCTATCCCGCTCTCCTTGAAAAGAAGCACTTGTTAGCAACCGTGGACGGAGTACTGAATGCCGTCTTCATCAAAACCTCAGCCGCGGGCCCCATCCTGCTCACCGGTGCGGGCGCGGGAAGCCTACCTACCGCAAGCTCCGTTATTTCAGACCTTGTCGCCCTAGCCCGGCAGCTCGCGACCGGCAATCCCATTCCACCACCCATGGGATTCTTCTCGGCAAAAAATCGCGCGGACCTCGCCCCGATCGATGATTTAGAAACCGAATTCTACCTCCGCCTCACCGCTGTAGACAAGCCCGGCGTGCTAGCCAAAGTCACGGCCATTTTGGGAGAGGAAGGCATCTCCATTCGAGCCTTAGTGCAAAAGCCTGAACACGATCCGGAAAATGTACCCGTCATTTTCCTGACCCATACCGCGCGAAACGCCAATATCCGCGCCGCCCTCAAGCGTATTGATGCTTTGGACATCATCCGTGCGCCGACCCAAGTCCTGCGATTTTACCGGTAGTCGACGGCGAACCGAGTCAACCGCAAAGCCCACCAACTTTGGATTTTCATTCATTGTCTCACTGTCACATTTTCGTCACGTTTCTGTGCCAGTTACGACCTGGGTTCTTTATCGGGGGAGTTCCATCCGCTTTTCAGCCATGCAACGTTGCACATCCTAGTAGTTTAACCGCGACTTAGAAATGGCCGGAAAGAGTGATGCTCGCTAGGAAATTCGAGAAATACCTCATCTTCGCTTCGGACGTCATTTCGTTCAACCTGGCCTTCGCGTTCATATTTTGGCTGCGCTACAAAAGCGGTGTTTTTCCCGAAGCCCTCGATCCGCAAAAGGATTTTGAACATTACACGCAAATAGCGTTTGTGCTCTCCTTGGTGTGGATCGCTTATTTTTTTGTCAGCGGCCTATATCGAGATTGGTATTTACAATCAAGGGCCGTGCAGCTTGTGGTGGTGGCTAAGGAAATCACGACAGGCTGTTTGATCATTTTCGCCATCACCACTGGGTCCGATATTCTTGAGAAAATCTATGAGCATAAGCTTTATCACATTTTTACTTGGTCGCGGGCGGCGAGTTTCTTTTCGTATTGGTGCACCTTTCTTTTAGCAGTGAATGGCTTTCGAATGTTCGTACAAGCCTTTGTCAGAAGGCTGCTTCGTCAGGGGCGCGGACTCGATCGCATTCTCATTTTAGGGGCGACGGAGTCGGGATTCCAAATCCAACAAGAACTTAAAGCCGTTCCGGAAATGGGCTGGAATCTATTTGGTTATGTGGATGAAAATGGAGCGCTGAAGGGGAAGCAATTCCAAGATCATCCTGTGCTCGGAAAATACGCGGACCTTCCCGACATCATTACCAGGTACCGCATTGGTGGAATCATCATCAGCCATGAATCCGCGTCTCACAACGAGATCATTCGCGTTTTATCTTATGTAGCTGAATTTCCTTTGTCCATTTTCATCGTTCCCGATTTGTACGATGTTGCCAGTGGCCATTTTAAAACCAGCGCGGTTCACGGCATCACGCTTAAAGTTTTATTTCCCGAACATATGCCTGCCTGGGAAGCGAAGATTAAACGGTTGATGGATATCGTGGTTTCCGCACTATTTTTAGTCGTGGGATTTCCGCTGATGGCGTTGGCCGCTCTTTTGATTAAACTGGATTCCCAGGGCCCGGTCTTTTATAGCCAAGAGCGAATCGGCTTGTACGGCAAGCGATTTTTTATCCATAAGTTCCGCACCATGCGTACCGATGCGGAAAAGCAGGGGCCGCAATGGGCGACGACAAAAGATTCTAGGGTAACTCGCCTGGGACGTATCTTGCGAAGGTCGAGGATCGATGAGTTGCCGCAGCTCTGGTGCATTTTGATTGGGGATATGAGCCTTGTGGGTCCTCGGCCTGAACGCCAACATTTTATCGACCAGCTGAAACATGAAGTGCCCCTTTACCTGCGCCGCCTAAAAATGAAGCCGGGATTAACGGGTTGGGCGCAAGTGAAACATCGGTATGATTCGTCGGTTGAGGATGTAAAGACCAAGGTTTTGTTTGATTTGTGGTACTTCGAGAACATGTCCATTTCGCTGGATATGTTGATATTGTTGCGTACGATTTGGGTGGTGGTGACTGGGCATGGGGCTCAGTAGAGAAGAGGGGATTGCTCTGGGGGGTGCGGGCCTCGGAGGCTTTGGTCTGCGGCTTATCGATTCTTTGTGGACTATCGGCCGGGGGGTCTCCGTAGCGCGCAAGCCAATCTATTCGCAGTGTCTTTTGCAGGCGCTGTTCTAAAACAGGCCCCACCCGCCACGCCTACGACCTCCGCCAATGAGTCCCGCACCCCCTAGAGCAGTCCCCAATGGACTTAAAGCCCCACGCAGAGTCTTCCTTTACGGAAAAGAAAAAGAAAGGATAAACAAAGCGGGGAGGGGAAGGTGGGGCTATAGGTTGTTTCGGTACCAGTCCATGGCGATGTCTAGGCCTTGGCTTACGGTGTGGGTCGGGGCGTAACCTAGAAGTGACTGGGCTTTGGTGATTTCTGCTTGGGAGTGGAGGACATCGCCGGCGCGGTAGGGAACGTATTCGGGTTGGATGTTTTTGAGATGGGGATAATGGGGGACTAGGCGATCGCGAAGGTGGGCGAAGAGTTGGTTGAGGTCGGTGCGATCGTTCAAGGCAACGTTGTAGGCTTGGCCCGATGCCCCCGGAGCGGTTGCGGCCAAGAGATTGGCTTGGACGACATTTTCGATATAGCAGAAGTCGCGGCTGGTGTCGCCTTTGCCGTTGATGCGAACAGTTTCACCTTTGATCATCGCGCTGGTCCATTTGGGGATGACGGCGGCGTATTGACCTTCGGGATCTTGGCGGGCGCCGAAGACGTTGAAGTAGCGGAGGCCGGCAGTTTCAAAGCCGTAGATGCGGCCGAAATTATCTGCGTAGAGTTCGTTGACCCATTTGCTGAGGGCGTAAGGTGACAGGGGTTTGCCTACGCGTTCCTCTCGCTTGGGGAGATTAGGTTCGTCGCCATAGATGGAGGAGCTGGAAGCGTAAACCATGCGTTTGACTTTTGCATCGCGGGCGGCGATGAGCATATTGACCGTACCATCCACGTTAACCATGTGGGTGGTTAAAGGATCGGCGATGGAACGGGGAACGGAGCCTAGAGCGGCTTGATGTAAAACGTAATCTGCACTGGTAACGGCCTGTTTGCAAGCGTCGGGGTTGCGAATATCCCCTTCTATGAAATGGAAATTTTTCCACCGGCCATCGCCCACGGCCTTGGAGATTTGATCGAAGTTATAGCGATGGCCGGTGGCAAAATTGTCCAGGCCCACAACGGTTTGACCCAGGCGAAGGAGATTTTCTACCAGGTGGGAACCGATGAAACCGGCGGCTCCGGTAACGACCCAGTTTTTGGGAAGCTGAGTTAGGCTTTGTTTAAGGGATGAGAAGGCGTTCATAAAATCTCCGGGGTTTTTAGAACTTAGAATTCGATTGTAGGGCTTGCCATAGAGTAGGTCCCGAAAATATCGGCGTGAACTTGGGGGTTTGTTGCTCTCGAGTATTTTCTCGAGACGACTGCGGCCAATTCGCGGACTTGAGTGGGGGCATATTCGCGCGCGCGGGCCGCTTCACGAACGGGATCGCAAGTGGCACTTCGAACGGGGCCGGCCGCAAAAAGTAAGAGGCGTAGTTTGCCCAAACGGATTTTCCAGCGAGGAAGATTCCCGGGCCAATCTATGACTGGCCAACCCTCGGCAATGGCAAGTCGATGGAGTTTGGGAGTGGGTCTGATGCAAAAAGGAAATTCGGAAAAGCGTAAGAGAAAAATGTCGTGGTGATGATCGGAGTAGGCGAAAGATAAGGGCGCGGCGCTTCCATAACCCAGCGCTCGCATTCGCGTGATTTTATTTTCGCCGCGAAGGTTGCCGTCTTTGTAACGCGGTATGGAAAAGGAGCCGGGCTTTTGCCAGATTATTTCGCTGCCTTGAATATCGGCCATGGGAAGAAAGGCTTTGAGATGGCGAAGATAGAAGGTGGCGCTGGCGGACAGGATGACGATTTTATGTCCTAATAAATGATGCGTCCAAAGCCTTTGTAAAACGGGGGCGTGAAAGTGGGATGCTAAATCGGTGCGTACGAATTCAGCGGCAAGGCGATCTAATTCTTCTGGATGTTCCCATCCCATCGGGAACAGTAAGATGCGTTTGAGCGTATGGCTATCGATCAACTTTAGGGAAAAACCGACGAGCGCGGCCCAGTTCATCACCTGGAAAATGCGTCGTGAAGGACGACGTTGATAGTAGAATCGGAGCCAATACAGAATGCTATCGCCATCCAATAGAGTATCGTCGAAATCGAAAAAAGCATGGACTCGGGACATGATGCAAAATTAGAATAGAAAACTATCTTGTCCGACTAGGGGGCACCATGGCCGGAATGACCAACCAACTGCGACTAGAACGCTTGACGACCAAACTGGACAAGGTTTTGGCCACCTCGCCGTTCGTTTCCAGCCTTCGAACCCTGGCCAATGCCCATTTGCGGCTCAATGCTGGCCGTCCGTTTAGCTCGGAAGAGCGGCTTTATCTAGAGAGCCAGGGGAATGTTTGCCCGGATTGGTCGCGGGTTCGCATTCTCGGGGATGCGGGATTGGACACGATTCGCCATAATAGTTTTGAAGGCGATGTGCACCTGGCGGGTTTTAAAGGGGAATGGGCCGGACCCGATGGACGCACATGGCCTGCCGGAATGACCCACTGTCGGGTTCGCGATGCAGTTATCGGCAATGCCTGTCTTCACGATATCGCCCGATTGGAACGCCAGGTGATCGAAGATGGCGCTATTCTGGTCGGCCTCGGGGAATTGGATTGTCCGACATCCACCCTCTTCAGTTTTGGTCAAGCTATCCATCCCGGAACGGAGGCTGGCACACGAAGTGTTTGGATTTTGGATGAGATCACGTTGGATGATTGTATGGATGCGTTGGCTCTCACCCCCGAATTTCAAAAGCAGTTTCAACAACGCCTGGAATCGGTTTTGGGGCCTCTGCGATGCAGCTTTGGCTATGTTGGGTCGGGAGCAGCGGTTTTGCATGCTCGGCATGTACATGGCGCCTGGATAGGGCCTGGGACGACTATCTCCGGGGCCTCGCTTATTCGTGAGGCCGCCCTTTTATCTACACCGGAAGAGCCCTGTTTTGTTTCCGAAGAAGGCTGGATTGAACACTCCATTTTACAACCGGGAGCGCGCGTGGAGTCCTCGGGTAAAGTTTCACGCAGCATATTACTTGAGCATTCAGCCGTAACTTGGGGCGGCATGGTTTTCCAATCGGTGGTGGGGCCCAATACCTTGGTCAATAAAGGGGAAATGAATGCCTCCTTGGTCGGCCCCTTTGTCGGCTTCCATCATCAAAGTTTATTGATCTCGGCGATTTGGCCGGAGGGTCGGGGAAATATTGCTTACGGAGCCAATGTCGGCAGTAATCATACGGGCAAAAAACCCGACCAAGAAATTCGTCCCGGAGAAGGAAATTTTCTTGGCTTGGGGTGCTCGATTAAATTCCCCGCCAACTATGAAGAATCTCCCTATTCCATCTTCGCCACCGGCGTCACGACCTTGCCTCAGCGGCTTTCCTTTCCCTTCACCTTGATCAATCAACCCCTTTCGAGTTTTCCGGAATTGGGACCGGCCATTAATGAAATTGTGCCGGGATGGATGTGGTCGGACAATGCCTATTCCTTGGTTCGCCGAAGTTATAAATTCGAAGATTCGAATTTGGCGCGCCGACATGCCTTTAGCGCCGACCCCACGTCCAACCTGCGCAGCGGTTTTTTCACCTCTCGAATTTTCCTGCCCCGCATGGCCGAGTTGGTACTCCGGGCCTATCGCGTCCTACGTTTGGCCGCGCCAGATCTGGCCTATTACTTAGAAGAACAAATTCCCGGGCTCGGAAAAAATTTCTTGCGCGGGAAAACTCGTGACCGAGCTATAGCAGCCTATGAGGATTATCTCACTTTCTTTTTGTTTCGGATGTATGCGGATAAACCCCGAAATACTTGGTCCCCGGCCCTTATCGACATCATCGATTCCATCGAAAAAGAATTGGGTGTATCTGGGGATATCAAAAGTATCCTGGGAAAGCACAACGAGCGCCTACCCCTGTTTAAAAATCACATTCTCACTTCGTTGGACCGGGACGATAAGCGAGGTCGGCAAATCTTCGACGACTATGTTGATTTCCATTCCCCTCCCCAGGAAGACTTCGCCATATCCCGGTTGGGTGAGGATTTGATCGATTTGGCGACTCGTTTGGATGCGGTCCTAAAAACTTTCTAGGCATGTCGAGCCCCATTCTAGCACGCGTCTTATCCAACATTTACCTTCCTCCTGTTGAAGGTTTTTCAATGCATCACTTCGGGGATTATTTTCCTCCCGAACAAGTCAAACCCAGGTGGTTGGCGGAAATGGAAAGACGCAGCCTCGCCTCCATTCTTCCCTTGATACCCACCTCTGAATTTCCCGATATCCTGGTTATCGCCAGCCCCGAATACCTGCCTATCCCCGTAGATGTGCATACCTTTCCCGGCCTGAAAATTCTTTTGATCACGGATTGGAACGTGTGCTTGCGTTTTTTGCCCGCACTTTGCCCTTTATTCGATTATTGTTTCACGGATTGGCCCGGCTACCGATTGCTCAAACGTTCAGGGGTTGCCAACATCCACCACCAAGCGTTGTTTGGATATGATCCTAACGTGTTTAAAATCCAAAATATCAACCGTAACCTGGATGTTTCCTTTTGCGGAAACTTGAATGCCAGTCTGCATGGGGAACGGAATCGTTTGCTGGCGCGACTAGCGGTTTGGGGGAAAAATACCTCGCGCCTCATCCACCTAAAACAAGCCTTTGCCGAGGCCTATGTCGAAATTTTGAATCGCAGTTGCATCGTTTTTAATTATTCCATTCGTAGCGAAGCCAATATGCGCCTTTTCGAATCGATGGCTATGGGCGCTGTCGCATTAGTGGAAGAAGACAATCAGGAAGTGGCCATTTTATTTCAGGAAGGAAAACATTATTTCAAGTACGCTCCGGGTCGTATTGAAGAGCGCCTCAATGCGCTGCTCGCAAGCCCGGAAAAATTGGCGGAAGTCTCTCTAGCCGCGAAGGAGGCGGTGAAGCGCCATACCAAATCCATTCAGTTGCAGACCTTATTGGAAATGGTTTGCAAAAATGCTCCCTCAATCCTTCCTTCAAACATTCAGAAAAATTTGAAGACCCCTACGCGAGCCCAGGGCGAAAAGGCTTTGATCAAACTTCGAATTTTGGGCGCCGGATTCAGCACCAAAGAATCGATGGAAGAACTGGAATTCCATTCACGAACTCATCAAGGACTGGAACAGGAAACCCTCGTCGCGACCTTATTGACCCTTCTGGAAAAGAATCAAGGCGAGTCGCTCCCGGCTGTCGAAACGCTGCTCGAACATTTTTTAAACACTCCAATTTTACCCGCCCTCCTCCGGGAATTCATGTCCATGAAATTTGCAGTCCTTCGAAGTGACTGGACCAAGACATTGGATTTTGCCGAAAAATGCCGAGCTATTTTGGCCACCCTGAATTCCGAATCCACGGAATTGAATCCTTTCTATGCCTATTTTTATTCACCCTTAGACTTGGGTAAGGGCGTCAACTCGGACTTGAATCAAATTTTTCGTCATCACTTGACCACAGGGGGCCATGAAGCCTATTTGGAATGGATGAAAGCGCATTGCGACGCAGACATGGGCAAGGCTTACTTGAGTCTGGGAAGTCCCGCTGATGCGTTACGCCATCTCGTCAATATCCCCTTGGGGAAATTCTCCTCCTTGAATTTATTCGACACCTTGTTATCCGCACTTTTAGGGATTGGGGATAAAGAAAATATCCGTCGTATCGCTAAAGATTATTTTTCACTTCAGCCTTTGGACACGGCGTTGTGGGACAAGATTTTCAACGCCTATACGGCCATTGGAGAGAAGCCTGAGAAGATTTCCTTCCTCAATGAAATTTCAATTTTGGCCGAGACGTTTCTCACTCCTGAACAGGCTGCTTATGTCAACACTTTATTGGCGCAGGAACTCACCTAATTAATCTGGTTCTTCCGTGTTGAGGGGAACAGATGACCACCCACGCACGGGCCGGAAGTCCACAGCAAGGCCAGAAGCCGCACTATTCTCGGTTTTTAAATCGTCCTAACAAATAATCCTTGTACGGAGACTTCGGCATTTTTCCGACCGTGTCTTGGAATTTACCCTTGTCGATAAAATGCCGCATGAAGGCAATTTCTTCCAGGCAACCGATTTTAAGGCCCTGGCGGGCTTCGAGTGTGTAGATAAAGTTTGAGGCTTCGAGCATACTGGCATGCGTTCCCGTATCGAGCCAGGCGATACCGCGCCCGAGTAACTCCACCGATAATTGGCCTTGCTTGAGATAGGCAAGGTTTAAATCGGTGATTTCAAGCTCGCCCCTGGGAGAAGGCTTGAGATTACGCGTGATTTCGATCACGTTGTTGTCGTAAATATAAAGGCCCGGAACTGCATAATTCGATTTTGGAATCGTGGGTTTTTCTTCGAGACCGATGACTTTTTTATTGGCATCGAATTCGACCACGCCATATCGTTCCGGATCCTTGACATAATATCCGAAAACCTTCGCTCCGCTTTTAAAGCTCACGAGGGTTTCATCAAGCTTCATCGATCCATAAAAAAGATTATCTCCCAGTATCAAGGTCACCGGGTCCTTACCAATAAATTTTTCGCCAATGATAAAAGCCTTCGCGATTCCATCGGGCTTGGGCTGTACCGCATACTCAATATGAATGCCCCACTGATCGCCATCGCCCAGCAAACTCTGAAAACGCGGAACGTCTTCGGGAGTAGATATGAGTAGGAATTCCTTGATCCCACCCAGCATCAATGTGGCAAGCGGATAAAATATGAGAGGTTTGTCGTAGATGGGTAGCAGCTGTTTGCTCGCGACTGAGGTGAGAGGATAAAGACGACTACCTGCCCCTCCAGCTAATATTATCCCCTTCATGAGGCAGACGCTTCGGTGCTCAAAGCACTGGAGTTCATGGGCTTTCCCTGCGCAGGAAGCGCCAAGGAAGTTCGAATCTCCTCAAACACATCGGGAATGGACCGAGTGGCATCGACAGCATGCAGAATATTGATACGACGGAAAAAATTTATCATCGGTTCGGTCTTAACATGATAGTCCTCAATGCGTTTTTTGATCGCCTCTGGATGATCGTCAGAACGTTGCAGCAGTTTAGCCCCGCACACGTCGCAAATGCCATCCACCTTCGGTCGATGGCCAATAAGATTATAATCAAGCCCACAACCGGAACACATACG
>JAYVCH010000284.1:0-14332 GCA_043750055.1 Fibrobacteria bacterium
TTGTAACGCGCCGACAGTGGATGCGCCAAGGAATGGATCATTCCCAAACCTTTTTGAAAAGCCGTCGCTCCCATCGATGCCGCCATTTGCATCGCGCCCCGAGCGGTCAAGTCCATGCCCTTTGCATAGGCTGTCGGCAAATGTTTGAGGATAAGTCGGATTCCTTCCAGGGCAATGCCATCGGCCATGGGATGAAAGGCGGGTACAAAATAGGCTTCTAGACAATGCGTGAATGCGTCAATGCCGGTGGCGGCGGTAATAAAAGGTGGCAGCCCGACCGTCAAAGCCGGCTCCAATACTGCAATATCGGGCATGAGGTTGGGATGAAAAAAAATGGTTTTCTTTCCCGTCGCGCGCATGATAATGACGCCTGACCGACCCACTTCACTGCCCGTCCCCGATGTGGTCGGGATAGCGTAGAGGGGAGGCATGGCAAGATGAATGAGTTTGTCTCCCCCTTTGGCATCATCATATTGCGCAAGGGGTCCGGGATGCGTAGCCATAAAGCGAATGACTTTAGCTGTATCCATTGGGCTACCTCCACCCAAGGCAATCAAGCCGTCACATTTCCCCTCCTGAAAGACCGCGAGCCCCTTTTCCACATCCTCTTCAATAGGATTCGGATGCGTTCCGTCAAAAATCATGGACTCGATCCCGGCGGTCTTGAGGGCTTCCACCACCCGAGACGCAAGCCCAGTCTTGACTAAAGTTGCATCGGTCACAATTAAGATCCGGTGAATCTGACCCTTGATTCGAGTCGCCAATTGCGATAGCGCCCCTTCACCATAAAAAATAGTCGTTGGATAATTGAACTGTTGCATAATGCTCCTATCACTGATTCCATGACCTGAAAGTCGGCCATGTTTCCTGGGACTTTCCTTGCCTGGTTTTCAGCCTCAAATGATTTCGAAATATCGGGCCAACTGCCAATCCGTGATCACCCGTTCATGCTCGCGAACCTCCCATTCCCTAGTATTCGCAAAGTGTTCCACGAAATCGGCCCCGAACACCTCCACCGCCTCTCTGGAGGCGCGTAGATTTCGGAGGGAATCACGCAAGTTACTGGGCAATTGCAAGCTCTCGGGAAGCTTGTCCTGCACGGCATAAGCACTGCCTCTAACCGGGTCTCCGAGTTTCAATTTTTTTTCAATGCCCAAAAGCCCCGAGCCAATACAAGCGGCTGCCACCAAATAAGGATTGCCGTCTGCGGCACCCAAACGAAATTCCACCCGCTGATTTTTTGTGCCGCCGGGTATGACGCGTAAGGCCGTGGTCCGGTTTTCCACACCCCAAGTCGCGCTAGTTGGTGCCCATGCGCCTTTGACTAGACGCGTATAACTGTTCACGGTAGGCGCAAACATACATAGGAATGGCTTCAGGAATTTTTGCATCCCTGCTACATAACTTTCCATCACCAGACTCATGCCTTCGCGCCCGTCCGGTTTGTGCATGACAGATTCACCGGTTTTAAGGTCAAACAAGCTTTGATGCAAATGTCCACTTTGACCCGGATAGTCCAGCGACCACTTGGCCATAAAGGTGGCCATCATGTCCCGTTTTTGAAAAAACACTTTCGTAAAGGTTTTGAATAAGGCCGCATTGTCTGCTCCGCGTAAGGCTTCGTCCGCCGACAAAGCCGCTTCCATCACGCCAGGACCCGTTTCACAATGCAAGGCCTCAATAGGGCAACCCAGCGACAGGGCATAATCCATGAGGTTATTATAGAGATCCGATTCCACCGAACTGCGGATCACGGAGTATCCAAAATTGCCAGGCGTAAAAGGCTTCATATGCTTATAGCCTTTTTCCCGAGCCGTATGTGGCGTTTCATCGAAAACAAAAAACTCATACTCAAAACCGATTTTAGCCCCATAGCCCATGGCCGCGGCTCTTTCCAATACGGTTTGCAAAAGCCCACGTGGGCAAAGGGGATGCCGGGTCTTTCCGGAATTGTCGACAAATTCACCTAGAAAAAAAGGAAGCCCTCCCTCTTCCACCAAGCGACGTTCACTCCCAAGATCTAATCGGAAATGGGCATCGGGAAAGGCCGTGTGCCACCCGGTGAACTTCACGTTATCGTACAACTTATCGTCCGTATCCCATCCTAAAACACAATCGCAGAATACTCCTCCCCCTTCGGCCACGGATGCAAATTTATCCAACGACAAATATTTCCCGCGCATCACCCCATCGATATCGGTCAGTGCCAGCTTCACGCGCTTGATGCCTTCTTTTTCCCACTGTGCCATACGTTTGGAAAGCTCTTTTTTCATAACATCCTTTAGGTTTTTCCGGCTTTTCAAGGTAACCGGAAATGAATGGCCTTTCGGCGAGTCAGGGAATAAAATCCAAATTTGGAAAGTGTGGTTCCCCGACCGCTATCGCGAACTCCAGTCCAAGGTAAGGCAGGATCTAGATAGTCACATCGATTCATAAAAACAGTACCCGTTTCCGCTTCCATTGCGAATCGATTCGCACGATCCAAATCGCGAGTGTAAATCGCCGATGATAATCCGTAACGCGAGTCATTAATGCATCGAACCGCTTCCTCGTCACTGCTCACCGAAAGGATGGGGAGAATAGGACCAAAATTTTCTTCCCGCACGACGTCCATGGAATTGTCAACGTCCGTGATCAAGGTCGGTTCAAAGAAAGTGCCCATTCCGATAAGCTTCGCTTTGCCACCGCAGATCACCTTAGCCCCTTTAGCCTTGGCAGCCTCTACCTGTCGGGACATTTCTTGCGCCGATTTCGCAGAAGCGAGTGGACCCATGGTGGTTTTATGCTCCATGGGATTGCCGAGCCTATATTCCGCAGCCAACGTTTCGCAGCGTTCTATAAATTCCGAATACAAATTTTGATGAACATAGACTCGCTCAATGCCGCAGCAACTTTGACCGGCATTGTACATAGCGCCATCGACTAAATCCGTAGTCGCTTTTTCGAGGTCGGCGTCGGATGCGACATAGGCCCCATCCTTCCCTCCAAGTTCAAGATTGCAATCAATGAACCGGCTCGATGCGGCCTTTTGCACCGTGCGACCGCCTTCTACGGACCCGGTAAAAACGACATGGTCGATATTACATTCTGAAATCGCGCGCCCCAAATCCGAATGTTCAGCCAGAACGGCTTGCAATATATCTTCGCATGGTCCTAATTTTCCAAAGGCGCGAGCAAAATGTTCACCTACTGCCGGAGTGAGACTGCTATGCTTGAGGATGACGACATTGCCAGCTAACAATGCCGTGACAACGCCATTCACAGCCGTCAGTAAAGGATAATTCCAGGGCGCTATGATTAGCACAACACCCAAGGGAACATGTTCTATTCGCCGTTCAAAACCTGCTTTCGCCGGGAGGTATTCAGGACTCAAGATCGATTCGGCGGAACCAATTAGATATTCCGCGCGCTCAAAAAATCCCTTGACTTCATTCTCACTTTGCCGGATCGGTTTTCCCATTTGCTGGGTAATATCCGTGACAATCGAGCCCCTATTCGCTTCAAAGTACTGAAGCGCCGCCCGCAGCCATTCTACCCGCTGCCCAACATCCACTTTACGCCAAGCTTTAGAGGCATTTCGAGCCCTATTTATGGTGCTTTGAAGGGCAGTATAATCCAAAATCGGATACTCACCGACAGGTTCTAAGGTAAACGGATTGATAGGTCGGACGACTTTGATGGGCTTTGTCATTGTTGATATTATAAAATACAGATATTTCAGGTCAAACCTGTATTTTGCTCTTTATACTACTTTTCCCCTACCAGAACGACCGAAGGAGACAACTTGGAAAACGCTAAACTGAAAAGAATCGCCGATAATATTCGTATCCTATCCGCAACCATGCCCGAACGCGCCAAATCAGGTCACCCCGGTGGCCCAATGGGAGGCGCCGATTTCGCGGCCCTCTTATATACCGAGTTCCTTCGTTTCGATCCCACGGATTTAAAATGGGTCAATCGTGACCGATTTTTTCTCGACCCAGGACACTTGTCCTCGATGTTGTATTCCACCCTGTCCATGTTCGGCTTTTACAGCATGGACGAATTGTCCAATTTCCGGCAATGGGGTAGCCCCACTCCCGGCCATCCCGAACATGACTTGAGCCGGGGTGTGGAAAACACTTCAGGTCCACTCGGCCAAGGCCATGTCATGGCTCTTGGTTCCGCCATTGCTGAACGGTTCTTGCGCGCTCGTTTTGGAGAATGGATGGGACATAAAACCGTCACCTACATTTCCGATGGTGGCGTAGAAGAAGAAGTATCCCAGGGGGTAGGCCGATTGGCCGGTCACTTAGGCATGTCCGATTTGATCATGTTTTACGATTCCAACGGTGTGCAATTATCGCATATGACCAAGGATACAATGTCCGAAGACACCGCCAAGAAATATGAATCTTGGGGCTGGCGAGTCGAAACCGTTAACGGCAATGACTTCGACGAAATGCGCGCCGCACTCAAACGCGCATGGGCCGAAAAATTAAAACCCACTTTCATCGTCGGTAAAACTATCATGGGAAAAGGCGCGGTCAAAGCCGATGGCTCCCCCTTTGAAGGCTCTCCTAAAACTCATGGCAATCCACTTTCGAAAACCGAAGCCTCCTTTGAAGAAACCGTACGTCATTTGGGCGGCGATCCCGCCAACCCCTTCTTGATATTCACCGATGTGGCTGAATCCATGGAAAAGGTGAAAGCTGAAAAAATCGAACTGGCCAAAGTCGCCAAGTCTCGTCAGGCGGATTGGGAAAAACAAAATTCCGAACTCGCCAATAAATACCATCAGTTCCAATCCGGCGAATTGCCACCCCTGGACTTTGCATCGATTGAACAAAAACCAAATGAAGCCACACGTGCAGCTTCGAAAAATGTGCTCGCCTATCTTGCCGGCAAAGTCGAAAACATGATCGTCACTTCAGCCGATTTGGCGGACAGCGATTATACTGAAGGTTTCTTAAAGAAAACCAAAATCTTCACGAAGGATGATTTCGGCGGCGCTTTTCTACAAGCAGGCGTGGCCGAGTTGACCATGGCTGGAATCATGACAGGGGTAGCCTTACATGGCGGATGCTTTATCGCCGGAGGCACCTTCTTCGCCTTCTCCGATTTCCAAAAACCCGCTATCCGTTTAGCCGCCCTCATGGGGGCGCATAGTATCTTTATCTGGACCCACGATGCGTTCCGCGTCGGCGAAGACGGGCCTACGCATCAACCCATCGAACAGGAAGCACAAATTCGGTTGTTGGAAAAAATGGCTAATCTCGAAGGCCATCGCAGCATGCTGGTTTTGCGACCCGGAGATTGTGCTGAAACAACCGTGGCTTGGAAAATGGCTCTCGAAGCCCAAACTCCTGCCGCATTGATTCTCACTCGTCAACCCGTCAATGACCTTCCAGTCAAAGCCGGTTCCACGCGCTATCAAGACGCACTCGCCGGTGCGACCAAGGGCGCGTACATTGTGCGCGAAGCCGGCGGCACACCCGATCTCATTCTCGTGGCTAATGGATCCGAAGTGTCGCTCCTTATCGACGGCGCAGAAAAACTCGCTCAGGAAAAGGGATTGAAAGTTCAGGTCGTCTCCGCCATATCCGAAGGTTTATTTAAAGAACAAACCACATCCTATCGTGAAAGCGTATTACCCTTTGCTGTTCCGACTTTAGGATGGACCGCGGGTTTGCCCGCAACCTTACAAGGTTTGGTCGGACCGCTTGGGAAAGTTTTCGGCATGGAACGATTCGGAGCTTCGGCTCCGTTCAAAGTGCTAGACGAGAAGTTCGGCTATACTGCGGAGAATGTCGTTGTAGTGGCAGAGAAATTCTTGGCGCAGTACAAGGAGAACTTGCGAAAGCTGATTACTTCCCAGGGTTAAGTAAATTTATTTACCTCGTAACTTGCACCGAAAAAATTGCCGAAAAGCCCCCATCCGTAGTAACAACTTCAACTTGGGTATTCCCTCGCGTTAGGGGGAATATCCTACCGTTTGCAAAAGTTACACTTCCCCCGCCGTTGCCACCTAAATCAGTCAGGGTGTAGCCTTTATTGGTGGCATCCAATGGCTCAAAAGTAATAGCCGGTAGAGTGCCTGAAGTATCTTTTTCAGAAATAGACATAGATTTCGCTGTGATGCCAGTCACCGGCACGATAACGGTTACGTTAAAAGTGTTCAACTTCCCTCCATCGGTAGTGGAAAGCACCATACTGGTCTTACCACCGGCAATCCCGTGAATGACATTCCCGGACAAAACAGAAACAATTGAAGTATTATAACCAGGTAAAATCGAATAGCCTTTATTAGACGCATTAGTGGGATTCCAGCTTATAGTTAATGCTGTATCGGTATTTTTATGCAAAACCATTTCACTCACCGTGACGGAAATAACATTCACAATGGACGTTTGCACCGTGACCAGGAAAGTCGTCATTTGGGTCGTATCATAAGTACTGGTAGCCGTTATCGTACTTTGCCCAACTGCGACTGCATGGATTTTATTGCCCACAATCGTGACAGTAGCAGGACTTGAGCTCGACAATGTGTAATTTTTATTCGAAGCATCGGTTGGGTTAAAGACCACACCCGCGTCTTTGTCTGCATCACCCACCTTCATTGAAATCGGCGAGGCGGAAAGGGAGGTGACGGGCCTAATTACCGTTACCATGAACGTATCTCTTAGGGACCTATTATCAAACGAAATGGCAATGACGCCAACCACTCCCGGGCCATGCGCTAAAAATTTCCATCCTTCAACCAGTTCCAAAATGGAAATGGGCGCCGGAGATGCGGAAGGATATAGGTAAATTAGCGTCCAATTTTTATCAGTGGCATTGTCCGGAAGAAAGGTTAACAGCGGACGGGTAATGAAGAGTGGATCGGTTGTTTTCATCTTATAGTCCATGGCAGAAAAACTTGTTACGGGAACGAACACCGTAACATTAAAAGAGGCAAATACTCCGGATCCGCCTTGAGCCGTTACCGTCAAACTTGCGGCACCACCTGAAACACCTGTATATTTCTGCCCATTAGAAGTGATGCGAACTTTCGTTGTATCCGAGCTCTTCAGTTGGTAGGACTTGTTCGTCGCGGTAGAAGGGGTCCAACTAAATCCTTCCGAGGGATCCTTGTCTCCTGCTCCAACTCGAATTGTATCATTTTTAGCGACAATTCCGCGCACCATGGAGACTACCGTGACTGTGCAAATACCCGTCACGGTGGGATTTTCCGCGGAGGTGATGGTGATTTCTGCCTTTCCAAGATTCACAGGAAAGACCTTGTTTCCCACTATAGTCGCAACGATCGGAGATCCCATGGCAGCTTTTAATGTGTAAGTCTTGTTGGTTGCACTGGGTGGATTGAATCCAGTATTGGGCGGAGCTATCGCGGAATCGCCTAGGTTCATCGTGAAATTTTGTCCAACAATGGAGGTGAGTCTTACCGAGTTCGCATTCACGACTACGGTAAAGGTTGTCGTTGCACCCCCGCCGTCTAAAGATCGGATTGTGATGACTGCATTGCCAACGGCGTTGGCGTGGATCTTGTTTCCACCCACGATAGAGACCTTGGTGGAATCCGACGAGGTTAAGCTATAGGACCATTTCGTAGCATTGGATGGAATAGGAGTTAACACTGGAACTTGGTCCGTGCCACCTAAAATTAGGGACATATTATTTGATGTGATTCCAGTCACGATGATTTCACGTTCATAGACTGTCACTCGAAAGGTTGCTGTTTTTCCTCCATCATCCGAGATCAGTGTAAAAATCGTTGTATTCATTTTGACCGGATGAATTAGATCCCCCATGGGAATGGCAATGGTTGAATCCAAGCTCTTAAGGGTATAACTCCGGTTTCCAATGTTCTCCGGATACCAGGCGATCAAGGGCTTACGATCCGTGCCAATAGTAAGTGAAATATCCTGAACGCGAACAGAATCTACATGAATTGCTGAATCGGCGCGTCCCACATTGACAAAGAATGTATCCTGATAACCCCCTTCTTGTGTCTTGACGGTAAACTCCGAAATACCCATGGACACAGGGTAAATCAGGCCACCTTGAGCTATGGCCACATCGGGAGAGCCACTGGTTAGGATGTATTTCCGATTAGTGGCATTGGCCGGAAGCCAGGTCAACATCGGAGGTCGCATATCCGAACCTACGACAAGATTCATATCTGTAACCGAGATTCCCTGCACTGGCACAAATTCGGAAGAAACATGGACAAAAAAGGGAGACGTTTGCGCGCTACCATCCAAAGCCAGGGCAAAGACCCGCGCTGTTCCCCTGTCCTTAGGAATGACCATATCTTTCTTAGAATTCAAAGAAGCGATACTTGTATCCATCGACAACAGGTTGTACCGCTGATTTGAGTTTTGTTTAGGATACCAATGGAGAATGGGAGATTCCGGAGCCGCGCCAGAAACCAAAAACATTTCCTCCGCGACGATAGAATCCGCAAAAATAATTTCAAGTGAGTTCTCTACAGTTACTGCAAATGCCGTCTTTTTGCCACCGTCCGTCGTTTCCAAAGTGATATTGGCTTTGCCTGGAGCAATTCCAATGAGTTTCTGTCCCGCGACCCTGACGATATCAGGATTGTCGCTCTGTAAATAAAATTCTTTGGCGGTGGCATCCGAAGGGGTCCATGTGACATCTGGTATAGTGTCTCTGTTTACGTTCAGAGTCATGGATTTTGACGTAACAGAAACGACTTTTGTTCCACTTGAGAGCACGGTAGCAATGAAGGAGGTTGACATGAATTCATTTCCAGGAACCACAACGCCAATTTGCACGCTTCCATTGGCAACGGCCGCGAGATTTCCACCAGTGGGCAGAACCTTGCCGGAATCAGAGCTGGTGAGAACATAACCCATGGCTTTTGCCTCAACCGGCGTCCAAACCAATCTAGGCGCAATCGGCTTATCCCCAATCCAAAGGATCATATCTCGGCCCTGCAGGGTCCCGCGGCCATCCTTCAGTTTACTTAAGACCTTGCTTTGGTCTAAACACTGTTGGGGAGGTAAAATGCAACTGGGATTGTATTTTTCGACACTGTCAGCGATACCATTGTGATTACTGTCACTGGTCCATTCGTCTCCTGCGTAGTTTTTAGATCCCGGTATATAAGGGCTTTCAAAATCGCGATGGCAAGATAGGGAAAGGGTCAAGCCATAGAGTGCCAGGGCCGCAAATAATCCTTTTTTCCAACCGATGGGTTTTCCCATTTTTCCCTCCGACTTCAGAACGAAAAGATCAAGAATCCGCCGGTTCCCACTAAGCTCAGACCACTTAATAGACCCATTACCATGGTATTTTTTTCTTTATCCAAGACTTTGGCTTGCAATTCTTTCGCGGATTCGCGGGACCGGGCGTTTTGAAAATTATTGAATTCATTCTCCGCATCCAAATTTGATTCGAAAGCCAAAAATCCAAATATTGCACTCATGGTCAAAGATATTCCGGCCCCCGCCATGGACCAGTGCCTTGCGGTAGCTGGATTCGAATTCACGGTAATTTCGTATTCGGTCGATTTAAACAAACTCGCGAAAAATTTATCCTCGAATTCGAGCAACTTGCGAAAGTCTTCCGTCGATTTAGCTGGCCATTCACGTACCTTTTTCTTGGCCGTCACATCATAGAGGGCCAACTGCAGTTTTAGTCCAGCTCCTTTGTCATTTAAAAGTCGAGAATAAACCAGATGGGTGATGTCCATTTTTCCACCCAACCAAAAAATACTGGAGTCGGTTGGGTTGAATCCTCCCTTATTGATTCCCAGTGCCAAGAGAAGTTCTTCCATCTCCTTTTTTCCCATAAGGTCGTAGCTACGTGAGGCATAAAGATGCGTCGCCACGCGTTCAGCCATCATTCGCGACGGTGTCGATGCGGCGGCGCTTAAATCAAGTACGGAAAGTAATCCACGTTTTTCGCGTCGACCCGTGCGTACACTTTCCGGAACCAGGTTTTCCCGCATTTGAGCCAACGTTGATTCTAGAGCTGAGGCAGGTGTTCCCGATTGCCGTTTCCGAACATCTCCCACTTTGGACCAAACGACTTGAGAAGTGGGAACATGCACCAGGTTAAAAGTGAAAGCATAGATATCATCAAGATTGGTAATGGATCCAAAAAGCACAAACTCAGCGCCAAGCACATTTCCAGCATCGAAGGCACACTGAAATTCATGACAGGGAAACTTGGGATCGATTTTATAATCCTTGAACTTGGCCAACATCGTGTCGTGGCTTATGACTTTCCATTTGAGATTGAGTTGAAAATTTTTCCTTAAAAATTCTCCCCATGCGAGATCCGCATGTTGGGTTTGTAAATCAATCGGGTCCATGATGGCAAGCACACGTTCTTCATGCTCGAGCTTTTGTTTGTCGGGAAAGGCGTGACACAATTCCGGATGAAATAAAATGCAGAATAGAACCAGCCATGGGCCGGACCAAAATAAGCGATCCATGCCTTGAGTTTATTGGATTCTAGGGAATTTTTCAATATAACGAATTGAACACAGACTTGTGAAATCGCTATAATTTGGGTTTTTGGAGATAAAGCCCAATTTTCAACAAAAAAAAGACCCGACACAAGTGCCGAGTCCCTTTTGAACTGGTTTGGTTCTAGATTTTTTCTCACTTTTCAGCTAAGAAAAAACGCAGTAGAAGCTTACCAACGGTTGCGCTGACCGCCGCCACCGCCCCCACCACCGCCGCCGCCGCCGCCGCCGAAGCCGCCACGGGATCCGCCACCGCGGGATCCGCCGCCGCCGCCACCGTTACCGCCACCTGGGGCGCGAGGACGCGCTTCATTTACGGAAATCGGACGGCCCTGAATTTGGACGCCGTTCATGCCTTCGATGGCTTTCTGGGCTTCACCAGGATCGGCCATTTCCACGAATGCAAAACCACGGGGATTCCCGGTTTCACGATCCATGATGATTTTGGTGGAGGTAACCCGACCAAATGACGAGAAGGCCTCGGTCAATTCGTCCTGGGTCACGCCGAAAGCGAGATTTCCTACGTAGATATTCATATGTCTCCTTGGATACGATTAATAGTTACAGAAATGGAACAAGGAATTATCAAGATCCTCGGAGACTCAGTTTGATCATTCGTCTTGGGGTTGGATAAAACCATAGTCCTTGTTACAGAGCTCCCACGGATATCTTCGCAGATATGGCAGTTTCGCTGCTGTAAGTGAAAAATTACTCTATTGTGTAGGGTCTTGCAAGTGTAAAATGGAGTTTTGTACTGGATTTTTTGTAAAGGGCCCTGTTTGAACTGAAATTACAGCAAATTTCTTCCCAATCCCCCCTCAATCCTTGCGCTTTCTATTTTAGCGCCCCAATCTCATCCCCCGGATTCCTCAAGTGAAAAGACCTACCCCACGGAAATTTTCCCCGGCCCCCCACACTTTTGATGAAGCCTATTATCGCCGATTTTATATCGATCCAAAAACGCGTGTCCGTGGCTCAACCGGTCAGGCTCGCTTGGCTCATTTCGTATTTGGATACCTTGGGCATTTGGGCCTACCGGTTAAAAGGGTCTTGGACCTGGGCTGTGGCTTGGGACAATGGAAAAAAGAATTGGCCAAACATCACGCTCGAGCCAGCTACCAAGGGGTTGAGTTCAGCCTCTATCTGTGTGAAAAATTTGGATGGGCACAAGGGTCAGTTGTGGAATATACAGGAAAAGGACAATTTGATTTGGTGATTTGCCAAAGCGTTTTCCAATACTTGGATGATAAGCAAGCAGTGGCGGGAATTAAAAACCTAGCCAAGCATTGCCGCGGGGCCGTTTATTTAGAAATCATCACCAAACTTGATTGGCACAAACATTGTAACCGAGATATGACCGACGGGAATATTTTTCTCCGCGAAGGCGATTGGTACAAAAGTCATTTGGATAAATATTTCCGAAATGCGGGAGGAGGGCTTTTCTTGCCGAAAAAATCCCCCACGGTACTGTATGAGCTAGAAGGATCCAACTCTTCAAGCTATTCTTGGCGGTAGAGCTCTGCGCCGGCAGATACAAATTCTTTCGCCTTTTCTTCCATCCCTTTTTCCAGTGCCGCTTTTTCTTCCAGGCCTTGTTTCTCAGCATAGGCCCGTACATCATCGGTGATTTTCATGGAACAGAAATTGGGTCCGCACATGGAACAAAAATGGGCCAACTTGGCACCCTCGGCGGGTAAGGTTTCATCATGAAAGCTGCGCGCCGTTTCCGGGTCCAAGGACAAATTAAACTGGTCATGCCAACGAAATTCGAAACGCGCCCGCGAGAGAGCATTGTCTCGGTATTGCGCCGCAGGATGTCCCTTAGACAAATCAGCAGCATGGGCCGCTAACTTATAAGTGATCACCCCAACCTTCACGTCTTCGCGATTAGGGAGGCCCAGATGTTCCTTGGGTGTGACATAACAAAGCATAGCGCATCCATACCAACCAATCATGGCAGCTCCGATCCCGCTGGTAATATGGTCGTAGCCGGGAGCGATATCGGTGGTCAAAGGCCCGAGTGTATAGAATGGCGCTTCATGGCACCATTCGATTTGCTTTTTCATGTTTTCCTCGATCATGTGCATGGGCACATGACCCGGGCCCTCATTCATCACTTGGACGCCCATGTCCCAAGCGATTTCGGTGAGCTCACCCTGGGTTTTCAATTCTGCGAATTGGGCCTCGTCATTTGCATCATAGATGGATCCCGGACGCAAGCCATCGCCAATTGAAAAGGAAACGTCATAAGAGCGCATAATGTCGCAGATATCACGCCAGTGGGTATACAGAAAGTTTTCTTTATGATGCGCCAGGCACCATTTGGCCATGATACTGCCGCCCCGGGAAACAATTCCAGTCATACGCTTAGCGGTCATGGGCACGTAACGCAATAAAACTCCAGCATGCACAGTGAAATAATCCACGCCCTGTTCGGCTTGCTCAATCAAGGTATCGCGGAAAATCTCCCATGTCAAATCCTCCGCTTTGCCATTCACCTTTTCCAAAGCTTGATAAATAGGCACGGTGCCGATGGGAACGGGAGAATTACGAAGGATCCACTCGCGAGTTTCGTGAATATTTTTTCCCGTAGATAAATCCATGACCGTGTCCGCGCCCCAACGCACGGACCAAACCATCTTTTCCACTTCTTCCTCGATGGAAGAGGCAATGGCGGAGTTGCCGATATTGGAATTTATTTTGACGAGAAAGTTTCGTCCGATAATCATAGGCTCAAGTTCAGGATGGTTGATGTTGCAGGGAATGATGGCGCGTCCGCGTGCGACTTCGCTACGCACGAATTCAGGCGTAATGATACGGGGAATGGCTGCGCCGCGAGCATCTCCCGCATGTTGACGAGCAAGGGACTCGTCACGAATCTCCGCTTGCAAGTTTTCACGAATGGCGATGAACTCCATCTCCGGAGTAATGATGCCTTGGCGGGCATATTCAAATTGAGTGACAGCCTTACCAGGCTTGCCACGAAGGGGTTTTCGGGTTTGGTGGAAACGCAGTGACTCCAGACTGGAATCCTGAGCCCGACGACGGCCATATTCCGAACTTTGATCTGCGAGTTCTTCAACATCCCCCCGATCCAATATCCAAGATTGACGCAAGGGCGCCAAGCCTCGACGCACATCGACATCCACCTTGAGATCGGTGTATGGACCCGAAGTGTCATAAACAACTACGGGGGCATTGGGACGGTCCATCGTTTTATCAAAATGGGATCGCGTATTCGAAAGCGAAATTTCCCGCATCGGCACTTGCACCGAGGGATGAAGCGTACCAGACCGATAAATTTTAACCGAACTGGGAAAAGGTTCGCGTGTGATCGATTGATTGGAAACGCCTTGATTCGGCTCACTGGTTTCAATGGCAGGATTGCGGATCATGTAAACTCCCTAAGGTAAACGCTTCCTACGCCGGTATTATCCGGATCAGGTGCGAGGGTCCCCGGCCTTCTGGTTAAAACTTTCCGCTTTCTGGAAGGAAGGTCGAAAAGAACACCGGAATAACGGGATCTCAGGCTCTAGGCCACCCCTGGTTCAAACGTAAATATAGCTAAAAGGAAAAGGGGGAAACACCTTGGAAAGAAGGCCATTTTTTTCGATTGTTCCTGACACTTGTAGGGGCTTTAGCTCAGTTGGTAGAGCGCTTCGTTCGCAATGAAGAGGTCAGGAGTTCGACTCTCCTAAGCTCCACCACTCTTTCATTAACCGACCAGTCGGTGTCCAGTAGGCGGCCCCGTCTCCGGCAATGCTGTTGACTTAAGGATATTGTCGTTAAGCTCTTGGGATAACTCCTGGTTCTAATATCAGTGAATGCTATATTTTCCCCTTCATTTTTTAA
>JAYVCH010000285.1:0-2505 GCA_043750055.1 Fibrobacteria bacterium
TAGAGGTCTACTTTTTTTTCTTCGGTAATGAATCCCAAAAAATGGGTCCAAGATTCCATTCCAAGCGTGCGAGTCAACACCTTCAGTCTGGGAACATCATCACCTGAGCCTGCTATGTCCAATTCCAAATCGGGAAATTCCTTTTTGATTTCCACCGCCGCCTTCAAAATCACATCCAAACCCTTGTATTTTTTGATGCGGCCTACGTAGAGAATGCGACAGCCGTTCTTTTCGCCCCCGTAACTGGGACGATACCTTTCTAAATCCGCGCCCTCGGGCGCTATTTCAACGTTGCCGAAGCCTTTTGCTAAAAGTTCGCGCCGGCTGCTTTCCGACCCAGTCAATACTCGCGACCGTCGATATACGATGGGCATCAAGGCCTCAAACGCCAAGACATAAACGGCCATTGGAAAAGCTGTTTCATGAAATAAAACCCTACCGAACAGATGGTGAATCTGCGCTACAACGGGTCGCGAGGTTAGCCAAGGCAATAGAAATGGGATTTTATTGGAGTCATCCAAGACAACATTTATACGTTCTCGTCGGCACCAGATCCAAAGCCGGGACCATACGACATAATTAAAAAGAAATTTTTCGCCTCGGCGGTGTACCTGAACGCCATCGATCACTTCGTCGGCCGGAGCACCGGCAAAGGCATGGGAGTATTGAATACAGGTAAACCCGTCGCGAATTAAACGAATGGCGACTTCGTGAAGATGGACCTCCGCACCCCCTGCTTCCGGGTTACGAATGTCACGCCAATTCACCAATAAGATGCGTGGGCGATCCTGATGCTGCAAGCGCCCTCCGCCTTTGCCGCTAGGATTTCGCTGGGGTCGCGACTGATTTTGGAGCAGTCGTTCCCTTCAAAGCCGTATCCTTGCTCTTGGTACCCTCCCCTTTCGGCACCGTTTTGGGTGAAGTTGCACCCGGCGCTAAACCTGGAATTCCACCTGGTCCAAGAGCGGGAGTCGCCGGTTGCGCACCGGAATCGGCTTTGGAATTTGTCGGCATAGACTGGTTGTGTAATTGACCGTCGATGAATTGGATTTGTTGATTCACCATCGAAGCATATTGATGGGCTGGATTCGCCCTGAGCCATTCCGATAGAACCGCCCTAGCTTTTCCAAACTCTCCCCGCTTTTGATACAGGTCGCTCAAGCTATACCAGATTTCAAAATCCCCGGGGGAAGAATTTTTAAGCGAATTAAGCAAGGATTCTGCTTGAGGAAATTTATTTTGCTCGACATACATCTGGGCCAAATTCGCACCAAACAATTTGGCGCTAGGCGCTTCAGCAATACCCTTTTTGTAATATTCTTCTGCCTTAGAATAATTTTTGACCGTGGAATAAAATTGCGCGCCGTAGTAATCATTACGCCATTCACGCGGTAAAATGTGGGCATTGAGCTGCAGATATTTTTCAGCAAAGACGATTTTATCCGCACGTTCTTTTTCCTTGGACTCGATCAGAGATTTAATGGAGTCATTGGGCGTAGCGCCGGCAGACTTTCGGGTATCAGCCAATTGCTTGTCGATTTCCGTAACTCTTTCCTGAGCCCACATTACTAGTCGGAAATTGGTGGAGGAATAATTGGTCAACAACCCTTCAGTGTTGAGATCCACAAATAGCTTAGGATCTCCAAGTCCCCGATAACGATACACAGAATCGACCATATGGGAAGTAAAGGCTGCGTCAATTTCCTTATTTTTCTTTTCCTCGACTAAGGTATAGACCATGCCTTCCATAACCAGGTATTTTTCAAGGCCCATCATATTGTCATCCGAAACGGTGACCGCAAATTGAATAGGGTGTTTGGGATAATTGTTCTGAGTGATGTGCAGCACCATAATGTCCTGCACCTTCAGATAGGTACGTGGCTCAAGTTGCACAGTAATCGCAGAGTTGGGAATTTTGAATTCCACAGCTTGCTTGAACTTCCAGGGTTGAGGTTCCATCAAATCAATTTCCTCATCCGTGAAACCGATATTGAGTTTTGGCTCATGCGTTTTGAGCTGGCGGATATACCAATTCGTGTTCACCAAAGAAAGGTTCACAACACGAACATCCTTTCGCACCCCTTCTACTTCCTGGATAAACCACAATGGGAAAGTATCGTTGTCACCATTGGTAAATAAGATCGCGTTTTGTCGACAACTCATGAGAAGATTGTAGGCATAATCCCAGGGAATATAATCCCCGCCTCGATCATGTTCTTTGAAGTTCGAATAGGCCGGAACCGCAAAGGCAATGGACGCCAAAGCAATGCCAACCCCCCTTGGCAACAACCGTCTGCGCCCCCCTTCTCCCAATTTGTTCAATAGGAATGCGGACGAAATGCCAAAAAGAATTCCCATGAAAATAAAACCCGGAGTGAAGAAATAATCCCGATCACGTACTTCGATATGCACGTTTTCCGGTTTTTGCTGCGCATTGAAATTGGACTGTTTCCAATATTGATAATCTCGCATTTCCATTTGAGAGCCATCGGCAAAATTCATGTA
>JAYVCH010000286.1:0-14010 GCA_043750055.1 Fibrobacteria bacterium
CCATGCGAAAGCTTCCGATACTCTTGCCACTATGGTCCTCGATAGCACTACCGAATTACATGCAGCCGGCGATAGCGCTAAGGTTTCGCTCCGTGGGCCTACTACCCTTTTTGTTATCAAGGTAACGGCTCAAAATGGTATCTCAATAAATTATCAAATCACCGTAATCCGGAAAAAGAGCTCGGATGCTGCTTTATCCGATCTTGTAGTAGATGGTGGAACAATCTCACCACAATTTTCACCCGATCAGGGAAATTATTCTGTTAATCTTCCCAAAGCAGGAAGCACCGTCACTCTAAAAGCTTTTTTACATAGTTCCAAAGCCAAAGTCACCATCGATGGCGCAGCGGCTATTTCAGGTCAACTTGTAACAGTCGATTCTCTTGCCCTCGGGGGAATTCGCACCGTAAAATTTGTAATTGAAGCCGAAGATGGGAAGACGCGTACCATTTCAGTGACCATCACCCGCGATGCAGCCGACGATGTAAATCTATCCTCGTTAATGCTATCGCCTGTTCCCACTAAGCAAATTTTTAATAGGAATGTTACGGATTATTCTTGTGAAGTCGATGCGAAAACAGATAAGGTTTTTTTAAGCGCCCATGCAGAGACACCTGGTGCAACATTGGAAGCCGGCCTAGACTTAATGGCTAAACCTATGCGGGCAGATGAGCCTATAGAAGTGGCTCTCGTCAACGGGAGCAACTCATTAATCGTCCGCGTTAAAGGCCCTAGTGGATCGCAAAAAACCTATACAGTCAGGATTAATCGACTCTCTGGCGGCAATGCTAATTTACTATCACTATCTTTGGGGGCTATCGCTTTAGATTCAGCCTTTGATGTCAATGACACAAATTATTCGGCTAATCTTGGTATTGGAATTCCATCAGCAATTGTTACCGCAATTAAATCCGATCCTGCCGCGACCTTGCAAATCGACGGGAAAGATTTAAAATCAGGATCAGCATCCGCACCCATTTTCATTGACCCCGGTAAGACCGTTTCCGTCACCTTAACGACCATCGCCCTCGATGGCGTAACCACCAAGCGTGTACATATTGAAATGATCCGAGCTGCCAGTTCAGTCAATACCTTGGCCGATGTAAAATTAAGCGTAGGAGCTTTTGTTTTCGATAAAAGTAAAGCAATTTTTTCTATCCCTTTGCCCAATGCCATAAGCACACTCTCCCTTACCGCTACCTTATCCGATTCCCTTGCGTCCATGACCATTGGCGGAAAGGCGGCTTTGTCCAATCAGGCAATTACCGTCAGCGATATTCTCGAACTCACCGATCGCAAGGTGGACGTCATCATTACTGCGCAAGATAAAACCACGAAAACTTATACCTTTATTTTCCAAAGAGCGGGTAGCGGCAATGCCAACTTAAAATATTTGGTGATTAATCCTGGCAATAATATTATGGATTTGACCGCGGCGGCCCCCTATGCCCTCAGCGTGACCAATGCCATTACACAAGGGAATCTCACTTTCGATGTGGAGGTGGCAACTTCGAAAGTTTATTTATTACCTGATACAACTAATGCATTAATTGTGAATAAGGCATCGACTGATTTCGGTTTTATTGAAGGAGGCGTCACCCCAGTGCAAATTCGGGTCGTCGCCCTAGATGGCAGCAAAAAACTTTATGTCATTAATGTCACAAGACCTTTAAAACCAAAAGGTACGACTTCCACGCTTGCAAACCTCACCGCAACAGCTCCCTGTACCTTGGCTGCTTTTTCGCCGGGAACCGCTAGTTATTCTTGCAATATTAACGCCACAGCCACGGCACCGACCCTGACCGGCGTATTGGTCGCTGGAACCACACTTTCCATAAAAGGTGGAAACATTGCGGGTAATAGTACCGTGGTCAATCCCGCTATTGGAACTGTGGATAGTACAATCTTTAAGGTGACTTCCGAAGATGGCAATGCATCCACATCCTATACCATCAAGGTCACAAGACTTAGCAATGCCGTAACTCTTACAAACCTGGTTGGCTCCGGCGCCTGTCTCCTTCAACCCTTCGCTCCCACAACGACAATTTATTCTTGCACCATTCCCTTTAATGCTGCCGCAATCACCCTCACGGCAAGTCCCACGCCGGGAACGACCTTAGCGATTTCGGCCGGTACCGTAACAGGGAATTCGACTGTGCTGAATCCTCTCGAAGGCGCCAATCAATCTGCAACATTCACCATCACCGCTGCCGATGGGACTACTGGGACTTATACTGTCAGTGTCAACCGCCAGAGCTCGGTAAATTTGCTTGCCTCCTTGGTCGCATCGGGGTGCACCATGTCACCGGCAAGTTACTCCGCTGCCTCTAATAATTATTCCTGCTCTATCGGTCCTGGCGCGGCGGCTCCTGTATTTACCGCCAGTCAAACAGCTAAAACCACGGTACAAATGGAAATCTCGGGATCCAATGCACCAGGCCTTGCCATGACTTTAAATCCCAGTGTCGGCTCCAGTCTTAGCGGAGCTTTTTATACCACTCCCGAAAGCCCTGGCGCACCCGTTCGAAAAGATATCGTCACAGTAACGCGCATTAACAATGCCGCCAATCTCTCCAACCTTGTTGGCTCCGGTTCTTGCGTCCTGCAATCCTTTGTCCCAACCAATCTCGCTTATACTTGTAATATTCCGCACACGGCTGCCTCAGTGACTTTTACCGCTTCTCTTGTATCTGGAACAACCTTGGTCATTTCTGGTGGCACCGGTGCCACGGCCACGACGACGACTTTATCTCCGAGTGAAGGCACAAATGCTGCAGCCAGTTTTATTGTAACCGCAGCCGATGGGATAACAAAAAATACCTATACCGTTAGCGTTTATAAACAAAGTTCGACCAATACATTGGCAAACCTAACAGCTTCTGGATGCACATTGTCCTCAAGTTACTCTGCGGCAACTTACAGCTATTCGTGTACCATTTCATCGACAGCAACTGCTCCAATCATTACTGCGACTGCTAATACAAAAACGTCGGTTCAAATGAAAGTGAATGGAGTGAATGTTACCGGATTATCGAATAGCGTAAGTCCTCTATCAGGCAGTGCAGCCGTTGCCGCCCTTTATACCACACCAGAATCGCCCGCAGGAGTGGTGCGAAAAGATTCAGTAACCGTTTATCGCCAAAGCAATTCGAATGGATTAACGGCTTTGTCTATTAGCGGTATCCCGGTTTTAGTGGCGCCAGATATGCTTATAAATGTTGCAAATACAACAACTGCAATCACCTTGATGCCGACCGCAAGTGCTGGCACGATTGGGTACCGCGCTGGCATAAGTGGGGATTGGACTACCATTTCCTCTGGTGCCAAATCGGCTTCCATCAATATAGGGGGTCCGGGAACCACTACCATTATTCAGATCCTGACCACGGCTCAGGATCCTGGAGTAACGACTCCGTATAAAATATCAGTGATTCGTCCTGCGGATGGAAATGTGGAATTGGGTAGTTTATTTGTGAATGGCGTAGCGGTAGATTTACCCGCAACAAATGACCAATCGATTGGATTTTATGTTGAGGCGGACATTAATTCTGCGTCCATTGTGGCATCCGCAAAATCTGCAACATCAACGGTAGCAGTTTTGCCAGGCTCAACATTGTTACTGGGAAATCACGGCAGTGTAACAAATGCAACAATTCGAGTCACTGCCCAAAACAGGACTTGGCAAAATTATTACTTAGCCGTTCATCGAAAAAATGCTTATTTAAGATCTATAACGTTTGACCAGCCATATGAACCAGGATTTTTATGGTCTGATTTTGGACCTTACACATTAAGAGTACCAGGCATTTATTCACTTACCATTACACCAACCTTATTTGATGGCGCCGTCTACCCAATGGAGCTTTATGTTGATGGAACTTATATTGAAACTCTTACCGATGGGGTTCGAACGACCTTCAGTCTACCCAATGAAGTAAATTCGACCATAGAAATCAAAGTGCATAGCGGAGATGGATATTCAACTTATACATTTTTAGCTACTGATTAACCACCCCCACTTTACTATCACTCTATTTGTTTGATATAACAACTAAGTGTAAGGCCTTAGAGATAAAGAACCTTTCGTTTGAAAATCGTTGACTGCGTGCTTCCAAAAATTTGAGCCACTCCCTGGTGTGAAAAGAGTGGCCCGCCAAAATCACCCACTTGGTCGCAGTCAAGTCAAATGAAGTTTAACTATTGCTATTTAAAGGTCCTGGGCTAGTGGCCCCAGTTTCTGTTCTATCTGTCACGGTACCTGATCCAGTTCCGTGGCTGTCTGTGCCTTCAGAGGTTTCCGTGCTGTCTTTTCCGACCTTGTGATCGCTCATATTTTCGTCCATATGATTTGTGGTCTCGGTTGGGGGGGTGATGTCAGGGCAGGCGCCAATCCGATCGCCATGGGCCAAATGTGCCTTAACTGCCGGCTCCCCAACTGAAATGGTATGTTCATTCGCAGGGTTTCCAGGAGGGATATGGCAAACCGTCTGTTTACCTGGTCCACTTTTGTTCCATTGTGTGGAGTCATCCACCGTTCCCTTTAGGCGCAAAGCTGCCGCGTCCTGGGCGGAGGTACTGGCACTGTCATTCGAGTTCAAGCATCCAATCAAGAGTCCGGTGCTAAATAAGCCTGCTAAAAGTATTTTTCCATTCCTATCCATGAGCTTCATTGAGTAGTTCCTTTCGAGGGTGAGGTTACGCTTTCAAAGGTACCGGAAATGGATATTCAGATCACGTTATATCCGGATGGGTTCCTATTATTATTGAGCAAAATTGTTCCATACTGCGCAATTTGGTACACCCAAGATTTTGAATAAACGCCAATTGAGCTAAGAGTTTTAGAACTTTGACTACAACTAAGAACAACGGGGCGCGCAATTGGAGCTGTTGGGGTTGCAGCCGGACTCTCTCTATTTGACTGTTTTTTCAATCTGTCCTTGCATTTGAAATTCAGAATAGATACGCTCATTTTGTTAATGGAAACTTGATGTTCAACCAAGTGGAAGTATGTAATGAGCGCATGGGGTTCTTCCTTTTTTGAACGAAGCGCTTTTTCTAGATCCTTTTCTGTACTATTTGGTGTCGTAGGAATCCTCACGCCCATCCTCTCTTTATCGCATGTGAATGAGGGCAATGGCAACGCCTTGCAACTGTTCAGTTATCGTATGGCTAGCTCCGCAAACAAGCCGATTATAAACGGATCCATTCTTTCCAAAATCAGCAGCGCGGGTATTGAAGCACCGGAAGAATGGAAGGATGCCTACGCTCGGAATATCACCCTGAATGATGCCACCACGGCTACGATTTTTTTGATGAATGACGATGACTCGCTTTATGTGGCCATGATTCGTCCGGATAATAATAATGGGGATGGAATCGGCACGTTCCTATATTTCGACCAAGGCATCGGTGGCGTTGGTGATCATGACAATCAGCTCACTGGAAGCAGCGGGACGCTTCGGAATGAAGCTGGTTATGGAATTCTGAGGCAGTCGGGAACTTTTGTAAAACAGGATCAGTCCTGGACCGGAACCCAATGGGCACAAGATGACGATGCCGCCACGGATTTCAACGGAGCAGCTTCCATTTTGGGAAGTGGTACCAAGGTTCAGGCTTTTGAATTTGCGATTCCGTTGCGCAACAATAAAGGCTTCACGGCCGGCAATGCCGATTTGCAAGTGACCTCGTTGCAACAGGAACTGGGCATGTTCATCCGCGTATCCAGGGGTGGTAGCGATTGCGATTCCTGTTATTGGGATAAGACCAATGGTAAGGCTGGCGATGCCCAAAGCGGGGCGGGTTGGGCAGACGTAAGATTGAACGTTTCTCACAGTTTCACCACCTTTTACAGCAGCTTCGCCCGCAATGGCAATCCCACCGTCGATGGCAGCCTCAATGACGATGCCTGGCGTGGCAGTTACCGTAGGGATATTTACCTGACCAATTTTAATGGCAAGGTTATCCCGGCCACCTTGTATTCGGTTCAAGATCCTACCGCGAAAAATATTTATGTCGGATTTAAAATCCGGGACACCGTCAACAACGCCTCCGATTCATTGCAAATTTATTACGAAGAAAAATCCGGGGATAATACGACTCCTCGCGACTATTTATTAGAGTCCGGGTTTGAAGACGCAATAAGCGCAAAAGCGGCGTCAGCCAAGGATATGTATTGGAATGGCAGCGCCTGGGTTGTGGATGGTGAAGTGGCTGACACTCATGCTGCCGCCGGTACATTTACAGCTCCGAACCACCTTTTTGAAATGAGGGTGCCTTATCAAGCCGGCGCTCAGGATATTGGCGTAACCGATGTCGGATTTCCCGGTTTTCTGATACGCTATCATGATGCGGACCAGGCGGTTGGGAGTCAGGAATTTTTTTGGGAATACTCCGTCAATTCCGATGCGGTTAGGGTGAACTTACAATCGACTTCGGGGATTTATATCACATCCGGGTGGGCCAATTTTCAACTGGGAGCGCCTTATACCCAAGTCATTTTTCCGCAGGATAGTGCCATTGTGGAAGGCACGGTAAATTTGCGCGTGTATGCTGAAGGTGCGGGCGGAATAACCGATATCGATTCGGTGAAAACATTTCGGGCCGCGGATACCACTTTGAAATCGAGGCTTACCCGGATTGGAAATGTGGGGGAATGGTCGGGATCGTGGGACGCGGGAAGACTGAGTAATGGGATTGATACTTTGGTTTTTAGGACCTTTGCGAACAACGGCATTTTCGTGGACCGCCTAGTGATTCTCACGATCGGCAATGTCAATTCATCCGTAGCGCCGCCGACGATTGCTTTGGTTTCTCCCGCAGCAGGATCCACACTATCGGGAACGCAAAGTATTCAGTTTAATGCGTCAGGCGGTGGAGGAACCCTGCGTAAAACCTATATCGTCGTCGATGGAACCGATACCTTGGCGACGACTTCGGCAACGACACACAATTTGGTCACCACTGGATTGGTCGAGGGAAGTCACACCGTGCAGTTGTGGGTGTATAACAGTAATGGCGCAAGCGCGCATACCGCCGTGGTAAACTATATCGTTAAAAACAAGCCTTCGGTTTCCTGGAATCTACCCGCCGGGGGAAGTTCGGTCTCGGGAGCCATGATTCTCGATTACAGCAGTACACTTAAAGGCCAAGCCACTGTTGCGGCCGATTCTATGTTTGTGGATGGACAAGGCTTTGCCAGCCTTAAAGCCACGGCTCCCGATACGCTCAATGTTAGCAGTTTGGCCGATGGCACGCATACCTTTGAAATTAGGATAACGGATAGTAATGGCAAAACAGCAGTATCCGCACAAAAGGTGATTTCGATTCGCAACGGACCCTGGGTAACTCTTTTGACTCCCGTTGCCGGCGCAACGGTTTCTGGAAAAGTGCGATTCACCTACCATGACAGTACAGTTTCATCGGTGAGCATTGTATCGGATTCGCTCTTAATTGATGGCAAAGCCAACCGTGCCTTTTCATTAACGGAAGTAGATACGCTCAATAGCTCCCTGCTTCCCGATGGAGAACATACCTTCCAAGTAAAGTGCATGGATAGCCGGGGTCGAGTGAGTGTTTCCGCCCTAATTACCTTGCTGGTTCGCAATGGACCTTTGGTGCTGATTGATAGTGCCTTGGCCGATTCCACCATATCCGGAATCCTGCAAATTCACTTTCGCGTGACGCCGGTTTCACCTGCAACGACGACGCTAAAACAAATTTCCATCGATGGGGGCGGATTTGTGGCGATGGCCTCTGACAGCATCGACACATTGGATACTCGAAGGTTCAGTGACGGGTCGCATTCCGCGCAGATACGGGGCCTGGATGACTACGGCAAGGAAGGTTTTTCCCGATTGGTGAAGTTCAATGTTCATAATGCGCCCTCGGTGGGAATTATTTCTCCCGCCGTTGATGCCTATGTACATGGCGGCGTTGTGATCAAGTTTATGGCTAAAGCAGTAGCGCCCGATACTTTGAAAGTCACGGAGATTTCGGCAGGCGGGGGCGATTGGATCAAAACGACCACAGACTCCACCTATGAACTCAATACCAAGTCATTCAAGGATGGCGAGTTATTTATTCAAGTGCGCACTATCGATGGAAGTGGAAAAGCCGATACGACTTTAGCCTTTGAAATGGTCGTTGATAACTCTCCACCGAAAATAAGTTTTCCTGCCGTCAGTTATGGTGACGGATCGCAAGGTCGCAAGGGGGTCAAGCTTATCGCGACGGTGCAGGGGTTGGACTTGCTATCGGGTATGAATAAAGATTCGGCCATGGTATTATTCTCCCCTGTTCTAACCAAGGACTCCGCTTTGGTTCTCACCGATGATGGAAAAGGCGCCGATGCCGTTGCGGGTGACAATGTGTTTAGCAGCTATGTCATGGTAAGAGTGGACACCAACGGTTCCATTCCCTTTTCCTTGCGCGCACGCGATGCCCTTGGAAACGACAGTATTCTTGTCAGCGCGATTGTATTGGATAATCTGCCCCCGGTCGTTTCACTGACAGTAAATCCTCTCCCTATAGGCGCCGACACTCTTTCAGGTGATGTATATGTATCTAAGGTCACGGTTAAAGGTGGCTTTTCGGATGCGAATGGATCGGGAATGGCAGCGGCTATTCTGATTGTCTTGAATGATAGTGGGCAGCATATTCAAAACAGCCCCTTGAATTTACCCATCTCCAGCGCCTCATTCAGTCGTATCGTGCCGCTGATAGAGGGGCACAATTTTATTTATCTGGTGGCATTGGATAGAGCCGGTAATGCGGATACGGTTAAATCCCAAATCAATTATATCGTCCCCAAGGTAACGCAACTCATTAAAACCAATGGTGGCGCGCTTTACAATCCCAATGGCGCCAGCGTCCTTATTCCCGGCGGTGCCTTGAACCGACCGATGGAAATCACGATTCGTTCAGCTGACCCGTCCGAAGAAACCAAGCCCTTGAATCCTTTGGTCAAGCTTTTGGGGATACCCATGGATTTTGGTCCTAATCACACGACCTTCAACGGGCCGGTAAAAGTAACCTTGGCCTATACGGATGCAGATTTGGATCCGAATCAGGATGGCACTCCTGATATTCGTCCAGAAGATTTGACCATTGTCTTTTGGGATGGGAGTACTTGGGTTCGAGCGGGTGAGGCCAAACTGGATGGGAGTCATCATACCTTGACCGTCGAGGTAAACCATTTCACTTTATTCGATTTAGCCGAAGACAAAACACTCCTCTCACCAGCGGTTGTCGCTTTTTGGAATAACAACCCTATTCGTCAAAGCCACAGCGGCGTTTTTCATTACAAGCTTCCTGAAAAGGGAAATGTTTCCTTGGATATCCTCGACATGGCCGGAGACTTGGTCAAAGGTTTAATTCCCAAGGGCTCCACCAAAAATGCGGGTGAATGGAGCTGGGAATGGAATGGTGATAATGTTTCAGGACGATTCGCAGGTGCGGGCCTTTATATCTATGTGTTCAGGTTCGAACCGTCTAGCGGTAAAAGTGTGACCTTGATCCGAAAACCCCTGGGGTTGGTGCAAAAATGAAAACTCATATTTACATGAAGAAGAGGTCAGGCATGAAAGCAAAGCTTGGCAGAGCGATTCTCATCCCATTCATCTTGGTGCTATCGGTTTTAATACCGGCATTGGGCGCGCCTACTGTGCAGGTTATCTATCCGGTGGGTGGGGCTAATGTGGAGGGCGTTGTGAACCTGCGCGTCTTCACCTACGAAACCGCCGTGATTAATCAAACCAATATAGACAAGATTGATACTGTGAAATTTTTTCGTAAGGCGGATACGACGGTAAAAACTTTATTGGTCCGCATTGCCTCGACGGGGGAATGGTCCGGCGCCTGGAATGCCTCATCACTTACCGCCGGCGCCGATACCCTGATTTTCCGATCGATCAACAATACCAATGTCAAAACAGACAGCACCCTCATCGTCACAATCACCAATAGCGGTACCGTTTCTGGACCTACCGTCACCGTAACAACGCCCGTTCCCGGTTCGGTGATTGCCGGTACCCAAGCAATTGCCTTTACCGCCGCGGCAGGATCGGGAAGTATCACGACTCGGGAAATCTCCGTCGATGGGGGCGTGTATACCGTGACCTCTTCCACTACGAGCCATAACCTGAATACCGTTTCCGTGGCCGAAGGCAGTCATACCGTGCGTTTTCGAATCACTAATAGTAACGGCTCGGCAGCGGAGTCGAGGCTTATTACTTATTTCTTCGTCAATACACCAACGGTATCCTGGACGACGCCTGCGGGTGGGAACACCCTATCGGGTCGGCTCATTTTGAATTATGTCAATAGACCACAAGGCCAAGCGACCACGGCTAGCGACTCCTTGCTGATCGATGGGCAGGTTTTTGCGAACTTGAAAACCACTGGTCCGGATACCATTAATGTCAGCACTTTGGCAGAGGGGGCGCATACTTTTCAGACCAGGATCATGGACAGTAATGGCAAAACAGGCTTATCTGCACCAGTGACGCTCCATGTTCATAATGGACCCTGGGTAACGCTGCTCACTCCAATCGCGGGTGCAACTCTTTCCGGTAGAGTTCCATTTTCCTACCAAGACAGCGTGGTTGCTTTTACGACCCTAACATCAGACTCCTTGTTGATTGATGGCAAAGCCAACATAGTCTTGTCCCTAACTGGTGCAGATACATTAAACAGTACCTCGCTTCCTGACGGAGAACACTCCTTCCAGATTAAAATCACCGACAGCAAGGATCGTGTTGGTTATTCATCCTTAGTAACGTTACTGGTACGTAATAGTCCCAAAGTGCAAATTGACAGTGCCTTGGCGGACTCTACGGTCTCGGGAACCTTGGCTATCAAATTTCACGTGACGCCTGTCTCGCCTTCAACCGTAGCGTTGCGACAAATTTCCATCGACGGTGACGCTTATTTTACAGCTTCCAGTGACAGTTCTCACACCTTGGATACACGCAGATTTAGCGAGGGAGCACATACCGCGCAGATTCGTGGTGCGGATGATAAGGGTAAAGAAGGCCTTTCGCGTTTGGTGAAGTTCAATGTGCGGAATGCGCCCTCGGTAGAATTTGTATCCCCTTTGGTCGATGTTTTTGCCCATGGCATCGTGGTCGTGAAGTTTACGGCCAATGCCGTTGCACCTGATACCATTAAGTTGCGGCAGGTTTCCCTGGGGGGCGGCAATTGGATTTCTACAACGACGGATTCTACTTATGATCTGGATACCAAGGAATTCAATGACGGCCATTTACGCATCCAACTCCGGGTCGTGGACGGAAGTGGAAAGTCGGCCGTTACCATGCAGCGTGACGTTGTAATCGACAATGCGCCCCCTAAAATCAGTTATCCAACCGTAGCTTACCCTGAAAATGCAGCTAGGGCTCGTAAAGGAGTCACTATGCTCGTTACCGCACAGGGACTCGATTTGGGAGTTGGAATGGATTTCGATTCCGCCATGGCCTTATTCATCCCCGACATGAATCTTAAAGCCGCGCTCATGCATGATGATGGCCTCAAAGGCGATAAGGTCAAAGGAGACAATGTCTTTAGTGCAACCGTAAGCATCGATACGGTTCTCGACGGAACAATCTCCTTTTCCGTTCGCGGCCGCGACGATCTCGGAAATGATTCGACCGTAGTCGGCAGTCTTACGTTTGATAATATGGCTCCAACGCTTTCTTTTACCCTCGAGCCCACACCCGGAAATGTGATTGGTGCATTGACTGGTGAGGTTTATGTATCCCGAATACTGATGCAAGGGCAATTTTCAGATTTAGGCGGCGCGGCTATGAAAAGCCTCGAAATTGTGGTGAGAAATGATAGCGGGAATCATGTTAATAATAGCCCCGAAGCAATCCCATTGATTGACGGAAAGTTTCGGCGTATCATCGAACTTGTCCCTGGAAAAAATTTCATCAATTTGCTTGGAATGGATCGAGCCGGTAATGTCGATACCGTATCCGCTACCGTAACTTACATGGTACCTAAGGAAACGAAAATCATTTCAAGCCAAGGTGGCAGTGTATTTGGCGCAGATGGTAGCGGAGTCTCTGTCCCGGCCGGCGTTTTGAGTCAGGCCAAAGAAATTTCCGTAAAAGTGGTGGACAGTCATCTTGAATCCAAACCTCTGGATCAAAAAGTGAAACTAGTCGGCGTCCCCCACGAATTCGGACCGGATGGGATTGTGTTTTCATCCCCCGTCACGGTCACGCTCTCTTACACAGATGCAGATTTGGATCGTAATCAGGATGGCATCCTTGATTTTGATAAAAGCAAATTGACCATTGTGTTTTGGAGTGGGACGACTTGGATTAAGGCAGGCGATTCGCAAATGAACCTTACTAATCATACCCTCAGTGTGGCGGTCAATCATTTCACCATCTTTGATATCGCCGAAGACCAATCGGTCGCGCCCAGTAACTTGATTGCCTTTTGGGATCGCAATCCCATTCCCGGAAACTCAGAATTTATTTTCAAGGTTCCTAAGTCAGGCAAAGTATCCCTACATATACTCGACATGTCCGGCGACGTTGTCAAAACCTTGATTCAACCGGCCACACGGGTTTCCGAATCGGGAAGCATCCGCTGGGATGGAAGCAATGTGCGGGGACTGTTTGCTGGAGCTGGCCTTTATGTTTATGTCTTCAAATACGCGTCAGACGACGGCAAAACGGATAAGCTTATCCGCAAGCCTGTTGGTCTGATTGCTAAGTAAGGAGGGACCATCTATGAAGAGGATCCATTTCACTCAAGCCCTGATTATCACCGGAATGCTCTTGGCCGCCAGGGCCATGGCAAAACCTCTGGATTTGCAAATGGGATCGCGAGGATTCGGAATGGGCGGCGCCTTTGCGGCGATCTCGGATGATGCGACAGCCACCTTTTGGAATCCAGCGGGGCTTTCTCAATTAAACTCGCTAACCCTCTCCGAGACCAATTGGATTCTCCAAGACGTGCCTGGGGTAAACGTGAATTATTTCACCGGAGCCATTCCCATTTCCCAGGTAGGTACCGTGTCCGGTGGTTGGCTGATGCAATATGCAAACTTGGAACAAGGGGAACCGGGTACAGCCTTGCATCATGAAAGCAATTGGTATGAGCATGCTTTTTCGCTCGCTGCTGGAAGAGAGCTTTGGAAAAAACTCTGGATATTTGAAAACACCAGTCTTGGGTTCAGCCTAGATCGTTATGTTCTGAACAGCGGAGAGATGAATGGCGCTGGAACCGGATTCGACATGGGATTTTTGACACGCTTCCCACATGGAGTTCGATTGGGTATCGTCGCAAAATCTTTAGGCGCGGATATGATGGGAGATAAAATCGATCCCGAATTTAGAGCAGGCTTGGGATACATATGGCAAGGTCGTGAGCATCATAAGGTCACCCTAGACGTTGATTTTGCGAGTAAGGAAAATGTCGAATATCAGGATGGCGTGAATGGTGTAGCCACCAATTATAAAGGCTTTGTCGGAGCTGAATATGTCTTTATGAAAGAGGGTTGGTCAGGGGCGGTTAGGGCGGGAGCCAATTCCGGATTTCTGAATTCGCGGGATGAGATGAGTTATTCCGGGGGCTTAGGCGTTAACTTTCGCGGTGTCAGTGTTCAATATGCCTATCAATACAATGCCAATCAGGATTTATCCCTAGGCCAGTCCCATCGATTTACCCTTGAAGTAAGCCTGGGAGATCTTATGAACAAAGAGGAAGGACGTGTCATTTCTAGTCAGGAATCCTCGAGTTTGAAGGCTGGGGATTTGTCGCTAAATGATCCTGCAACGGACTTCGCCTCAGCGACGAAATCGGACTCGAACAACGATTCCAATAACGATTCCACAAGTGATTCCAACAACGATGAAAAGTCGAAGTTAGAGGCAATAAAAGCAAAGTACCGGAAATAGAATGTTGAACAAAACCGCTTTCGCGGTGGCGTTAAGCCCCCCGTCCTGAGTATTTCCTAGCCTCCATTATCTCCTCCCGCCCACCTTTTGGGAGCCACTC
>JAYVCH010000287.1:0-13152 GCA_043750055.1 Fibrobacteria bacterium
ACACCATAGTCCAACGCGGTTTCGGCTAAATCCAATCCCAACATTACCCAATACGCTTTGAGATGGGGGATATTATCCAAAAACAATCGCGCCACCGCATAGTTGCGCAAATCCTCTTCTGGGCCGACCTCATCAATATGGCTGAGGGCATTGGATTCATTACGGTAGCGAAGTGGGATAAAAGATTTGAATCCGTGGGTTCGATCTTGAAGCTCTCGTAATCGGCGCATATGATCAATGCGATGACGATACGATTCTACATGACCATAAAGCATGGTGGCATTGGAAAGCAGTCCAATTTGATGGGCCGCCTCATGTACCTCAAGCCAGGTATGGGCAGGAGCTTTTCCACCAGCGATGTGTTTGCGAATTTCCGGATCGAAAATTTCTGCTCCACCGCCGGGAAGAGAATCGAGCCCTGACTTTTTAAGTCTTTCTAAAGTTTCCGTTACCGTAATGCCGCTTTTGCGCGCGAAATAACTAATCTCCACGGCGGTAAATGCTTTGATGTGGATTTCCGGTCGGATGGATTTGACGAAGGCACAGATCGATTCGCCGTACTCTACCCCACGATCCGGATGCACGCCCCCGGTGATGTGAATTTCCGTCAGTGATCCGATAGGATAGGCGGCCAACTTGGATCGTAAATCTTCAAGGGAATAATCCCAAACCCCTTCTGCCGCGCCCGCCTTGGGTGGTCGATAGAACGCGCAAAACTTACACGCATAGACGCAAGTGTTGGTAGGCTCAAAATGAATGTTCCGATTGTAAAAAGCCTCGTCTCCATGCAGGCGTTGACGCATGACATCGGCACGCTCCCGTAGCCAGGTTAAGGGAGCTTTTTCATAGAGAAAAAGTCCGTCTTCAACAGTGAGCCGCTCGCCCTTTCTCAGCTTGTCATTTAATGTTTGCAGGGAAGGAGAACCATCGGAGGTGACATCTGAGAGCGATGCGTTTTCGTGGAGCAGTGCACTTAAGGGGTATGGTGGGCCTTCTTGAGGCTCTTCGCTTTCGGGGCTTGATGACTTCGGGTTCATGAAAGAAAAAATACCAAATTCCACCGGGATTGAACTGGCACCGCGGATGCGGCGCTTTCAAAAAGCACTACCTGGCCCTCGTTCAATTTTGAGCAAATTCCCTATGATTTCTATTTGGCTCTGTAACTATATTTAATCCGCGTTTAGTCTTTCCCAAAACCATGTGCTAACTGGAGGATGGCTTTCAGGGGATCCGCGATTGAGTCGGCTGAAAGGCAACGATTATGGTCTTGATCTGAAATACGCGCTGCGTCCCGGTGATCGCGCTCCTTCGCTGTGTTTTTCTACAACCCTTTCGAACTGGTCCAACCTAAATTCAGGGCAAAGTTCGAGGAGTGTGGTGGTCTCAATCCTGTTTCGAAAATCGGAATAGGCATGGAAAGCTAGCCGATTTACTTTCTCAGTATTTCACAAAATAACAGGAAACCGGTGAGCCGGTAAACAAGGAGAAGACGATGAACATTGTGCTATGGATCATTCAAGTAGCGGTCGCATTCGTGACCGGCTCGGGCGCTGCGTGGAGAATTTTTAATTATTCCAACGCCGCGAAAGCCGTCTCCTCGGTACAGTCGCTTTCACAGGGAGCGTGGATCGTGATAGGCTCTTTCGAAATCCTCTGCGCGCTGGGCCTCATACTACCAGGCCTGTTGGGACTCAAAGGTTGGACCGCGATTGCGGCGATGTTGCTCGCCGCGGAGATGTTGCTCGTCACAGCGTTACACTTGAAGCATTTCGGACTTCAGTTCACCGTGACTAATCCGGCCGTCTGGACATTTGGGATCGCCCTGGCAGCCGCATTCATCGCTTACGGCCGGTTTGCGTTGAAGCCTTTTTGATAAGACCTGAATTTAGAAATAGTACTTGGACTGAAGAAAAAATAACGGCGCGCGAAGTTAAGTTCCATTTGCTTCGGCACGGAACGCGACAACTTAGCTGCGCTCAATTTCCAGATGCGCTTACGACCACTGAAAACCTGACGGCCCGCTCTTTCTTTGCTCGGAAACAACCGATAGCATCTTTAGAACAATGAAAGGGGGAACGGGATTAACGAAATCTCATTTACCTGGAGTCGCTGAGGTAGAGGCTGTTCTATTGGATTGGATTGAGGATTGGTATAATTTGAAAAGAAGGCATACATTTATAAACTACTGTAGTCCAACCAAGTATGAAGCGCTGTGGGCAGTTTAAACTCTCCGGATTAGCGGTGCCAGTTCATTCTTGCCATTCTCACATCTTTCAAAGAGGAAGGCATCTTAGATGATATTGTTCTCATCGGCAGTTGGACGCACCTTATCTATGCTCATCACTTCCACAATCCGCCGGAGATCCCCGCCGTGCGTACCCTCGATATCGATTTCTTGATCCCAAAGCCTAACCGCATCCGCAAGGATGTGGACGTCTCCGAGGTCTTAGCGAAGCTAGACTTCAAGGTGCAAATCAACGTGACAGACGGAGTTGTGAAGCATGCCCATCCCGATCTGCTGCTGGAATTCTTGGTCCTCATGCAAGGCAAAGGGCAACAGGGGCCATATAAGATCGCGAAGTTCAAAACAAACGCCGTTGGCCTGCGTATGCTGGATCTTCTCGCCGGCAACATCCTTACCGTGCTCTACCACGGTGTGCGGGTGAACGTACCAACGCCCGCGGCGTATGCCTTGCATAAGTTTCTGCTATAGACGCGCAGGAAAACGGTTGAGAAGAAAACCAAAGATCGCGAGGCAGCCCAAGGCGTTTTGGAGTTCATACTTAAAAGCCAGAGCGGCCGCCAAGGAATAATGGCCGTGTATGATGGCATGCATCCGAACAGGCGGAAAGATCTTCTCGATATCCTGGTTAAGGTAGCTCCTGATTTACATCGGTTCCTGGCTGAGAGATGACCTCCCGGGTGGGATGGCTTTGGGTTATGGAACCGTTAAACTCACATTTTCTAATCCCACCTATGGAAATGTTATGGTAATGGAAAACCGAGACGGCTACTATTCCATGTTCGCTCATTTTTCCCAATTCATGAAATCTGCTAGTGATGCCTTTAAGGAAGGCGACATTGTCGCTATGTCCGGAAATACTGGGCGCTGGCCTAAAATCGAATTTACCCGAGTAAATGAATGTCATTGCGAATAATTTTGATTTTCACAATCTTTTTATCTTTTTCCTGTTGCAGTAGTGCGCAGCATAAGAAAATTAATTTTGGGCCCTATTCCATTTTAATTCCTAAATACAAGATTCTTAAAATAGCCCAAGGCAAAGATATTGGTTCCGTGAGGAATCCATATGATCCCTTAGTAAGTGTAGCTATTGATGCCAGAAAGTTTTTGGAAATTCGAATCCATGATCTCGGGTTCGACGATAGTCGTGGAAATGCATTGCCTTCAAAATTGGATCTCAGAAAAAGCGGCCAAACATTTAAGTAACGTTTAAAAAAAATCCCCTAAAGTCTACTTATGCCCCGCCAACCCTTCGACTTGCTTTAGCACTTGCTTCTGCTCAATGGGCTTTAACTTTTTAAAGCCCTTTTGCAATTTAACGGTTCTTCGGAGAATGGTCGCGGAGCGGTCATTTTGAAACGGGATTCATTGGTCATTTTGCCGTGGATTTGCCAGTCAAATTGCGCGGATTAGGCACTGTTCACACAAGGCTCTTCGGAATCAACGGTTTCAAGTTTCCTATGCTCCTTCGAATGGCAGCAACTACGCCACCTAAAATTTAACTTAAGCAAAGTTCCATTTGATTCGGCACGGAACGCGACAATTTAGCTGCGCTCAATTTACAGCTGCTCTTACGACCACTAAAATCCTGTCGGCCCGCTCTTCCCTCGCTTGCACCCAAACTGACTAAATAAAGAAGACTGAACTGAAATTCCGTCAAAGCCAACAGCGTTGCCTCAAGGTTTTTTGTGGCTTCCTGATCTTTGAAGCCTATTTCTTGTCATTTTTAGCCAAAAAAAATCCACTTTTTCTATCCACCCCTTCCAGGTTCAAACAGTTGGGTATATTATTACCCTTCGGTATTACACGGATTCGAAAGGAAACATGGCTACTACAGTCGACGAAATCACCATCAACTTCTCAGAAGAGGATGGAACCCAGGTTTGTAAAGAGGTCCAAAAAGAAATCCTGACCAAGGGTGCTTGGGCCACCATTATGTTTAAGTATCAAGACCTGGATCGCACTAAGGGTGAATTCAAGGCGCCTAAAATATCCATTCGCCGTTACCAAAAGCGCAATGGAGAATACAAAACCAAAAGCAAGTTCAACATTTCATCCATCGCACAAGCCCAAAAGGTCATGGATGTATTGAAAAAATGGACCGAAAACGAGATCTCGGATGAATCGGTTTCGGAATCGGACGACTAGGCGGGGATAGGATGATCAAAGCCGCGTGCATGAACGCTGGCTCCGTTCCCGTTCCCAAAGCCGCGACCCTAGCCCGCCTGGCTGAAAAAGTGATGCGGGCGGAGGGTTTGCATGGACAGATTAATTTGGTTTTCTGTGAGAACGACTATGTCCGTGATTTGAATCGTCGATTCAGAAAATTGGATAAGGTAACGGACGTTCTTTCCTTTCTGTACGAAGAAGATGATCTTTTTGGGGAAATTTATATCGCGACGACTCAGGCCAAAATGCAGGCCCCACGGTGGGAAAATACCTTTTTCGAAGAATTACGCAGATTGGTGGTGCATGGTTCCCTGCATTTGGCAGGTTATGATCATATGAATGCCAAAGATCGCAAAGGAATGCGAGCCAAGGAGGACCTATATTTAGGTCTTTCAAAACAGTTAAGCCTTTCAAACAAGAAACCTTCAAAAGCTGCAAAACGTGGAATCTAACCAAAGCCTTTTTAGCACCCTTATTTATTTTCTTCTATTCGCCTGTGCTAGCGGAATACTAAGCGCGGTGAAAACTGTGATTGGCTTTTACCAACGACAAAATTCCGACCATGCCGTTAAGAATGAATCTTCGGAAATCCAAGCCATCGTCGCCGCTGCGAATGTGGTATGGGAAAAGCCTGGCTTTTTCGAGTCGATCAGCGTAGGACGATTTATCTGTGACGGAAGTGCCATTCTAACTGGCATCTTTTATTTACAATCTGTCTTACCCAATTCCAGATTGTTCAATCTAGGTCTAGCTGCTTTATTTTTAACCTTTGTGATTTCGCATTGGATATTCCCTGTTTTGGCACAAGCTTTTTCTCACTCCCTGGGAAAGTGGGCTTTACGTGTCTACAAGTTTTACAGTTTTCTTTTCATGGGAAAACTGGGAGCGATGTTATTTGAGACGCATGATATGGCGTTACGTAAACTCGGTATCGATCCCACTCTCAGTTTTCTGGGGGAAACCAATTTACAGAAATTGGCGCCTACTGCGGATGAAGACAATCCGGATCGCAGCGGTTTGGAAGACGACGAAAAAGAAATGATTCGTAGTATTTTCGATCTCAGAGAAACGCAGGTGAAGGAAATCATGACCCCCAGGGTAGACATTATTTCATTGGATATCGAGTCCTCCTTCGGCGAAGTCATGGAAGTTTTCAACCGAGAAAAATGCAGTCGTATGCCTGTCTTCAAGGACAACGTGGACAATATCCAAGGTATTCTGCATGCGATGGATCTCATGAGCTTATCTGAACAAGAACGGGGAGGGACTTTCCGACTGATTAATATGTTGCGAGAAGCCTATTTCGTGCCTCGAACTAAAAAAATCGGGGAGTTGATGAGGGAATTCCGCAAGAAACATATTCACATGGCCTTAGTGGTGGATGAATACGGCGGTACGGCGGGATTATTAACACTGGAAGATATACTCGAGGAAATCGTAGGAGAAATTCACGATGAGGACGAAACCGAAACCTTAAAGGTCCGTAAAATCGAAGAATCGATTTATCTGATTGACCCGATCATTTCCTTGTCCGATTTGAACGAAGAGCTGGACCTCAATCTGAAACCGGATGATTCCGATATTCAAATCGATACCCTTGGCGGGTTTATCCTATTTATTCATGGCCAGGTTCCAGAGCGCGGTGATGTAATTAAGTACAAGGATTACATCTTTGAAGTGATGGAAATGGATGGAAAAAAAATGGAGAAGGTCCGCTTGACCCTCCCCTCTCTCGTCGATTTTTGAACCCTTGGAAATATCTCCACTTAGGGGCTTCTCTCGCGCATGAAATTGATACTACGCAACAAATCGTCATTGTAGAAATCCAGTAAGGGTAACTTGTCCAGGATTTCTTCGCGGGAATCAATAGTCGCTGAATTGATCTGGATAACTTTGATCAACTTTGAAACTGAAAGGTGGAGCTGCATCAACGAGTCTCCGAGTCCGGTCAAATCCTTAGCGTTGTGCAATTAAACTCCTTTCCAAAAGCGACTCTATTAATATAACTAGGGGGGGAAACCAGGATGGTGAGATCACAAGGGAATGCGCACAAAAAACCGAAAATTCCGCTATTTTTAAATTAGTCTAAAAATGCAGTGTTATTCTTTACCAAGATAGGATGACTTTGCCTGCTTGACCGGAATGGGCTACGGAAAAAGCTTCCTGAAAATCAGCCACAGCAAATTGATGGGTTATCACAGGTGTTACGTCCAAGCCCGATTGAAGCATGGCGACCATCTTATACCAGGTCTCAAACATTTCGCGACCATAAATGCCTTTCAAAACCAAGCCCTTGAAAATAACCTTGCTCCAGTCGATAGCCGTTTCGCCTGAAGGAATCCCAAGCATCGCCACCTTGCCACCATGATTCATATGGTCGAGCATATCCACAAAGGCCATGCCATTGCCGGACATTTCGAGGCCCACATCAAATCCCTCAACCATTCCCAACTCAGCCATCACTGCGTCCAACGACCCCGGGCCCGCGACTACAGAATGGGTCGCGCCCATCAAGGCGGCCAGTCCAAGTCGATAGGCATTGATGTCCGTTACAACCACGTTACGTGCGCCAACATGCCTGCTGACCGCCGCGGCCATCAGTCCAATGGGGCCTGCCCCAGTGATGAGAACATCCTCTCCAGTCAAGTCGAATGAAAGCGCCGTATGTACGGCATTTCCTAAGGGATCTAGAATGCTGGCGACCTCATCGGAAACTCCCTTTGGAATCGGAAAAACATTGACAGCAGGAAGGCATAAGAATTCAGCAAAGGCGCCGACACGATTGACGCCTACCCCGAGCGTATTGTTGCAAAGATGGCGGCGACCTGCGCGGCAGTTACGACAATGACCGCAGGTTATATGGCCTTCTCCCGAGACGCGTTCACCGATAGTCAACCCCTTGACCTCATCCCCTATGGTTTCAATAATTCCATAAAATTCATGGCCCACGGGCATGGGAACGGGAATAGTCACCTTTGCCCATTCATCCCAATTGCAAATATGCAAGTCTGTTCCGCAGATTGCAGTTTTACGCACTCGGATGATCACGTCATTTGGACCACATTCCGGCTCCGGCCAATCTAAGAGTGTGATTCCCGGTTCTGCCCTTATTTTTCCCAATGCTTTCAAAACTTCCCCCCACCCTCATCCTAAGACTCCCGTTTCCCTACCCGCCCGTTTAAATGCCTCCAGGGCCCGATCTAATTGATCCCTTCCATGCAATGCGGACATCTGGACACGAATACGCGCCTTGCCCTCCGGAACCACTGGAAATGAAAACGCCACCGCATACACTCCATGATACAAAAGCCGCTCCGCCAAATCCTTGGCTTTCTGGGCGTCGCCAATTAGGATGGGAATAATCGGATGCTCGCCGGGAACAAGATTAAATCCTGCTTCGGACAGGCCTCGACGAAATCGCGCGCTGTTTTCATGGAGTCGCAAACGTAAGTCATCGCCTCTTTCAACCAACTCCAAAGCCTTCAATGACGCGGCCGCGATGGACGGCGCTAAACTATTGGAAAAAAGGTATGGCCGAGAGCGTTGACGCAGCCAGCCCACGATTTCGGCTCTGGCAGACACATAACCACCCGAAGCCCCACCGAGGGCTTTGCCCAAAGTGCCGGTCACAATATGCACACGACCCTCTACACCACAATGTTCAGGCGTTCCACGTCCCCCCGCACCTAAAATTCCAACGGCATGTGAATCATCGACCATGACCAACGCATCGTATTTATCCGCTAAATCGCAAACGCCTTTTAGGTTGGCGATAATGCCATCCATGGAAAAAATACCGTCGGTGACGATGAGGCGATAACGCGCGCTTTTGGATTCGACTAATCGAGCTTCCAAATCCGCCATGTCATTATTTTTATATCGCATGCGTTTGGCTTTGCAGAGCCTAATGCCATCAATGATACTCGCATGGTTCAGTTCATCACTGATCACCACATCTTCTTCGGCGAGCAGGGCTTCAAAAATACCGCCATTGGCGTCAAAGCAGGAGGAAAATAAAATAGTTTGTTCCAGGCCCAGAAAAGCGGAGAGACCAGCCTCGAGGCGACGATGAATATCCTGAGTTCCACAGATAAAACGGACAGAGGCCATTCCATATCCCCATTCCCGCAATCCCTGTTCGGCCGCGTGAATCAACTCAGGATCATCAGCTAGGCCGAGATAATTATTGGAACAGAGATTCAAAACCCATTGGTCAGAATGTAAAGCCACCTCCGAACCCTGCGGGGAAAAAAGGGGTCGCTCTTCCTTGAGGAGACCTTCGGTTTTGAGAGAGGTGAGACGCTTGGCTAGGCTTCGGAACAACGCTTGCGACATAATAACCATTCCGGAAAGTAGGAGCCTCTTTAATTTAGGGAAGAATTTCCAGAATGTCCAGAGTGGGTCAAAGAAAGAACACAATGCGACCATTCTAATTTAATTCGTTACTTATACTTCATTGCGAGTATCTAATCTAAACACGAACAGGAGAGTTTATGTCAACTGGAATCCAATCCCACTCCATTTTTAAACTGGGTAAGGCCGCGGCTAAACGAGATCCTCGCAATTTCATGTTTGCCATTTTATTGCGAACACCGGCCAAACTTCCTCTTGAATATGATTTCGACCTGAAGCATACCGGAATTCCTACCCCCATGTTTGCCAATGACACTCTCGGATGCTGTGTGATTGCAGGGCGTGCGCATCAAACCTTGCGCTTTGAACTATTAGAAAATAAATTTAAATTAAAAATTACCGATAAAGACATCACGCGGGAATACTTTAAGGAATCGGGCGGAAAAGACATAGGTCTAGTGGTATTAGACTCCCTCAGTCTTTGGCGGAAAAAAGGATGGACCGCGGCGGGCAAAAATTACCAGATCCAAGCCTATACTGAAATTCCTCGGGGCGATCATGAAGGTTTGAAACAGGCTATTTATTTGGATGTGGGTGTGGGCCTTGGCATCAGCTTGCCGATTTCTGCACAAGCGCAAGTCCAAGCCGGTAAACCTTGGGACGTGGTAACCGGTAAGGGAACATCTCCCGGCTCCTGGGGTGGACATTATGTCTATGTCAGCGGCTATACCGAATTGGGTCCCGTATGCGTCACTTGGGGTCGAAAGCAACAGATAACATGGAAATTCATGGATAAGTATTGCGACGAATCTTACGCGATTATCGACGCCATCGATTCGCCCAAGAAAAAGAAAGCCTTGGATTCCGGAAAGCTCAAAGAATTCTTGTCCGGCTTAGCAAAAGGCAAAAAAGCGACATGAGTTTTTGATCAGGAGTTACGGCGATAGGCTCGGCCGATTTGGAAAAGCACAGCGGAAATTTGTCCTAAGGTACATTATTTGTCGGCTTCCAATAGTGCTCCAAAAAGGTTTTGGTCTTTACCCGCCGCGACTTTCACTCCGATCACCGGCAATTCCCCATTCTTTTTTTTTCGTTCGTAAAGTATGGACTCTTCTTGGATTCGACTCCGTTGAAAATTCGTTTCCATCGCGCCCAGTACCCCACCGCGACCATCCAATGCTTTGAAAACTTTAAAAACGGCCTGTTCGACGCATTGCGTCAATTGGGTGATGAAATAACTTCCTTGGGTAGAATTTTCATTTTTGGCTAATCCGAATTCTCGGTTGATAATCAATTGAATCGCAATGGCCCGGCGAACGGACGCTTCCGTAGGAGTGGTGACGGCCTCATCATAGGCATTGGTATGCAGGGAATTGCAGTTGTCGTTCACCGCTAACAGCGCCTGTAGGGTGGTGCGGATATCGTTGAAATCAATTTCTTGTGCATGCAAGGAGCGGTCGGAGGTTTGAATATGGAACTTTAATTGGTGCTTCCGGGTTAGGTGTGGGTCCATGGATATGTGGGAGCCTTTCCTCACGGTGACATGCGAGGGCATCCCAGGAGGCCGAAAAAAATCGTGTTCGACAAGTTTCATGTGATGGGCTATTTCCTAACAGCCCTGGATGATGTGCGCAAGGTGGAGCATCATGCTCTGCAAAATGCGGGCGATGCTACTCTCAAGGGCACGCGATATTTATGGTTATGGAACAAGGTCAACATCCCACCCTATTGGAAGCAGGAGTTTCGAGCATTGCGAATATCGTAACCTATCTGAAGCTGAAGGTGACCAATGCCGTTGTAGAGGGGTTGAACAATAAGATAGAGCGGGTGAAGCGATTGGCGTGCGGGTTCTGCAATAGGGCGAATTACCGGATGGCCATAATGTTCCATTGTGGAGGGTTGGATCTGGAGCCCCGGGGCATCCATTTTCCATGAAAATCTTTCAAACACAAGACATGGTTGTCACCCAAACTAAACCCGGTAGTGCCTCTTATTTTACTCGTCGTTTCCCTGCTGGCTCAAACCAAACTATTCCCCGAAAACGAGGTTGTGGTCGTAAACGAATTGGATACCCTAACCCTATCGGACTTTTTGTAAACTGTTTCTAACCCGAAAACGCAAAAAAAGGACCTGATGGCAAAACCGGTGTTGAACCAAGACCAATGCACTCCCGAGCCTGGCAATTTGATCGCGTTTGTCAACCCTGGACGTTGTGAAGCTAAAGGCCCCTGTGTGCTTGCATGCCCCTACAATGTGTTGGTCTTGAAGCCCCTCACCCAACATCAAAAAAAGGAGTTCTCATTTTTAGGTCGCTTCAAAGCCAGAGTGCATGGAAACAAACGAGCCGTTCTCGACAACCCCGATGATTGCCATGCCTGCGGACTGTGTGTCCAAGCCTGTCCGGAAAAAGCAATCACGCTAATTCCTCGCGACCCATCATCCAAATAGACTTTAATCCACTTGGTATTAGGGTAGATTATACCATCCCAGCTGGAACACTTTTCAAACTTAATCAAGCCCTGACTCGTCCTGAAATTTACATCATGGGCAATCGACTATTCCCGGTGTGGATAAAACCGAAGAATACGATCTCCCTCAGGCCCCGGGAAATTATGGCTATCCTTTTTTCTCCGCCAATAATTTTGCAACCACGACCGGAATTAAATTTCTTCCCCGTTTTCACCGCAAATGGTGAGTCCAAGGATGGCCAACAAGTGACTACTCAAGAAAATGTAACCGGAGTCATTCTAGATGCCCCTCTGGACATTGAAGACGGTCCCGATGGGTGCCATCTACGTGAATAATTATGCCGGTTATAGAACCAGTGTGGCCACCGCGAGCCTCGTCCGATTCGAATACATCGGAAATTGTCATCCCCAGGAACCCAAGCTCGAAACCATTTCCACTCGCTTGTATTCCAAAGCCAACCCTGTGGAATCTCAATTCACTCTCACCCATGGCCGAACGTCATGGGCAGGGTGTAGGACAGGTCACTCTGCCTGAAATCCAAAAGGCCGGAATTTATTTTATCTCCGTCACCACTCCCCACGTGAGCGTCACTCGCAAGCTCCTTCCAGACTGATTAGATAACAACTGTCTTTGACATCAACTGATTCTAGGACTCGCCATGCCAGTGGTGCTTTTTCTTATTCGGTGACTTTAGCGAGAAATCGCTCGATATAAAATAAGCTGAGTTGCGACCCTGGACCCGAAAAGATATAGTCGAAGCCATGAGTTGCCCAAGGTAAATCCACGGTGAAATGTGGAACTCCGAGCCGAGATAATTTTGCCTCCAATCGAACCGTATGCTCATAGGCGACCATGACATCTCTATGCCCATGCAAAGATAAGGTAGGGGGCGAATCCGAAGTGAGATATTCGATGGGTGAGGATGCCGAATAAGGCACTGGATTCTTTGGAAAGTCCGCGCCTAAATAAGCGACCATGATTTTTCGCGAGTCCAGAATTGCCGGATTACAAGGGATGCTGTAGCCATACACCATGTCCGCAGGGCCATAATAAGAGATCACGCCTTTGATGCCCAATGACTTGCCCCCCAAATAAGCCGCTTGTAAAGCAATTTGAGCGCCTGCGGACCGACCCAATAACACGAATCGCGACGTATCAATCCCCAATTCCTTTTCCTTTCTTTTCAAAAAGGCCAGCACCGAATCCAAGTCTTTAATCGGAGCGGGATAGATATGTTCAGGCGCCAATCGATAATCAAGGGAGGCGACTGCATATCCATTTGCAGCCAAGTATTCGTTAAGGAGATCCAAATCCAAGCGCGACCCGCTGTCCCAACCGCCCCCGTGTACAACCACGATACAAGGCGCATTCACGCGAGTAGTCGGATAAAATTCCAGGGCGTAGGAGACTTTATCCTTAACTTGGTAAACCAACTTTTTGGAATGGGATTTTAAAATCGGAATCCCTAAAAATAATTGTTTCCATTGAATGGCAGATTCTCTAAACGGTTTCGGGAGGGACGGGACCGAAGCCCCAAACCCTTGTTTAAACTGGATATCGAGCCGATGCGCCGTGATCAAGGCACGGCATAAAGGAGAGGCGAAGAGAAGGGCCGCGGTGATAGAAAGAACCCCCGCTAATATTCCCGAAGCATTGGACCTAAAACAAAGATACGCGATAAGTAAACAGGGAAAGACTAAAAAATGTCCCCCCTCCTGAACCACAATCGACAATTTCCAAAGTGTATTTGACAGCGGCAAAAAAACGGCGAGTAAGGATAATAACCAAATAGCCAAAGTTACGCCCAGTTGGAGCCACGTGTACAGGAAGGAAGGAAGAAGCATATTCAAAAAGTAAACTACAAACCCAAGTTTCGGAATCCCCGGGTGCCGGCCTTGATGAGTTTAATTTTGGAGGTC
>JAYVCH010000288.1:0-2958 GCA_043750055.1 Fibrobacteria bacterium
CAATCGATAGAAGGAAAGGGTCGCATTATTCTGCGAATTGACCTCGACGCCTCCGATTTTCTTCGCGTAGCCATCATTGATGATGGCCGCGGCATTCAACCCGAGATTATTTCCAAAATTTTCAATCCTTTTTTTACCACCAAAGAACAAGGAACGGGTTTGGGGCTTGCGATTGTCCAGCGCATTGTGGCTCTGCATGGTGGTACAATATCTGTGACCAGCGTTCCCACCGAGGCTACTCAGTTTGAAATACGCTTAGATTCGCGGGGCAGTGTACATGTCTGAAATACTTGTTGTTGACGATGAATCCTTAATTCGAGATCTCATTACAACGAGCTTATCCCGCTTAGGTCATAAACTCAAGGCAGCTAAAAATGGTCCCGAGGCCTTAGAATTTTACGAACAGGGCCGATTTGATCTAGTCATTTCCGATTTCAAAATGCCCAACATGACGGGTTTGGAAATGGCGGAAAAAATACTTGCATCCGACCCAACCGCGACCATTATCCTGATGACGGCTTATGGAACAATTGAAACTGCGGTCAAGGCTATGAAAATCGGTGTTGTCGATTTTATAGAAAAGGATGTTGAAAAAGGGTTCCGAGTGGAAATGCTGGAACATACCGTGACCCAAGTATTGCAATTGGGAAGCCTCAAAAAAGAAAATCGTCGCTTAAAAGAAGCTATGTCCGAGCGTTACAAAATTGTCGGAGCCAGCATGTCAACCGGTCTCCTGAAAACCGTCGAAGAAGTGGCTGGGTCTAATTCCACCGTTATGATTACGGGCGAGTCAGGAACGGGAAAAGAACTTTTGGCGCAAGCCATCCATGCACAAAGTCGGCGCAACGGCTTGCCTTTCGTTAAAATAAATTGTGCCGCCATTCCTGAAAGCCTGATTGAAAGCGAATTGTTCGGTCATGAAAAAGGCGCCTATACGGGTGCGATAAAAACCCGCGTTGGCAAATTCGAACTGGCGAATGGGGGAACCCTGCTGCTAGATGAAATCGGAGAAATGCCAATGTATGCGCAAGCCAAATTGTTGCGAGTGCTTCAGGAGAGGGAAATTACCAAAATTGGAGGCAGTGACGAGGTCGCCATCGATGTTCGCATTGTCTGCACTACCAATCGAATACTGCAGGAAGAAGTGAAGAAAGGGAACTTCCGCGAGGATTTGTACTATCGTCTCAATGTAATTCCCCTTGAAGTTCCACCCTTGCGCGAACGCATGGCCGATCTCGAAGCCCTTTCCTTGCACTTCATTGCTAAATACAATAAGGAAAATGGGTTTACGGTTTCAGGGATTAAACCGGAGGCAATGACCCGAATCAAAACCCATTCCTGGCCAGGAAATATTCGGGAGCTTGAAAATGTCATCCAACGCGCCGTCGTTTTCGCCAAAAATCAGGATATAGGAATCGAACATTTACGATTAGATGGCCCTGGACATAAAGTGGTTGCTGCGGAGAATGGATTAACCGCGGGGATGAGCGTGGCGGAGGCGGAGCGTTTACTTATCATCAAAACTTTGGAAGCATGCGGTGACAATCGGACAAAAGCGGCGGAGATGCTAAATATCAGCATTCGTACCCTTCGAAATAAACTTCACGAATATAAATTACAAGACCCAACGGAATAGCAGTTATGTGCTGTCCAATCAGTTTAAGGAAAGACCATAGTGTACAGTGGAGGAGTTGAACCCCCTAAACTCTTAATAGTCACTCGAGATGTGGCTTGGGAAATGCATTATCGCAAGGCCTTGGACACATTTCCCTTTGCGGACCCGGGCACCGTACCTGGCGGAAATTTAAGTCAGGTTTGTCTGGTTGATGCTAGGATGGCTAAAGATTTTCCAGGGCAGTTGGCGCCGGGCGCCGATATCTTGTACGTGCTTTCCAGCTCCGTGGCTTTAACACCCGACACCATGCCTTTGGAGGAAAAAGTCGAGCTTTTTGAAATGGGTTATTCCATGGTGGCGGAAGGCAAAGATTCTATGCCATCCGTGCGTATTCGCCTGCAGGGCTTGTTGGCTTCAAAATCCAAGGTGCTAACTCAACAAATCGTCAATCGTCGACTCAGGAATAGGGTGGAGGCACAAGGGGCGAACCTTAAACATCAAAATGATTTTCTTCACATGGCTGTTCATGATTTACGCTCCCCTTTGGCCGCGATGATCTGTTATGCGGAACTACTCATGGAAGGCGTGCTTGGAAATCTTCAGGCCAGTCAGCTTGAGCCCATTCGCACTATCCACCGCAATTGCCAATTCCTAATTGACATGGTTACCGACTTGCTTGATTCCGCTAAAATTGGTTCTGGAAAATTCCAGTTGAAATTGGAAAAAGTGGATTTTAATAAGGAAGTCGATTTGGCGATTCAGTCCTTGCAAGGCTTGGCATCGGCCAAAAATTTAACGGTTCAATCCGAATTGGTCCCGATTCCAGAAATGTATTTAGATGTTCAAAAAGTTAGCAGAGTCTTGTCCAATATCCTTGGTAATGCGATTAAATTCACGAAGGCAAATGGGAAAATCGTCGTTCGCTCCCAACTATCGGAAAACTATCTGGCTTTGTCCATTCAAGACACGGGTCCGGGAATCGCGGCGGCTGATCTCGAAGCTATTTTTGAAAAATTCCAAACCGGTGAAGCCAGTAATGTGGTGGGAAAAGGACATGGTCTGGGTTTGGCCATCAGTAAATCTTTCGTAGAACTCCATGGTGGAAAATTATTTGTCGAATCGACTCGCCATAAAGGATCGGTTTTTATCGTGCACCTTCCGGTCGAGAAAAGAAGGCAAAGTGCCATCCGGCAAATGCAACGAAAACTGGTGATTTTGGATCTCGGTCATGATGTTGTGGGCCTAAAAGAAGCATCGTCACAAGTGGAGTTTGAGAATTTTCGTGTCAATTATGTTTCAGCGCCACTTCGAGAATGGAATAAGATTCCATTGCCAAAATTCGA